>JAJXZH010000034.1 GCA_021780155.1 bacterium
CATCTACAAAAAATCTCGTTGCAAGCTCTTGTTTATTGAATCTGGCCATAGTTTTTAGTCTTATAGAATTTAGTGCTCCTCGGAATCCGAACCTATCTCAAAGTGGCTGGGGGACAGGGATTCTCCTTCGACTCAATTCTACGCCGTCGCGTAGAATTGGTCTAGGCACCGACTTTTTATTGCGAGGTGGGAATCTCACGTCGTCGCTTCGCTCCTCCCAAGAAACCCTCGGTTTCTTGACGCCCTGCGGGCTTTTTCCTATACGGGAAACTACAAGTTTCCCGACCCCTTCCGATTCGAATCCCAAACCTCGTCCTTTTCACCATAAAACAAAAACTTCCATTTCGGAAGTTTTTATTTTATTGCGGAGAGGGTGGGATTCGAACCCACGAGGCCCTTGCGAGCCTAACACGTTAGCACCGTGTCCTATTCGACCGCTCTAGCACCTCTCCTCATCAACCAACTTACTAGAAAATCCTACTCTATTTATTAGCCCTCATCAAGTGTTTGGGATTGCTGCTTCCAATTATATCAAAATATTTTTTTACAGATTCTATAGAATCAATCCAAACATGTCTGTCCTTAAACATTCTGGCTTTAATACCCGAATCAAGAAGAGTTAAAAATACAAAATCAACCAACGGCTTTGACGCACTTACAAAATCAATTTTTCTATATGAATATGTCTTTTTGTTTACGTCATATCTGTGAATTACAACGCTTCCGTCCGTATCTATTAAACCTCGCACGCATTTTTTGCTTAAAGTTGGGCTATCCGTAATCCATTCTGGTACAGAAATTTGATTTTTTGTCTTATTTCCACGCACCAATCCAATTTTCCCGACCAAATAATCAATAAGTAATTTTCTAGACACAACTAAATTTACTGCTCTTGCTTTTTTATCAAAATATTCTTTTGGTTTAACTCCAAATTTCTTATTTATAAGACGGCTTACGTAATTTTTATATTCTCTATCATCTTCCGAGTTGAGAGTTACAACTAATTGATATTTTGAAAGCCCTCCATCTCCCAAAATAATTCCCGTTAGTTCCGAGAGTTGTTCGTCTAATCTTGGGAGTTTAAAGGATTTGGTTTTTCCAATAAAATTATATTTTTTAAATCCTTCTCGTTGCCACCATTTTCTCCAGCCAGTGATTCTTTTGTCTTCATTTTCAGAAACATATCCGTATTTTTTGTATTTTGCCAAACCGCCAAGCCTTGCTCCCTTTTTTACATACCAATATTTATCGATTGACTTCGCATATTCTTTGAATTTATTTCTTCCACAAAGAAAATAATTAAATCCATTATCAGTAACGGTAAATTTCCCCCTAATCCAATCCCTCAAAGTTCTTTCTGAAATATTCAAATTTTTAGACGCATCCGCTATGCCCTCTCTTCTGATTGCTAAACCTCCAATAATTAATTCTCGTTGATATTTCGCGTCAATCTTGAACCTTTTAATACACGACTCTGCCATATCTCCATTATAACACACCAATAAACAGCACAAAATCAAACTATATAGCCAAAAAATGACCCATTAAACTCCTTGTATAATATATTCTACTTGCTAAAATATATAAAAATAGCAAAACGCTTTTTGATAACAAGGTCGAAAGCGTAAAAAAACAAAAATAAAAATATGAAATTAAGCGCTATTGATTGGGTCGCTTTGGTGCTTGTCATTATTGGCGGACTCAATTGGGGTTTAGTTGGAGCAGCCGGTTTTGATTTGGTTCAAGCCGTTTTTGGAGGAGGCATTATCAGCACCATAGTTTATTTGCTGGTAGGACTTTCCGCTATCTGGATGATATTTATTTCCGGTAAACTTGAAAAGAAAGGATCAGCGTCATCGGTATAAAATTTTATCCATAAAAATATGCCTTTAAAAATCTTCCACAAAAATGGAAGATTTTAAAATCAAAAAATCAATAAAAACACACCTCGTTTTTTAGCTCAAAAAATTTATTTTATTGTTTATAAACATCTCCAAAGGCAGATATGTGATTAACCGGAACCCCCAGAAAAGAAGCAGCAACATCCGCCGGCGCCGAACCAATTGACCCCATCGGTAATGAAATTCCCGAAAACTCAACACTTGACGAACCGGAAGTATCAAGAATGATTCTTGTTCCATTTTTCATAACAACAATAAAGTCCTCAACTCTCTCGGGAGCTCTGTTGGTATTCATCGAATTATTGACTGATGAATTTATTGTAGAAGCGCTGCTCCTCGAAACATATCTTTCAACAACTTCAATTCCCATAATATCACCCAAAACATAGTCCGTATTTTTTGAACCGGTTAATCCCTTTCTTAATATAGACATTTTATTTTGGTCTTTATCAAAAAACACCGTTTCATCTTTGCTAAAAATGACAATCGAGATTCCCACAATAAATATCACCAGCGAAGGCGCGGCGCCCGATAAACTAAATCCCGAAGAATACGTATACACAATGAAAAAAACTATACCAAAAGCCGACATCGCCGAACCAAGAATCATTTGAAAAGTTTTACTCTTCTTTAAAACGAGTAGCTTATCATTTTGTTGAATTATTCTCATATTATTTATTGATTTTTAATCGTAAATTTTCTCGCCACTTCTTCTTTATTTTTTTTATTATAACACAACCTAGATTGATAAAAAAACTCCATCGCTGTATTCTTTAATTATGTTTGAATTTCCAAAAAAATATATAACCAATCTGATTTCCGTCGCCGTCAAAGAATTTTCAAAAGACAAAGTTTTGGATGTTGATGCCGGCTCCGTTCCTATTGAAATTGATTTCAAAAACAACCGGGCATTCGGAGATTGTTCTTCAAATGTCGCCTTCTCGCTATCCAAAGCGTTTAGAATGTCTTCGACGGAAATTGCCGGTTATCTAAAAGCGCTGATTGAATCTCAAACGCCGATTTTTCTTGAAAGAGTGGAGATTGCCGGAGGAGGATTTTTAAATTTCTATTTTACCACCGATTATTTTTCCAAAGCCCTCTTCGCTCTAACAAAGATGTCGGCCAAAGATTTTAAGACGGCCAAAAAAGAAAAAATTATTATTGAATATTCCTCGCCCAATGTCGCCAAACCGATGCATGTCGGTCACCTAAGAAACACCATCCTGGGAGATGCTTTGGCAAATTTATATGATTTTTTGGGATATAAGGTAATCCGTTGGAATCATATTGGCGATTGGGGGACTCAATTTGGCAGTTTAATTTGCGCTTATAAAAAATGGGGCGACAAAATTAAGGTGGAAAAAAATCCGATTCAAGAATTATTGGAACTTTATGTAAGATTTCACAAAGAAGCGGAGCAAAATCCCGAATTGGAAAAAGAGTCCCAGTCCGAATTTAAAAAAATGGAAGAAGGCGACAAAGAAAATCTGAAACTCTTAAATTGGTTTTTAAAAGAATCCACTAAAGAATTCAATCGCCTCTATCGCCTTTTGGATATAAAAAAATTTGATAAAGAAATCGGAGAGAGTTTTTACTCGCCAATGATTCCAAAAATAATAAAAGAAATGGAGTCGGACAAAATGATAAAACAAAGCGAAGGCGCCTGGATAGTTCCTTTGGATGCCTTCAATCTCCCCCCGGCAATGATTCAAAAAAGCGATGGCGCCACTATTTATATGACTCGAGAGATCGCCAGTTTAAAATATCGCCTTGCAAAATATAATCCTTTCAAAATTTTATACGTTGTCGGCAACGAGCAAGCGCTTCATTTCCAACAATTTTTTGCCATCGCCAGATTGATGGGCATTCCTTCGGAAAAATTGGAGCATGTTAAATACGAATTAATAGTCGGCGCCGACGGCAAAAAACTATCCACCCGCGAAGGAAAAATAATACCCGCCCAAGAAATAATTGACGAAGCAATTTTAACCGCCCAAAAAATAATAGATCAAAAAAGAAAAGATGTCCCTCAAGAAAAACGCGAAAAAATAGCCAAAGACATTGCCATCAATTCCCTAAAATATTTTTTTCTCAAAGACGGCAGAATGACAAAAATTATTTTTAACTTGGAATCAATGTTGTCATTTAACGGCAACAGCGCTCCCTACCTGAATTATACTTATGCCAGGTTTTCCAAGATATTAAAAAAGGCCGGTAGAATAAAAAAAGCCGATGTCTTTCTGCTTGAAAACAAAGACCTGGAACTTATCAAAAAAATATTGGAATTTGAAAATGTTTTCGAACAATCAAAAAACGACTCGTCCTTGCACCACATTTGTGAATATCTTTTTTCTCTGGCAAATCAGGCAAGCAGTTTTTACGAGTCATCGCCAATACTCAATGACCCCGACAGCGGCAGAAAAAATGCTCGTCTTATGCTAATAAAAGAATTGAACAAAGTCCTTGAAATCGGGTTTGAAATACTTGGCATTAAGACACTTGAAGAAATTTAATGTTATAATGCAAATATGGCACATCATTCACAACACATAGAACATCACGAAAAAACGACAGATGAAAAAATAGTCTGGGAGATAAAACCGCACGATCACATTGAGCGTTCGGACAAATTTTATCTTATTGTTTTTTCGGTAATTGTTATTTTGCTTTTGTTTTCAATCTGGCAAAAAGATTTTTTGTTCGGAGTTTTTGTTATTATGGCGGGGGGGACGATAATTTTTCTCTCCGGGCAAAAACCACAAAATTATAAGTTCAAACTTACGCAAGACGCCCTGCTAATCGGCGACGACGATGAAATGTATCATTATTCGGGAATAAGCCATTTTGATATTTATAGATATTCTCCGGAACATCAGGAATTGTTTATTGTTTTCAAAAAAAGAATTCGTCCCAACTTGAATATCAGAATTTATCCCGGCGATGCCGAAAAAATAAAAGATTTCTTATCGGACAAACTTCCCCAGAAAAAAGTAGAGCCGTCAATTTTTGATATTTTTTCAAAAATAATCGGGATATAAGCTTGGTATTTTTTATTTAGCATCTAAGATTTGACGAAAAATAATTTTCTTGATTTTTTTATCCATACAATATACAAAATAACATATACCAAATATCAAATTGTCCCCGTAGTTTAACGGATAGAACACGGCCCTGCGAAGGCTGTAATCGAGGTCCAATTCCTCGCGGGGACACAGAAATAAAAATATTTTGCTTTATGCAGAATATTTTTATTTGTCTCACCGAGGAATTGGATAGAGAGGGGTCGGGAGACGCTTAGTCTCCCGTGTAGGAAAACAGCGAGCAAGGCGAGCGTTAGAAACCAGGGGTGTCTAAAACACAATCATAAGGATTGTGTTGTGAAATAGCGAAGCATCCTCGCGGGGACACAGAAATAAAAAATCTACACATCAGTGTGGATTTTTTGTTTGTCGTTTTTTTCTGTCATTCTGGATTTAATCCAGAATCCAGCTCCTAATTCCTTATTACTATTTACTATTTACTGATTACAATTTACTATTTACTAATATGTTTTCCCGCATCAAATCCTTTCTTTTAGAAAACAAAACCACCAAGCAAACGGTGGCCAAAAACACCATCTGGCTCTCTATTTCCAATTTTGGCGGAAGAATTATCAAGGCATCCATCGTTATTTATGGAGCGCGCGTTCTCGGCACTGCCGGTTATGGAGTTTTTTCTTATGCCACAACTTTGGCCGGATTTTTTACTCTTTTTGTTGACCCCGGAATAAATGCCGTCCTAGTCCGCGAAGGAGCCAAAGCAACTCCAGAAGAAAGGCATTCGCTTTTCTCAACAACTCTGATTATGAAAGCGGTCATTATCGCCGTAAGCGTAATAGCGGTTATTGTTATTGCCCCTCTTTTTTCCACCCTTCCCGGAGCAAAAGCACTTCTCCCATTTGCCGCGTTAATTATTGTCTTTGACAGCATACGCGAATTTCTTTCGTCACTCTTTAGAGCGGAAGAAAAAATGCAGTGGGATGCCACTTCTTTTCTTGCGGCAAGTATCGGAATTGTAACTTTGGGTTTTATTTTTCTTAGATTATCGGCAACTCCGCTTTCTTTTTCAAAGGCATACGCTTTAGGTACCGCCATTGGCGCATTTGTGGCAATTTGGCTTTCGCGAAAAAGTTTTCATAAAATATTTTCTGAATCATCTGGAAAACAAGTTGGATTTATACTTAAAACTGCCTGGCCATTTGCCATAACCGGTGTTTTGGGAACGCTTTTTACCACTACAGATATTCTCATAATTAGCTGGATGAAAACCGCTTCTGATGTCGGTATTTATTCTGCTGTAATCCGTATTGTGCAATTACTTTATTTGATTCCAATGGTCATTCAAATGAGTATATTGCCTATTTTTGCTCGATTTGCAAAACACGACCCTGAAAAATTCAGAGCTACACTTGAACAAATTATTTCATTTATTTTTCTGATTTCCATTCCGCTTTCATTGGGAGGAATTATTTTAGGAAAAGAAATTATGAGTCTTGTTTTTGGTCCGGCTTATATAGCCGGATGGGTAGCATTTTCAATTTTTATGATTGGTTTGTCATTCGATTATGCTGGAAGTATTATCTCAACCTCTATTTTTGCCTATGATCATCAAAAAAGTTTAATTATATCTTCCGCTATTGGCGGAACAGCCAACGTCTTGCTTGATTTACTATTAATTCCCCATTGGGGGATGGAGGGTTCGGCAATCGCCACACTGGTGTCACAAATATTAATCAATGTATATCTATGGAGCGTTATGAAAAAACTGAATAATTTTCATATTCTTGGCAAAGTAAAAAAAATCGCCACAGCAAGCATTATTATGGCTATCTCAACAGCGTTATTTTATATAATAGGTATAAATATCATCATAAATATAGCAATTTCTGGAATTGTTTATTTTTCAATCCTTTTTCTTCTCAAAGAATCTTTACTCGGCGAAGTCAAAAGAATTATGGGATTTAAAACAACTACAGTGTAACTTATATTATCTAATGAAAATTTAATGCAAAGAATGGATTTGAAATCCAAAGAATCAATACCAAGCTCTAACGATCCATTATAAGTTTCTCAAATTTATCCACTCCGACTTTCTTTTCCATGTTTTTTAAAAGATAATTCAATCCGTTTTTTCCAAGGACATCTATTTTCTTTCTATCTCTGTATATTTTAAGGATTATCTCAAATGCTTCATCTTCATCATCCGAAACTGCTCCATATCCACATTGCGCATCCTTAATTATCAAAAGGCCATCACTTTCTTTTTGTAAAAAAGCTACGACAGGAATACCGGCCGCCATATATCCCAAAATTTTTGCCGGTACTGCCGGAGTGGTGTTTTGAGAACTTAATGAGATAATTCCAACATCGCAATCCTTAACAAGCTCCGGATATTCTTCGGGAGAAACAAATGGTTTAAATATTACATTTTTTAAATTTAATTCCTCAACTTTTTTCATTAAACCATTTTTAGCAGAACCATCACCAACAAAAAGAAAGACAATGTCGGAATTATTTTTTAACTTATCGGCTATTCTAATAATTAAATCGAGTCCTTGAGACGGACCAAGCACTCCACCAAATAGAAACACAAATTTATTATCAAGCTCGTATAACTTCCTGAACTTTCCCGTCCGGGTTGCTTTCAAATACGGCCCGCTATCTATCCAATGATAAATAACGTCTATCTTTTTCCCCGGAACCCCTCTTTTTTCTTCGATAAACTTTTTATGTTCATTGGATGGGACGACCATCAAATCTGCTTCTGCGTAGGCATTCCTCTCCATCCGCTCAAAAATCTTTATCAGAATTTTATTATTCATAATTCCAAGATCAACCGCGTTTTGGGGAAATATATCGTGAAGATTAAGAATGTATTTGGCTTTATATAATTTTTTTACCATACGCGCCGCTATTGTTAGTGGCAACGGCGGACTATGCACAATCACAACATCAATTTTTTCTATAAAATGTTGTTTTATTTTTCTGAAAAAAATTATAGGCATTAAAACC
Organism: bacterium; assembly: GCA_021780155.1. Taxonomy (GTDB): domain Bacteria; phylum Patescibacteriota; class Minisyncoccia; order UBA6257; family JAGOQP01; genus JAKAHY01. The sequence goes on from JAJXZH010000034.1 coordinate 7,952, forward strand.
TGAGCTATTCCTCTGATAATAAAACTAACCTTGTGGTGCGGCAGAGTTTTGACTCTCAAAATTTTTACTCCATTTTCTTCCGAGATTTCGGGAAATTTTCCGATTTTTGATTCCGCAAGATTGTATTGCGGATATGTTGTGGCTACATTAACATCATATCCTTTTTCGGCAAAACCCTCAGCCAAATCTTTCATTAGTTGAGCTGCTGATCTTACTTCTGGAGGATATGAATCGGTTATAAAAAGAATTCGCATAATTATTGCAATCCAATACTAATCAAAACGAGAAAAGTAATTATTAATCGACCACAAAAAATTAACGAAAATAACTCCAAAACCTGTTTTTTGCTTTTTCATATCTATCCCCCCAACCTTTTAAATTTTGAAGTTTTTCCTCAAGGTCAAGCATTATTTTACCGGAAATCATAACTGATTCTATTGAATCTCCCGGTTCGTTATTGGCTATCCTCCTGCCTATTTCCCTATACATATCCCTATAACTATTGGTTTTGAATATTCTCTTCTTTCTAATTATTTTATGATCGTCCTCAGAAAGATATCTCGTCGCATCAATTATTCTAATGTTTTTTCCAGGCACCTTTAACTCAACGATATCCCTAGGACCAACCCTCATACTTCCCTTCTCGCTAAACGTTGTGGTAAAGACAGCTCCATTTTCAAGTTCAATCCACACTTCCACGGCATGATCCTGAAGCAATTTAATATCAAAATTTTTGGGTTTGCTAAAATTATTAAGATGAAGGAAGTGGTCTATCTGATGACAGCCATTAGCAAAAAATGTGCTCCTTGAAACCGGCCAGTTGTACCAAAAAAACTCCGGCTGAATCAATTCATAAACTATTGAATGATAAGAGATTGGCTCTCCATATTCTACACCAAGATCTTTAAGCGCGAGATCATTAAATGTTCCGTAGCGTTTATGAAATCCTATAAAAAGTTTTCTTCCGGCTATTTTAAGCGCTTTTTCCAAGTTATCTAAATCTCCATAATCCATAACAACCGGCTTCTCTACCACAACATAAGCCCCCTGTTTTAAAGCGTGTAAAGTTATCGGAACGTGGGTATGGTTATAGCTGGCAACAAAATAGACATCATAATTTTCATTTTCTCTGGGGAATGGAGCCGAATCCCATTTTTGCACTCTTCTTTCTACAAATATCTGTGTTGGATCAATTTCATGAACAGATTTTATATTTACAAAAGGGCTTGTGTAAGGAATAATGTTTATCTTTGCATAATTACCATAACCAAACAAAACGGCGCTTTTTTTATCGGAAGCCGACTTTGAAATCTCTCCTTTAATTTCAGAAGCTAAACCGGGTTGTTGTATCCCAATTTTTTGAGAATTTTTCCAATCGCTATTTTTTATTTCTTTTTTTAATCCATTCAAAAGCTTTTTTCTACTTTCTTCAGAAATCTCCGTCCCGGAATAGACGCTCCACCCTATGAACTCTTTCCACCAAATATCCGTCAACTTTTCATTTCCCAAAGGCAAATACAAAATATTATCCTGTAAAATTTCAGGAATTCCAAAATCGCTGTCTACGGGAAAAATAAAATCTTTCGGTAAAACAATTCTTTCAACCAAAGCCGGATGCATAGTAGCAACAAAAGCGACCATCTTTCCTTCGGGAAGGTTCTTATCACCGGCACTTTCAATGATTTTTCCTATTCCACAAGAAACATATTTATCATTACGCCTATCTTCACGTATTCTTGACCAAACTTTTGTCACAAGACCAACCGGTCCAACAACTGGAAAATAATTTATCAACAACTTTATACTTTTAGGCCTCGTGTGATAAAGATTTTCTATTTTTTGCAAATCCTTACATGCCAAAACCTGAATTCTGTATTCATTTTTATTTCGACGATAATCCAAAAAACCTTCTCTCCATTTTTTTCCTGTAAGTATTCTCATAATTCAATAAATAATACATTATCATAATTTTTTGTATATTTCCATATATCCAGAAATAAAATTTTGATAGCTGAAATTTTTAGAAACTTTTTTACTGCCAGCCATTCCCATTTCAATAATTTTATTTTCATCTTGTAAAAGCGACAAAGCGGCCTCGTTCAAGGCAAATTGATTTTTAATCGGAACCAAAATTCCAGTTTGTGGATCAATAATTTCTCTAAATGCAGGGATATCAAATCCTATGACTGGCAATCCTGACGCCATAACTTCAAGCAAAACCAAAGAAAATGTTTCCGCAACCGACGGAAAAATAAATAAATCAGATAATCCATAAAATTCGGCAAGTTTTTTACCATCTTTTATATATCCGGTTATTTTTAAATTACTCATACATGGATCCTTCATCTCTCCAATTCCAACAAAAAAAATATTTTTGATGGCTGTTTCGCGCGCAAGTGATAGCACATAATTTATGCCTTTGTTTTTATCACTCATTTTATGAGCAGAAAAGAGAACGATTTTCTTGTTTGTGGGAAGATTATATTTTATGCGAAGATCATTTTTTTGCTTGTCTGATAGCGGCTTAAATAAATCCGTATCCACTCCATTGTGAACTATTTTAATTGAATACTGGCCAAGAAAAGAATTTTCCGCGCTTTCGGCGAGCCATTTAGCCGGACTGACTATGGTCATATTCTTCAATCCGGAAAATGCCTCGTGTTTGTGTGCTAGCACCCAGGGAAGAAACGGTGCAAAATACGCTTTCGGATAAGTATACATACTAGTGCAAGGCCCCTTTCCGGTTTTACAATGAATACAACCGGTGCTGTGAGCCCTAAGAGAAGTCATAGACCATTCGTCGCGGAGTGTACAAATAACAGAGGCATTA
>JAJXZH010000029.1 GCA_021780155.1 bacterium
TTATGGCTGCTCCAATTATTGCCACCAAATTTGTGATTTTACCTACAGCCACAGGAACCGTTGATGCTCCGACTGTTGTTACTATTGAAGCTCAAGACAATAGCGGAAATATCGATACTTCCGCCACTTCCAGCGTTACTTTGGTTGTTTCCGGTTCGGCTACCGGAGGGGGATTGATTACTATGATTAATGGAATCGGAAAGGCTAACGTTTCCGATCACAAAGCCGAAACGGTTATTTTATCTTTATCCGATACTCAGGGGACAGGGTTAAATGTTTCCTCTGTTCAAAACGCGATTTTTAATCCGGGAGCGATTTATCAATTTACTTTGGACAATCCGGGAACGATAGCGGCCGGCGTTAGACAACAATTTACCGCAACCAGAAAAGATAAATATGGAAATTTAGTTATTGCCGGTTCCGATTCTGTTTATCTTTATTCCGCTTCCGTTGGGACATATCATTTTTATAATGCTTCCAGCGGAGGCAGTGCCATAACTTCTTTGGTTATAACCGATGGAGTTTCATCGGCGCCTTTTTGGTACTATGACGAAAAAGCGGCGACAACGACAATAACTGTTTCTGATAATTCATCTTCTCCTGATGGGCCCGTCGGCATCGTTGATGCCTCTCAAACTTTTATTGTTCAGCCGGGCGCAGTTTATAAATTTATTTTGGACAATCCCGGAAATATGACTGCCGGCACTAGGCTTGGATATAATTTGGCGCGTCAAGATCAATTTGGAAATCCTGTAATTTCCGGAGTTATAACCGCTTATCTTTACACTTCGTCGGTTGGAGCGACTACTACTGCGTTTTATGATGCCGCATCGGGAGGAGGAAGTGAAACTTTTGTTGTTTTTAACAATAATGTATCGGCAGTTCAGTTTTGGTATTTTGATGAAAGTCCCGGAACTTGGGTTATAACAGCGTCCGATGGAACCCCTGCTCCCAATGGAGTTTCGGGAATTCAAGATGCCGCCGTTTCGGTTACGGTTACTTTGGCGCCCATAGTCGCTACTCGTGTAAATATAATGCCGGTTAGCGATACTCTTGTCGGGCAAAACGCATCCGTTGTTGTTAAAGCTCAGGATGATAGTGGAAATACGGACACGCTTTATAATGGAAGCGTTATTTTGACTGTTTCCGGTTCGGCCACCGGAGGGGGATTGGTTAAAATCGTCAATGGTGTCGGGACAATATCAATCCACGACTCTACCGCCGAAATCGTCAATCTTTCTTTGTCCAGTTCATCCAGCGGACTAATAACGTCTTCTGCACAAACAATTAAATTTTATACATCTTCCGGTCCGGCATTTTATGGAGGCGGATCCTTTGCGGCGCCGATAGTTCCCGTTATAACCGGAGTTCAATTTTCAGGTACGGCTTTTACCGGAGCCAAATTAAACATTATATCTATTAGCAATGCCGGAGATATTCCAGTAAAGCAACAATCGGTAGCTTCTGCGAGCGGTTCGTTTAATGTTCTTTTTAATAATATTCAATCCGGCGCCCGCTCTTACGGAATTGTCGCCTATGATTCTTCAAATCGTCCCACTCAAACCAAAATTTTTGACGCCAATCTGGCAAATTCAAATCAACTTCTTAAAATTTCCAACATTCTTCTTTCTCCGACGCTTGGATTGATTAGATCATCAATAACAAGGGGAGACAATCTTGGATTGATTGGCTCGGCTACGGCAGGCAATAAAATTGAAGTGGAAATTGATGGAAGTATTTCAACCAGCACTTCCGCTGCCGCCGACTCAAAAGGAAATTACAAAATTCTTATCAATACCGCTTTTTTGAATTTTGGAAGTCATACGGTTAGAGTCAGACAAACGACCGCTAGTGGGGTTAAGAGTGATTTTTCTCCGCAACAGGTTTTTTCCATAACAAAAGTATTTACTCCCAACATGGATTTTAACAACGACGGAGTAATTGATATAAAAGATTGGAGCATATTCATCTCTCGTTGGACGTCAACCGACCCGAAAGTTAGAGCATTAGATGATCTCAACGGAGATGGAAAGGTAGATGTTCAGGATTTTAGCATTTTTGTCAGAACCCTAAAACAGCAATAATTTAATAAAAATGATATAATTAAAATTATGAAATTTTCAAAAAACAAAATTATATTTTTATTAGTTGCTTTGTCCGTAATTGTTCCTTTTTTTGCCAAAGCGGCCACCTTGAATTTTGTTGCTTCTCAAAATCAATTTGTTATTGGTGATAAATTCAGTGTTGATGTTAAGGTAGACAGCGAGAGCGCCGGCATTAACGCGGTGCAGGCAACAATCCAATTTCCTCCCGATATTCTTGTAGCCACAAGCACCGACAAAACCGATTCTTCTTTCAATTTTTGGCTTCAAGATCCGACAATAGACAACAATGCCGGTAAAATAACTTTCATTGCCGGTTCCACATCGGGATTTTCCGGAAAATCTCTTCAAGTTTTGAGAATTAATTTTATAGTTAAAGGAGCCGGACAAGCAAATATAAATTTTACCGATGGAGCAATTACTGCCAGTGATGGGAGTGGAACCAATGTCTTGAGTTCAATGCAAAATTTGCAGATAACTAGTATCACAAAGCAGGATGCTCAACTTATTCCAGCTCCCAAGATAGTCAAACCGGCCGTTCCGACCGGAGTCATTCCGTCAAAACCGGTGATTCAAGTTCCTTTGTATCCGGACCAAAATTCATGGTACAACTCGGTTTCGAGTTTTATTGTTCAATGGAAATTGCCATCTGACGTTACCGGCGTTGCGGCAGTTATAAATAAAGAACCATTAACCAATCCTAATCAATCGGATGGAGTTTTTGATAATAAAACTTTTTCGGGACTTTCTGATGGGATTTGGTATTTGCATGTCAGATTTAAAAATGACGTCGGGTGGGGACCGGCTATTCACTATAAAATTTCAATAGACACGATTCCTCCCGTGCCATTTACCGCTACAATAAAAGAGGGTAATACCACAGACGTCATCAATCCCACCGTCCAATTTGAGACGACCGACCAACCCTCCGGAATAGATTTTTATCAAGTAGTAGTTGATAACAGCGCTCCCATAAAAACAACCTCAACTTCTGTCACCCTTCCTCCTCAAAATGCCGGCACTCATAAAATAGTTGTTTCCGCTTTTGATTTTGCCGGCAATAGTTCGGAATCAAGAATTTCGGTAAATATCCAAGAAAAGCCATTCTTTGTTATTGGCGGTTTTTCCATTACTCAGTCGATGTTTTTTATAAGCATTATAATTTTGATTTTTCTTGGCATTCTCGCCGGCTGGCATATAAGCTATTTGACTAAGAAGAGAGTCCAGGGGAAAGTAATTATCGCTCAACGTGATGTGGTTAACTCTTTTAATCTCATTTCAAAAGAAATAGATATTCTTTTGTCCAAATACAACGACGGCAAGGTGGACGAAACAGAAATTCAAGAAATAAAGTTTTCTCTTGAGCGTTTGAAGGCGACAACGGAAAAAATAAAAAAATATGTCGCCGACAATATTGAAGAAATAGAGGATTGATGTATAATTGTAAATATAAAATAATTTTTTAATTTATGAAAATATTAGTTGTTGAAGACGAACAGGTTCTGGCGAAAGTTTTTCAGGAAAAATTTGAAAAACTTCACTATGACGTAAAAGTAGCGTCTGACGGAGAGGTAGCTTTGAGTATCGCAAAAAGTTTCGTTCCCGATGCTATTGTGCTTGATTTGGTTTTACCGAAAAAAAGCGGCTTTGATGTCTTGGCGGAAATAAAAAGCGTTGATTCTTTAAAAACTATTCCCGTAGTAGTTGTTTCAAATTTAGGAGAAGATGAAGATATAAAAAAAGCCATTTCTTTGGGAGCGGTAGATTATTTTGTCAAAGCTCAGCACCCGATAAATGAAATAGTTGATAAAATAAAAAGCGTGATTATTAAATCGAAATAGTCGCGGAAAGCCGGACGTATTAATTGTCTTTTTATGAGCGATAATTGGTTCGGACTTTATAAAAAAATAAAAGGATTGAATGTAAAAACAGCGATTATTCCTACCGTTGTTTTTGTGCTACTTCTTTTTTCGACTTATTTTATATGGACAAAAACGATGGAGCAAATTTCTTATGACAAAAAAAATATTTTTAATCAAGAAGTTCAACGCGCCATAAAATCTTTTCAAGACAGAATTATCTTAGGAAATTCGGTGCTTAGCGGAATGAAGGGATACTACGAATCAATGCAACACCCGATTACTCCGCAAGAATGGTTAAGTTATATTAAACAATTGGAGCCTCAAGCTCAAAACGCGTGTATTGATGCCATAGGATATATTAAAAAGGTTCCCCAAAGCAATCTTTCTGAAGAAATAAAAAATGCCAACGATTATGTTTCTTTATTTTCAAACGATTTTGGACCGGTTGTTTTGCATCCTAAAGAAAATAAAGAAAATTATTACATAATAAAATATTTATTTCCTTTGGACGGCAAATCGTTTAATCTTGAGGGATTTGACTATTCCTCACAAGATCAGTTGAATCAATCAATTGAAGCATCGGATAGATTTTCTACTATTAGAATTACTCCAATTCAAAAAATGTGGGATAGCGATCATCCCAGGGTGGATTCTCTGATACCGATTTATTATAAACAAAACTATTTATCTGAATCGTCATCTACTTTAAGAGGTTTTGGATTGGCGGTAACCGACATAGATAATTGTGCCAGATCGATCATTGGTGGTTCTATTGTTGGTGGAATAAATTATAAAGCGGCTGATATAACCGATGGCAATCGGGTTGATTTTTTTCAGAGTGATAATTGGGGTAAATATCCTTTTCAATTTTTTCAACAGCAAAAAGTTAATTTTTACAATCGTCAGTGGTTGATTGAATTTGAATCGGTTCCTGATTTTGGAAATACGGCATCCAATACTATTTTGGTATTTTTGATTCCGATTTTTGGAATATTAATTAGCTTTTTTGTTTCCTCTTTGGTGCTGATGTATTCAACCGCAAGAACAAGAGCATACAGCTTGGTTGATAAAGTAACCAAGCTTCTTCAAGAAAATGAAGCAAAATTAAAGGAACTTTTTTATCAAGCTCCGGATCCGATTTTTATATTGGATAATAGCGGAAATTTTGTTGACATGAACTCCGCCGGAGAAAAAATGCACGGAATGACCAAAGAAGAATTGATTAAAAATCATACAATCTTTGATTTTATTTCATCTTCAGAAAAAAAAGTTAATAAATCTTTTTGGGATGAATTTATTAAACAAGGCAATGTCAGATTTGATTTTATATTTAAACATCCGATAAGTGGAGAAGAACAATATATAGACGTTACCGCTACAGCAAACTATCTTCCCGGATTAAACATTGCCGTTGCAAGAGATGTCACTAAAAATAGAGAAACCGAATATGCTTTAAAAAAGGCGGAGCAATTGTGGAAAACTATTTTTTCGGCCGCTAATGACGCAATTTTAATTTTGGACGATAATCAAGAAATAGTCAGTTGCAATGATGCGGCGGAAAAAATTTATAAAGAATCGAAAGGTGAAATTATCGGTAAAAAAATAATTAATATTCGTTATGACAAAAGCCAAGAAGAAATAAACAAACAATTTGAAGCAATGCTTATAAGTGATGGTTCTATTTTTGAGACCAAACAGATTCGCAGTAATGGTGAAATTTTTGATGCCGAAGTGAGCGTAAAGCCATTTAAAATTTTTGAAAAAAAGTTTATTGTTGATATTGTCAGAGACATTTCGGAAAGAAAAAAAATGGAAGAAAAAGAGAAAAAAATCGGCAGAGATTTGAAAATTTTAAGTGAAAGCAATCAAGCGATGATTAGGTCTTTAAATGAAGATGAGTTTTTAAATAAATTATGTCGAATAATTGTTGAAACCGGAAAATATAAATTTGTTTGGATAGGAGAGGCGTTTGATGATGACGAAAAATCAGTAAAGCCGGTGGCTCAATGCGGTTTTGATTCCGATTATTTGAATAATATTAAGGTTTCTTGGGGGGAAAATAAGTATGGCGTGGGTCCGACCGGTTTAGCGATAAGAAACAAAACGACTTCTATTATAAAAAGTGTTAAAGGTGATCCGTCTTATGAGGTGTGGCGTCAAGAGGCGGAAAAAAGAGGTTATTCATCATCCATTGCTTTGCCCATAATTGTTGGTCTAAAGGTTTTTGGGGCTTTAAACATTTATTCTTCGGAAATTGATGCTTTTGATGAAGAAGAAATAAATTTACTCAACAAATTGGCGGATGATATAGGATTTGGAATATACAGCATCCGTCTGAAAAATGAGATAAAAATTAGTGAAGAAAAATATAGAAAAATGATAGAACTTTCTCCCGATGCGATAGTTATTCATTCCGGGTCAAAAATAGTTTTTGTCAATAATTCCGCGATTAAAATTTTTGGCGCCAAATCTTCGGATGAAATTATTGGCAAATCAACAATGGATTTTGTTCATCCAGACAGTGTTGATATGGTTAAAAAAAGAATTTTGGAAATGATCGAAAAAAAGGAACCCGTTCCTATGGTGGATGAAAAATTTTTAAAAATAGATGGCTCTGCAATAGATGTTTCGGTTGTGGCAGCCCCCATTATTTATGAAGAACATCCCGCCATTCAAGTCATTATCCATGACGTTACCGAAAGGAAGCTTTCTGAGAAAAAAATGAAAAAATTAAATTCCGAGTTGGAAAAGTTCAAGCTTGCCGTTGAAAATGCTTCCGATCATATAATTATAACCGATACCGATGGAAATATAATTTTTGCCAATAAAGCGGCATCGCAAACAACGGGGTATCCGATTGAAGAAATGATCGGTAAAAACCCACGTTTATGGGGAGGGCAAATGCCTATAGAATTTTACAAGGGAATGTGGAATACAATAAAATACGAAAAGAAGCCATTTTTTGGAGAAATCAGAAACAGAAGAAAGTCCGGAGAATTTTATCAGGCAGTTGCCAGTATTTCGCCGGTGCTCGACGAAAAGGGAGATGTGATGTTTTTCGTGGGAATAGAACGCGATGTTACCAAAGAGCGGGCGATAGATAAATCAAAATCGGAATTTGTTTCTCTCGCTTCGCATCAATTAAGAACTCCGCTTTCCGCCATAAATTGGTATACGGAAATGTTGATGGACGAAGATGTCGGAAAACTCAACAAAAAACAGAGAGATTATTTACAGGAGATTTACAATTCCAGCAAAAGAATGACTGATTTGGTCGGGTCGCTTTTGAATGTTTCGAGAATAGATTTGGGAACTTTTGCTATAGAGCCCAAACCGACTGATATTATTGAAATTGTAAAATCCGTTATTAAAGAATTGTCTCATCAAATAAAAAAGAAAAAACAAAAAATAATTGAAGAATATGAAAAAGAAGTGGGTCTTTTGAATATTGATCCCAATTTGATGAGGATGGTTTTTCAAAATCTTATATCCAATGCCGTAAAATATACTCCACCCGAAGGAAAAATTGATGTCAAAATAAACAAAGTGGGGGACAATATTATAATTTTGGTTTCCGACACCGGATATGGTATTCCCAAAAGTCAGCAGTCGAGAATTTTTGAGAAATTTTTCAGAGCCGATAACATCAGAGAAATTGAAACTGACGGTAATGGTTTGGGGCTTTATATGGTAAAGGAAATTGTTGAGAAATCCGGAGGTGCCATAAGATTTGAATCCGAAGAAAACAAGGGAACCAAGTTTTTTGTTTCAATACCGATATCGGGAATGATAAAGAAAGAAGGAGAAAAGAAATTGTCTTAATTTTTAAAAATTTTTATGTTATAATTAAAATAATTAAATAAATTTTATATTTAATATGGAACAAAAACAAAAAAATATTTTAGTCGTTGAAGATGAGATATCGGTTTTAAATGCTTTAGCTGACAAATTAGAAAGGGAAGATTTTAAAGTTTTTAAGGCAAAAAATGGAGAAGAAGGATTAAAATCGGCCCTGGAAAATCGTCCCGATATGATATTGTTGGATTTAATGATGCCCAAAATGGACGGCATAGAAATGATGAGGCGATTAAGGGAGGAAAATGTTTATGGACGAAAAGTGCCGATAATAATTTTGACCAATTTGTCGGCCGACGACAAAATAACTTGGGCGGTGGCAAAGGACGAGCCGGCATACTATCTGATTAAGTCCGATTGGAAAATAGAAGACGTCGTTGATAAAGTTCGTGACACTCTCGGAATGGAATAATTTTTTTAAATTATTGAATAGTGGCAGATTATTTTTTGTTTTTGATTTTTTTGTGTTATTCTTAATGAAAGTAAATAAAATGTTATGTCCGATATTCAAGGAAACACCAAACAGGAGTTGCAAAAAATTTCTTCAAAAAAAACAGAAATCCAAACCATATCCGATTTGTTTTCCGGATCTTTAGGCGGACCTGAGTCCCAAAAAAATATTTCGGAAAGATCGGGGACAAAAATTCTAATTCTTTTCTATCAGGAATATCCAAATCAACAGCCGACTCACGACGTTGTTGTTGACCAGGTTAAAAAAGTTCTACTTGATTTGGGGTATTCCGTTTCTTTGCTTCCCATCAATCAGAGTATTGATAGAATTACCAATGGCATTAAACAGGAAAAGCCCGATTTGGTTTTTAATTTGTGCGAAACTTTCAGAAATAACGACAGATTTGAAACAAACATAACCGCTCTTCTGGAAATGTTTAAGGTCCCTTTCACCGGTTCTGCCCCCAGCGGTCTTTTTTTGAGCAATGATAAGCATATCAGTAAAAAAATATTTGATTTTCACAGAATCCCTTACGCCGATTTTTTTGTTGTCAGAGTCGGTCAGGATGTATCGGTGCCGAGAGGATTTGTTTATCCGCTTTTTGTTAAGCCGGTAAGAGAAGATGCATCAATCGGCATTGATGACAATTCGGTGGTTTATGATTATCAGTCGCTTGCCAAAAAAGTAAAAGAACTTCATGAGACGTTGGGAGGAGATGTTATGGTGGAGGAATTTATAGACGGAAGAGAATTTTATGTTTCGGTTGTCGGTGATGATGGAAATATTCGCGCCTTGCCGATAGTGGAACTTGATTTTTCAAACTGGCCCGAAGGAAAACCGAAAATTTATTCCAATAAAGCAAAAATAGACGAAACCTCTGAGGAATATAAAAAAATTAATTTTGACTACGGAGAAACATTGAAACTTTCCGATGAGGTTCAAAGGAAAATGAAAGAATTAGCGGTCAAAACGGCAAAAGCGTTGGATGTTCGGGATTATGCCAGGGTAGATATGAGAATGGACAAAGACGGGAAAATTTATGTTTTAGAGGCAAACCTAAACCCTTATTTGAATGAGGAAGATATTCTTGCGATGTCGGCCAGTGTCGATAAAATATCCTACCCTCAATTAATTGAGGAAATAGTTCGTTGCGCCATCGCCAGAGGAAGAATAACGGTTTAATTTTAATCGTCTGTTGATTTTTTTTAATAATACATCTATCTTTTAATTGTGTTTTTTTTCGGGCCGTAGTGTAATGGTAGCACGAGACGTTTGGGTCGTTTTAGTCCGGGTTCAAATCCCGGCGGCCCGACAAGAAAACAAAACACCTTACCTTGTGTAAGGTGTTTTGTTTTTGTCTGAGCTAACGGATTTGAATCTTTAGGGGTCGGGGCATTTTGTAAATGCCCCGTGTAGGAAAAAGCTCCGAAGGAGCGTCAAGAAACCGAGAGTGTCTTGAGAGGAGCGAAGCGACGATGTGAAATTCCCGGCGGCCCGACAAGAAAATATCCTGCCTTGTGCAGGATATTTTATTGAGACCCCAGGATTTTAACTGCGAACCCCCGTGTTGGAAAATAGGAGCGAAGCGACGTAAGAAACCCAAAGGTTTCTTAAGTGGGGGTCGGGGGCGAGCGGTGAAATTCCCACTTTCCCGACAAGAAAATATCCTGCCTTGTGCAGGATATTTTATTGAGACCCCAGGATTTGAATCTTTAGGGGTCGGGGGTGAGTGTGAGAATACTCACCCTCCCCGCAGCAAATAAAAATACTTACTTAAATTGTTGATGTTTTTTATTGTGCCGCGGGATAACATTGGCTCCGATTCAATTCTCGTCGCCACTCGAATTGGTCTAGCCGCCGCCTCGCGTTCTTCGCTGCTGCTCAGAACATGCTCCGGCGTTCAATTCCCTAACGCGAGCAAAGCAGTTTGCTCGCTTCCCGCAGCAAATAAAAATACTTACTTAAATTGTTGATGTTTTTTATTGTGCCGCGGGAGGGAATTGAACCCCCGACGCCATCCTCTTCAGGGATGCGCTCTACCACTGAGCTACCGCGGCATTTTATTTAAAATATCAAAAATATATTTTTAAATCAAATTAAAAAATGTGTCCCCGGGAGGAATCGGACCTCCATCTCAGGCTTAGAAGGCTCGCGTTCTATCCATTGAACTACGGGGACATCAGATATATTGAGCGGACATTTATTGAACTTTATAAAAAGCATATTAATTCTATTGGTAATTATTGATAAAATCAAGAAAAATGGTATTGAAATTTGACGCAGAACAATTTATAGTATTTGTGTAATTTATAGTGATTTTGG
>JAJXZH010000009.1 GCA_021780155.1 bacterium
CGGATTTTCAATATTGGCGGCATTGCCGGTATTGGAATTTGATGCCACATTATTATTTACCGAGTTTGTTTGATAAGCGATGAGTGTGGTATTTATTCCTTGGAGGTTGAGCTTTAAATTGTCCAAACTTAAGTTTATGGACGAAGCATTTTTTATCGGTTTGGGAGCGACAGTGATAAATTCTCCCAAAGTATTAAGGGCCTGTTTGAGAACGTCAAGGGCTTGTTTTAAAACGACAGCATCTTGATGACTCAATTGAGACCCGGAAGTTGTATTAGCCGTAACCTCAGCTGCTTTAGCGGTTTGAACACCAATAATGGAAAATATCAAGACAATAAAAATAACCGCGCCAAAAGCGATTTTTTTCATTTTTGGCTATACTTTTAAATCTAAACGACCTTTTTCAATGATCAAAAGTGTTAATATAATACCAACTGAAAGCGATTAGTCAAGTCCTATTTTATTTTAGACCATAGGGCCGGATCGGTTTCTCCGTCCATTTTGAAAAAAACTGCTCCTTTGAGTTTGTATTTTTTTATTAAATTTATGATGCCGGCTGCCGATTGGGAGTCACTAAAGTTCATAAACCTTGTTATCAATGGAGATGGAAATATTCCCAATGGGGGAGTGGTGGAGGCGATTTGATAAATTAAATTTTTTGAAACATTGACGGAAGTTGTTGTTGCATAAACGAAGCTTAATTCTCCGGCGTTGTTTCTTTGGGGGATAGCATTAACGCTGTCGGCCAAATCCATAGCTTGAATAAATGTTCTGCTTCTTATTCTTTTGTAAGTTGTCACTCTATTAGCCCAAGATACTTCATATTCATACCCATACGTTGGAATTCCTATCATTATTTTTTTGGGATCTATAATTTTAATGGTTTCTTTTATTACTTTTTCAACCCAATCTTTATCGGCAACCGGAGCATAAAAATTATTTTTTCCTTTTTGAGCGTCAAGTTTCAAATCAATAGTTCCTTGGTCATAAGCCATGATTCTTATTTCGTCACAATATTTATTTAATATGTAATAGTTATCGGCATATTCTATATTTTTTGGCAAAACGGCATATTTTGAATCGGGAGGCATTCTGGATTCCAGCGTGCAACTTAATGTTTTTCCCCAAGGAAGTTTTTTCCAAAGCTCTTTTATAAAATAATCAAAATAAATTTTTGTTTTCGGATCTTTTCCTTCATAATCAATATCAATGCCGTTATATTTTTTGGTTTTAACCAATTGCACTATATTGTTTATGTGTTTTTCTCTCAATTTTTTATTGGAAAGCAAAGATTGTATTTTGTCTCCATCTAAAATAGCTATCGTGGGAATAACTTTTACTCCGCCATCCTGGACCGCTTTTACCCACTGAGGCCAAAATCCGCTACCCATTTTTAAGCTGTCAATTAAAGATCCATTGATACCGACTTCATAAGAGAAGGGGCTAATCGAATAAAATTTATCCATTTGGAGAGCAAATGTGTTGGCTCCCGGCTGCTTTTTCCAAAAAGGCAACCAAGCGCCATATTTTAAATTGGTGGCAAAAGAAATGGAAGGAAAAATGAGATAAAAAACAAGAATAATGACCAAAAAGTTTTTTCCAAGATTATTTTTCATAATGGATGAATTATACAATGTTTGAGATAAATTAAAATTGTTATTGCGCGTTAAAAATGTATAATAAATTATATGCTGAATTTCATTACTGCCGACAATATTTCTTTTTTGCTTATGCATTACGGATATTTTATCCTTTTTCCAATAATGGTCGCCGAAGGACCGATAGCCACCATAATTGCCGGATTCCTATCTTCTTTGGGATATTTTAATTTTTTTGTTGTTTATGTGGTTGCTTTTTTGGGGGATATTACCGGCGATGTCATTTACTATTTAATAGGCAGATGGGGCAAAAAAAGGATTATAAATAACGGAAAGTTTTTGGGGATAAAATTAAAAAATATAGAAAAAATTGAAGAACATTTCAAAAACCATTCGGGAAAAACTCTTTTATTTGGGAAATTAACTCATTCTGTTGGAGCTCCAATATTGATCGCCGCCGGGATGGCTAAAATAAAAATCAGTAAATTTATTGTTTATAATGTCGTTGGCTCAATTCCTAAAACCCTCGTCTTTTTACTGATAGGATATTATTTTGGTTCGGCTTATAATAAAATAGACAAGTATTTTGGATATTTTAGCATACTGATGCTGGTTATAATTATTCTTGCCGTTGTTATTTATTTTTATATTAAGAAAAATAAAGAAAAAATTAATATTGACTAATATGCCAAAAGTTTCTTGCATTATTCCCGCTTACAACGAGGAAAAAAGAATTGAAAATGTTTTAAAAGCTGTTTATCAACATCCGCTAATTGATGAATTAATTGTGATTGATGATGCCTCCAAAGACAGAACTGATAAAGTTATTGAAAAATATAAAAATATAAATTTCATAAAAAATGAAAAAAATTTGGGTAAAAGCAAGACTATAGTAGTGGGCGTCAGAGCTTCAAAAAATGACATTTTGTTTTTTTTGGATGCGGATTTAATTGGTGTTACGGAAAAAAATATTTCCGATTTGATTGAGCCGGTAATTTCCAAAAGAGCGGACATTTCCATCAGTTTGAGAAAAAATGCTCCAATCTGGTACAGAAAAATAGGGCTTGATTTTATCTCGGGAGAAAGAGTCTTTTATAAGAAAATGATTTTTGACAAATTAAACGAAATAGAAAATTTGCCATCTTATGGTCTTGAAACATTTATGAATAACATCATCATAAATAATAATCTTAAAATAAAAGTAGTTTACTGGGACAACGTTTTAAGTCCGTGGAAATCATGGAAGGTGGGGAAAATAAAAGGATTTATAGAAGAAATCAAAATGACGATTCAAATACTCAAAATTTCATCACCTCTGAAAGTAATCCGTCAAATAATAAAAATGCATTCATTAAAAATAAAAGATTAATATGAAATTAAGTTTTATTATTCCGGCTCACAATGAAGAGGCCTACTTGGATAAATGTCTAAGTTCGGTTGTTAATGCTTCAAAAAATTGCAGTTATGAAACGGAAATTATTGTAGTTAATAATGCCAGCACGGACAATACCAAAAGAGTAGCTCAGATGTTTGAGGGGGTAAAAATCGTGGACGAACCTAAAAAAGGATTGGTTCAAGCGCGACAAACCGGATTTCTGGCATCAAAAGGGGATTTAATCGCCAATATAGATGCCGATACTATATTGCCTGAAAATTGGATTTTTAAAGTATTTGATGAATTTCAAAAAGATGATAGTTTGGTGGCGCTAAGTGGCCCATTTGTTTATTATGATTTGTCCAAAATAACAAATACTCTTGTTAAAACATTTTTTTATTTTGGGTCTTTGAGCAACTTTTTGAATCAAAAGGTTTTTAAAAATGGAGCTGTTTTGCAGGGAGGAAATTTTATTATTCGCAAAAACGCTCTTGAAAAAATAAATGGCTACAATCTTGACCTTACTTTTTTTGGGGAAGATATAGATATTGCCAAAAGAATAAGTAGAGTTGGTAAGGTAAAATTTACTCCCAAACTGCCGATATATACATCAGGAAGAAGATTAAAAGCGGAAGGCGTAATAATGACCGGAATAAGAGCCAGCTTTGATTATTTATGGATTACAATTAAAGGTGAACCGTTTAGAAAGGGGAAAAAACAAAAAGATATAAGAAATTAATTTTTTTGATTTATTTTTTCGTCTTTAATTTTGTTTAATGTTTCTTTTATGTCTTTTAAACTGTTATCGTCATAGATTGATATCGCTATTGATTGTGGCGATATTTTTTTGATGATTTTTATTTTTTTCTCGGTTTCTTTTTTGTCAATTAAATCTATTTTGGTTAAAAAAATATATTCCGGTTTTTTCAATAGCTCTTTGTTATAGTTTCCAAGCTCTTTCCTGATAGTTTGATAATCATTTTTTATATTGTCTGATTCGCAACTGATCAGATGAAATAATATTCCGGTTCTTTCGATATGTCGTAAAAATTTTATTCCCAAACCTTTTCCGCGAGACGACCCCTCAATTAATCCCGGTATATCGGCTAAAATTAGCTCATAATAAGAGCCCAAATTCGGTTCCAATGTGGTAAACGGGTAATTTCCGATCTTACTCTTGGCATTGGTAACGGCATTTAAAAAACTGGATTTTCCAGAATTTGGCAACCCTACAAGACCAACGTCGGCGATTAATTTTAGTTCTAAACGGATTTCAAATTCTTCTCCCGGAAGTCCCGACTGAAAATTTCTTGGAGATGTATTTCTTGAAGAACGAAAATGAAAATTTCCTTTTCCTCCATTGCCTCCTTTGGCTAAAATAAATCGTTCTCCTATTTTAGTTGTTTCAATATCCATTCCGGTGGTTAAATTATGAATAACTGTCCCGATGGGGGCTTTAAGTGTCAGATCTTTACCATCGGTGCCGTCTTTAAATTGGTATCCGCCGTCCTTACCATTTTCTGCTAAAAATTCTTTTTTGTATCTGAATTGATTTAAAGCGCTCAAGTCCGAAACGGTTTCAATATAAACACTGCCTCCTTTACCGCCGGTTCCACCTGCCGGTCCCAGAGACATCAAATTTTTATTGAAAGCTACCGCGCCTTTACCGCCGTGCCCGGCAACTATTTTTATGGAAACATCATCAATTAACATATTTGTAATTTAATTATTTTTTTAATTTAATTAAAGCTAATTTTTCTTTTTTGCGCCAACTTTTTATTTCGCTCTCGCGTTTTCTTGCTTTTGCTAATGTCCTGAATTTTTCCAAGTGCACCAATTTAACCGGCCGTCTAATTTTTGTGTAATGGGCGCCAGATTTTAATTTGTTATGTTCTTTTAATCTCTTCTCGAGGTTATTGGTGCAACCGGTATAAAGGGTTTTATCGGCGCATTTAAGAATATAAGTGAAAAACATATGCGAAGATCATACCATAAGTCATGATTCTTGTAATGCTGCGGGACCTGGAATTTCACGTCGCTCGTTTAACTCGCTCCCTCAAAACCCTCGGTTTTGAGTAATTTCCTACACGGGGTATTTACAAATACCCCGACCCCCAAAGATTCGAATCCATCCCCGCAATACAAAAATAGTACCATGAGGGAACTATTTTTGAATTTGCTGCGGGACCTGGATTCGAACCAAGATACCGTGCTCCAGAGGCACGTGTCCTACCATTAGACGATCCCGCAATTTTGGTTGTCAGATTCTTTATCGATAAATTAAAACCGATAAATAAAAAATACTATAAAAAGCCATATATTTCAATGATATTTTTACTTGCGCTCTTTTTTGAAAGTGATACTATTTTGGCAGAACACTTTCGCTCGTTGACAAATAAATACAAGACGAGAGAAGGAAGGGAGTAAGCAAATGATCTCCAATGGAAATGCTAAAACCAAGAAGATCAATATTTGGAAAATTCCCGGACTTTTGATGCGTGTGGAAACTTTGATTCGCGATGGCACTTTTAAAAATGGAGGAATTAATTCCATCCATTCAATTATCAATAAAGAATTTGAAGTGTCGTTTAAGACAAATTCCATCAAATTGGACACGAGTCAGCTTAAGAGGAAATTGTCATGCTTAATCTTTAGTCACAAGGTGATGGCTGAGATAAAAGACGCTATTCGCAAACGATTTGATCCGGATAAGGTATATGAAGCCGTTTCTTACATTCCATACGAATTATTTATGGCTCAATGGAACAAGCTTCGTGGCAAATCGTTGCCAAAAAATAAATCCATCGGAACTGTTAGGGGAATTTTAAGAATCAGTGATGAGTTGAAAAATTTTTCCGGAGAACCGATTGATTTTACCGAGGGAACATTTGAAAAGCCATTTGAAATCAAATCTTCAAATTCTGTTTCCAAAATTTCTTTTCTTAACGGAACCAATTTGGGCGTTCCCTATAGCGGAGTGATCGAAGAAAATCCGGCTTATCTGGCTTTGAGAAATGCAAAAGTAATTGGCGACGATGCCGTGATTATTACCAACTTTCTCAATTTGTCGATGAAAAAAGCATCGGGAGCGCTGATCGTTTATCGCGCGCTTTACTCGGGAAGAAATATTAACCCAAATACTCTCGATCCAAACTACATTGAAAAGGCAAGTCGAATTCTCAAATTGAAGCCTCACGATGAGATGGTTTATCAAACAACTTCTGAGGCATTTCTCGATTTGATAGGTGGTTGGAGAAAAATCGTCGGAACAAAGGAAAAGCCTACTTTTGACGGTCCAATTTATATTGTGCTTGGTCATCAAGAAGAGGAAATTGTCGCTGCCGGAGCATATTGGGAAATTCATTATCTCAACCTCAGAAATCAAAACCTTATTGAAGGAAAAATGAGAATCGTTCGTTCGGATATTTCCAAAACGGCAACATCTTTACGCAAAATCAGAAAACAAATTGAAGATTATGATATTGATGATGACGATTTGGAAAACAAGAAAAATGATATTGATATGCTAAGACAGCAAATCAAATCTCTTGAATCGGCCGAAAAGAAATATTCCAAACAACTTGACGATTTGTTGAGCGAATATGCTCGCACGAGAATTACCTATATTTCACAAGACGATTTGAAGCAATATTATTTCAAGGTTTTGAGATTTGTTATCAAAACCATTGAAGAGACAATTCCAAATTCAAAAGTGATTGGTATTGGCTCCAGCTACATCAAAAGAGACGGCAAAATCGAAGAGATCCACATCCCCAGCCACAATCGTCCAAGCGATAATCTTCTTTCAAGCTATGTATCGTCTTATGGGTCAAAAGTCATTGAGGGCAAGATGGCCGATGATGTTATTATCTGCCACCCGTTTTCTCCAAATTTCAGAATGACCGTGAGAGAATCCGATAAAAACGGTCAACGCAAGTCATCAAATATTTATGTGGCGCCCATTGCCATTGATGAGATCTATATTTACAAGGTGACTCGCAATACCGTCAGGAGAGTTACCGAACTTTCCAAAGCAATGAGTGATCAATTTAAGGCCGGAGTTCTTCGTTTGTCCGTGATTAACAAAACAACTCAGTCCGATATTTGGTCAATTCCGGCGCTTCAAAATTTCAACAGCAAAATTTCCAATCGCAAATCATCTTCATCAAATTCGGTTGGAAAGTTTATCTGGACTCTTTATGGCACGGACCCTCACTACGGGTCGGCGTCAAGAGAAATTTTTATCGGCCCCGATGGAAAACATTTTGGAACTATTGAGGCGTTTATCCAATTGATGCGTCGCGATGGACTCTTGAAGACGAAAAATATTCCAATTCATATGTTTGTTATGAATGACGATCCCACTCAGGGGCATCATTTTCCGGCAGAACAGCAACCTGATAGGCAAAAAATTCCGACAATCGAAATTGAAAAACGAATCATTGAATTGAAGAAAAAAATTATGGATGAGGAATCTTCGTCAAAACGATATGAACTTCTTAACGAGTTGCAAAAAATTGCAATGAAACAAATTGAACTCAGACCGCCTTATTGGGTTCAAGAGCAGGTTATTGAAGTTTTGGAAAGATTTTTCAAGCCTAATTTGGATTTTTTTGACGCCATGCTTATGCGAGATTTGAAAATTGGACTTAAAGCTACCGGCATTAGTGAAATTAGCGGTGAGATGAGTGATACTTGCGATGCCGGACTTGTCGTGATTGGAACGGGTAATCATTTCTTAAATTCGGTCGAAGGTCAGATGACTGAGAGCTTTATTTACACAAGAGAACTTATTTTAAGACTTGCAACTCTTTCTCATTGGCGCGACAAAGAAATGATCTTGAAAAAAATTGTTACCTCTCCGCTTTATGGGAATGTTACCGTTGGATGGGGGACTATTCAATTGAATGGGAAATATATTTATGGGGTTGATCACAGGAGCAGCCCTACCGGCTCAATTGATTGGTCAGACCCGCTCAAGGGTGCCGTTCGTAATAATGCTCGACGCGGAAATGTAAGCAGGATTCACGAAAATAAGGTGGTTATTAAGGATTATGGAGATAAGCATTTTATGGCGGTTATCATTACTGCGGATGCTATTTATATTATGGCTCCACCGGCAGTGCATACCGATAAGTTTGCCGAATTCAAATATGGATTTCCTCCAAACAATACCGGTGTTGCATTACTTGGAGTTCCCGCTGATGGACCAAACAACGGACCGATTCTCGTCAGGTCTTTGATGTTTGACTCGCTTAAGGAAATTTTTGAAAACAATTTGTCAATTGACTGGGATGCATTGATTTCAAATCCGGTTTAATTGATTTTATTTTCACACAGCCTCGCTATTATGCGGGGCTTTTTTTGTTGACAAATAGATAAAAATTAACTTGAATACAATCAGAACTTTGATAGGGAGAAATATGCAAACTCCTGTCTTTAGTATTTATTTTGTGTTTTTACTTATGTTTGCGGCGTATATGCAAAATACTTGCTATTCGTTGACGAGCAGAGCAGGAAACAGAAATAGTGCCATCTATTACGCTTTTACAATAATGGTTTCAAATCTTGTATTTTTTGCCACATTAAGAATGCTGGTGAGCAAAAATATGACTTTGATTTTATGGATTCCTTACACGATAGCCACAGTGTTGGGTAGCGTAAGCGGAGCCAAACTTTCGATGAAGATTGAGAAATGGTTTAACATTACAACTCGATCGGATAAAAAAGTGTCGGCATCAAAAACTGCTCAAATATCTTTGTTGGTTGTTATGGGAATATTAATTCTTCTGTCGGTGGTTTTTGCCCAGAAGAGTGCTGTGGAACTTTTGTCGCTCGCGTTTCTGGTATTTTTAAAAGATGCAAGTTTCTCGGCGGTCAGACGTTCGCGCAATACCAATAACGCAACTTATCACGCGTTAATCTCGGTCGTTGACGGAGTTCTTTGGTATTTTATGTGGCGTGAGCTTGTTGCGGCTAAGCTAACGTTCGATCTTTTCCCGCCGTATCTTTTCGGATCGGTTCTTGGCGGAATGTCGGGACAGCGAGTTTCTATGTTTATTGAAAATTTGGTAGGAACATCGGCCGATTCTCATCTAGAAAGAAAGGATTCTATTTCTCCGTTGGTTCCAGCATCCATACTGATTACAATTGGAATTTCTTTTGTTTTCCTTTTTGGCATATTTAACAAGGCTTACATTCTTATGGTGCTGGCTATAATTCAGAACACTAGCTTTGCACTAATCAGTAGAGCAAGAAGTAGAAATAATTTTACTTACCATGCCATTGCCTCTGTTTGTAGCAACGGAGTTTGGTATCTGACATTCAGATTTTTGACACGGGAACAAATGCCTCTTGTCCTGTTGGCTCCTTATGTGACGTGTGCTGTTGCCGGTAGTCTCATCGGAATTGCTCTTTCTATGGTTATTGAAAAATGGCTTAACGCCACCTCTGATTCTCACGTCGTTGAGAAGGCTAAAGCTTAATTTATCTTGATGTTTAATTTAAATAATGCCCCCATTCAGCAGGGGGCTTTTTATTTAAAGATCTGATGTGCTATAATTTAAAAAATTAACAATAAAATATTATGAAACAAAACGAAGGTATGTTGGATAGAGTTATTAGAGTAATTCTATCGTTGGTTCTTTTTTACGGAGCAATGTTTTGGGTCGCTTCTAGTTGGTTAAGAATACTAATGGCGGTTGTTGGTGGGGTAATTTTAGTAACGGCGGTAACCGGATTTTGCGCCATTTACGCTATTTTTAAAATTTCAACCAACAAAAAAACATCTTATGGAGAAACCGAAAAAATTTCGGACGATTCTTCCAATAGCCAAGAGAATTTATTCAATAAATAAAGTATGAAATATGAAGCTAAAAATTTTGAAAATCTTTTGGGAATGAAAGGTTTTAGTGATAACGCCTTAAAAGTTCATTTTGCTTTATATCAAGGGTATGTCAATAATACCAACAAGCTCATTGAAGAATTGAGCTCGGTAAGTCAAGATTCTTCT
>JAJXZH010000035.1 GCA_021780155.1 bacterium
CCGCGTTCAGGATTATCCAATTGTGGCGAAGAAACCCCTAAGTCACATAAAATGCCTTGAAACTTTTTGGCGTATCCAAGTGAATGACTTTGATATTTTGTGAGGTATTAATGTCTGCCAGCGCCAGTGCTTGAACGTTGTTATTCGGATGATTGACGGCGGGAATTGGTGTTGGTACTAAATTTTTTTGGTAAACAAAATTATTTTTTGTTTGAAAAATTTCTTTTGTCGCGAGCAAAACTAAAGCTAAAAATATTATAGTATAGATAGTTTTCATAATTTTACGAATATATAATACTATCACGAGAAATGGAGTTTACAAATTTTTTTATGGTATAATTGTCTTATGCTTGAAAAAAGAACTTGTCAAAAATGTGGAGGACCGACAGAGGGCTTTGTTTGTGATCGTTGTGGTCAAGAAATGGCGGAATGCGATTTATCTCATTCTTGCGGGATAGAACACTGCAAGGCAAAGTGCTTGAATTGCGGAAAATCAGAGGACAAATGCGATTGTCGGTAATTTTCCATTTTTTAATTTTTAAAAACTACTTTATTTTCATTCATTATGTATTTATTAAATTGGTTTCGCAGGCATAAAAATATTTTTGATGATCCGTCAAAACGACTTTTGAAAATAGAAATAAATTCAAAAGCTTTATCGCATAATGTTTCCAGATTCAGAACTCTTTTCCCGCGTCATTATTTGGGGGTGGTTTTAAAAAGCAACGCTTACGGACACGGCCTTAAAGAGGTGGGAAAATTTTTGGACAAAAATAGGGGAGTTGATTGTTTTATTGTTGATAGTTTGATTGAGGCAAAAATCTTGCGAGATGATGGAATAAAAAAACCGATTATTATTTTGGGATATATTCCCCAAAACGCCTTGAAGCAATTAAAAAAAATAAAAAACGTTATTTTGGTGGTTAATTCAAAAGAGCAGGCGTTTTTGTTAAAAAATAAAATAAACTTCAAGCTTAAAGTTCATATAAAAGTGGATACCGGAATGAATCGTCACGGAATTGCTATTTCCGATTTGGTTGCGACTATCGAAATTTTGCGTTCCAATAGGAAAATAAATATTGAAGGAATGATGTCTCATTTGGCGGATGCCGATGGATTAAGCGGCGTCTCCACTCAAATGCAAATTCAACAATGGCGCGCGGCGCTTGCTATTTATAGAAAAATAATTGGCCATAAAAAAGGAATTTTTCACTTTGCCGCAACTGCCGGCTCGAGATATTCAGGAATGGCGGAAAATAATTTAATCAGAGCAGGAATAGGTATTTATGGTTTTGACAACACGCAGGACAATAGGTTGGGAGTAATGCCGGTTCTTTCTTTTTGGTCTAAAATAGCCAATATTAAAAAAATAAAAAAAGGAGAAAAAATCGGATACAATTTTACTTACATCGCTCCCAAAGATATGACTATTGCCGTTATTCCTTGCGGATATTATGAAGGAGTCCCAAGGTCTTTGAGTAATGTTGGATGTTTTTATTATAAAGAAGTTATGTTGCCAATAGTCGGAATGGTGAGTATGAATTTGACGGTTGTCGATATATCCGATGTCAAAGAGCCTATTTATTTGGAAGATGAAATTGAGGTTTATTCAGCGGATTTGAATAAATCAAATTCGGTTGTCAAAGTCGCCAAATTATGTAACACGATTCCTTATGAAATTTTGGTTCGCTTGGCGCCAACAATAAAAAGAATTGTAAAATAATTTTATTTTTGTGTTTATTAATATAATGATAAAATATGGAAATAGAAAACTCACCGCATAATCTAAAAGAAGAAAATAAAGACGATACGGAAAACAAAAAAATGGAATCAGAAATAACGGAATATATAAAAAATCTCGGTCTTTCTTGGGATGCACTAAGTGGTAAAAAAATTCTTGAAATAGGTTCCGGTATGGGTGATTTTGGTTTGGTGGCAAAGAAAAAGAATATTGATGTTGTTTCGGTTGACCGATTTCCGGAATTGTATAAAGACAGAGGAGGCATCAATAAGGGCATTAAATTTGTTAAAGCGGAAGCCGAAAAACTGCCGTTTGCCGATAATTCCTTTGATTATGTTGTTTCCAGCGGGGCTCCTCCGACGCTTTCCGAGTCCAAAGAAGAATATCTGGCTCAGTCAAAAGAATTGCTAAGAGTTTTAAAGGTGGGAGGAGAATTAAGAATTTTTCCGGCTCTCGTTAGAATTGGCAAATGGGACAGCAATGACGATGGAGACGAAAGATATTTAAGTGATGAAAAAATTTCCGAAATGAGCAAAAATGTCGTCAAAGAAATTTTGCCCGATGCTCAAGTCCAAAAAAACGGAAATCAATTTGAATCTCGGCCTTGGTTTGAGGAATATTTTTTAATAAAAAAACCGCTTGATTGAAGGCGGTTTTTATTTGTAAAGCCAATCGTGAATGTCGGCAAGCAAGCTCCAAAAAATAAAAATCAAAATTCCCAAAAGAGAAATATGTTTTGAGTCGCTGTCGCCGGACAAGTTTTTTCCAATTTTCTGAGTTAATTTTAAAACTCATTATCGAATAATTCAATATTTTTTGTTTTTGATTTTTGTTTTAAAAAAAGCTACAATCTTTCTTGTAATTTTAAATTATTTTTATTATGTTTTTGGAACTTAGAAAAAAATTTCTTGACTTTTGGAAGGACAAAGGAAGCGTTGTCGTTAAGTCCTCATCTTTAATTCCCGATGATTCTTCGGTTCTCTTAACTACGGCCGGAATGCAACAATTCAAAAAATACTATACTGGAGAGCTTAATGCCGATTCCGATTTTGGTTCCAGAAGGACGACTTCTATCCAAAAATGTTTTCGCACATCCGATATTGAAGAAGTCGGAGATGATACTCACCTCACTTTTTTTGAAATGCTTGGAAATTTTTCTTTCGGTCCGACCGGGAGTGATGACCCTAAAGACGCGGATAAAAAAGACGGATATTTTAAAAGAGCGTCAATTGTTTGGGCTTATGATTTTTTAACAAACGTCTTGGAAATTTCGCCGGAAAGAATAAGCGCAACGATATTCCGGGGAGATAAAGAAATTCCAAAAGACAAAGAATCTTACGTTATTTGGCATAAAGAAATAGGATTGCCGGAAGACAAAATAAAAGAAGGGGACAAGAAAGACAATTTTTGGGGACCGACCGGTTCTCAAGGGCCTTGCGGACCGACAACTGAAATTTATATTGATGGCGTTGAAGTTTGGAATATAGTTTTTAACGAGTATTACAAAACACAGATAAACTCGGATAGTACTCAGATAGACTTAAAAGGAGATCAAGATAAATCCGATAATGATTCGCATAAATCCGTGTTTCGTAAGTTAGAAAATCCAGGCATAGACACCGGAATGGGATTTGAAAGATTGCTGACAATGATTGAGGGGGTCAAAAATGTTTTTCAATCAAGCGCATTTCTGCCGATTATTTTAAAAATTGAAAAACTGGCTCCAAACTTAAATAACCGAGACGTCAGGCTCTTAGCCGATCATATTAGGGCTTCTATATTTTTGATTGCCGACGGAGTTTTGCCGTCAAATAAAGAATCCGGATACATTTTAAGAAGATTATTAAGGAGAATAATCGCTACCGAAATAAAAGACGATATTCATGTTGATATTTTTACAGAAATTTATGCGGAAGTGAAAAAACTTTTTGGAGAAATTTATCCGGAAATTAAAAATGAAAAAGATATTATTGCAACTTGGCTTCAAGAAAAAGGAAAATTCCAAACGACCATAGCCAAAGGTTTAAGAGAAATTCAAAAATACGAAAAAATAACCGGCACCGATGCTTTTTATATTTATGAATCATTTGGTCTGCCTTTTGAATTAATAAAAGAATTGGCTCACAAAGATGCGGTTAAAGAATTAAACTACCGAGATTTTGAAACGGAATTTAAAAAACATCAGGAAATATCCAGAGCCGGAGTCCAAAACAAGTTTGGTGGTCACGGATTGGTTTTGGATACGGGCGAACTTAAAGCCGGCAACGACGAAGAGATGCAAAGAGTCATCGGAATGCACACTGCTACTCATTTATTACACTGGGCGCTTCGCTCGGTTTTGGGAGAAGCGGTTCATCAGATGGGCTCAGACATCAATTCCGAAAGATTAAGATTTGATTTTAATTTTGATAGGAAACTTACCGCCGAAGAGTTGTCTAAAATAGAATCGATGGTCAATGAAGAAGTAAAAAAGAATTTGCCGGTTTATTTTAAAGAAATGTCCAAAGAAGAAGCGACTAAAATTGGAGCATTGGCTTTTTTCAAAGAAAAATATCCGGATAAGGTAAAAGTATATTTTATTGGAGACGAAAATCATCCACTAAGCAAAGAATTTTGCGCCGGACCTCATGTCAACTGGACTTCGGAAATAGGTCAAATAAAAATCCTCAAAGAAGAATCGGTCGGTAAAGGAGTCAGAAGGATAAAAGCTACAATTATTTGACAAAAAATGAGCAATTTTGGATTTGGAGAAAAAATAAAAAATCAATTTCAAAAACAAAGATGGGTGATCTTGATTTTTGATTATGATGGGCTGGAAATAAGGAGAATTATTTACAACCCCAAACTTTCCAAAACTTCCGAAAAAAATCCGATTTTTTTTAAAAATGTTTCCGAAAAAAATTTTCGTTCCAAAAAAAATTTAAAACTTGTTTTGAATTTATTATTTTTTCCGTTCAAATATAAAATAGGGGTTATTGCTCCTCAAAATGTTTGCCACTCCATATATTTTTCGGTTAATCTTGAAAGAAAGAATCGTTCAGTCCCCATCCAAAAAGAAGAAATTTCTCATTTTTTCTCGCAAAATTTATGGAAATTTATAGAAACCAACAAAAAAGAGTTTTCTCAAAAAAACGGGTATGACGATCTTGGAGTATTACTCGCAAGCAATTGGGTTGCCGTATCAATTTTGGATAAAAAGACAATGGAAAATTGCGACGATGTTTTTGGGAAGACCGGCAAAAAAATAACATTTGGAATATTACAAACCTTTATTGGCAGAAATTTTTTGGATTCTCTTTCAAAAATCATTCCCGCCAAAAGAGCGGTTATGAAAAATTTTCACGAATACGGATTTCAACTTCCATTTTCCGTTTTGATGGCGCATCTTAAAAGTTCAAAAACTAAAAATAAAAAATTTATTTTCGCCGATATTAAAGAAACCGAAACAAGAGCCACCTTATTTGATGGAGAAAGTATGTTTTTTTTGGATGTTTTTAATTTTGGCAGCCGGTCAATTTATGAAGCGGTTAATCATTTTTTTGGAATTGATTATGGAACTTATTTGGGATTATTAAATCGTTTGGTAAAAGACGAAATTTCCAAAACCGCCAAAAATAAATTTTTATCAATTTTTGAAAAAGAACTTTCTATTTTTAACAAGGGGATTTTTTCTTTCAAAAAAGAAACAAAAGCCGGGACAATTTATATTAATGGCGAATATTTATCCGATTATCTAAACGCCAGAAAAAATCCACCCAATACGATTATTTTTAAGAACGGATTCGATTCCATATTTTCCGTTAATTTATCGGATATAAATTTATCCAATTCTTTCAAAGCTGATTTGGGATGTATGTTGGGCATTTCACGCAATGAACAGATAAATACAATGATTGCCAAACAAATCCGCTGGCTTATTCCTCAAGGCATTGAGGTTAATTAGTTGCGGCTTTTTTTAAAATCGTTTATAATTGATTTCATAAATATAAAAAAATGACCGAAAGAAAAAACAACAAAAAGAGAATAGTAAAAGTCGTTGATATTATTAGAATTTCTGATGACAAAAGACCCAAAAAATCCGAGCCTAAATTGGAAGATGATTTTTTTGCCGACGACAATAATTCTAAAGCAATCAGTGAACTTGAAGAGCTTGTCAGATCAAAAAACGAGCCAAAAGATTTTCAAGAAGAAAAACCCAAAAAGAAAAAGAAGAAATCGGCGAGGATTTTGACTTGGACAGTTGTTTTATTTTTGGCGGCATTTTTTATTTATTGGGCTTTTTATATTGCGCCATCGGCAACTATAAATATTTTTACAAAAAAAATAGATTGGAATACTCAAATAACATTGACGGTAAATAAGGGAGTTAATCAACCCGATGTTTCTTCATTGCAAATTCCCGGAGAGATACTGAATGTTCCGGTTAATGCCGTTCTCCAATTCACGCCTACCGGTAAAAAATATTTAGAAAGAAAGGCGTCCGGCACGGCTACTATATATAATGCTTTCAGTTCGACGCCTCAAGTTTTGGTGGCGACTACTCGACTCCAAGCTCCTAACGGAAAGATTTACAGATTGGTCAATAAAATAACCGTTCCCGGAGCCATAGTTTCCGGAGGGAAAATTACCCCATCTTCTTTACCCAATGTTCCGATTATTGCCGACAAGGCCGGACCTGATTACAATTCCGGAGCGATAGAAAAATTATCCATACCCGGATTTTTGGGCACTCCCAGATATAATGGATTTTACGCCAGTATTCCAAGCGGAGTTTCCGGAGGATTTATTGGCGATGGATTGTATCCGACCGATAGTGATGTCGCTAAAGCCAAGAGTCAAGTTCAGTCGGCGATTGCCGATGCTTTAAGCACAAAACTTTTGACCCAAATTCCGGAGGGAGATACTTATATTCCAAGCACGGTTTCCACTTCAACAATAAAAATAACAGTTAACACAAATGTTAATTCCGATAATCAATTTTCGGCCACCGGTGACGGACAGGAACAGGTTGTTGTTTTTAAAGAATCGGACATTGTTGGAGTTTTAAGAAATCTGGCTCAGAAAAATGCTTCATTGCCCCAGGATTATGTGGAGCAATCTAAAACGATACAATATCAAAATCCGACAGTTGATTGGAAACTCGGGAAGATGACACTGCCTATAAATTACTCTGCTGTTTATTGGCATCCGATAGATCCCGATCAAATAAAATCGGCTATTGTCGGAAAATCTTCAAGCGATCTGAAAAATTACGTTTTGAATTTACCCGGAGTGGATAAAGTTTCGGCTTCGTTTAACCCGTTTTGGGTAGGTGGTGTAACGAGTGATTTAAATAAAATAAATGTCGTTGTTCAATAAATTGTCAAAAGATGTTTTTAAACTTGACTTTTTAGAGTAAATTTTTTATCATACTTTTACTAATGCCAAAGGATTTTGAAAAGCTGGTTAATGGGATTGTGCAAGAATCGTTGCCCGGAACCACTTTTCGAGTGGAGATTGATGGCAAAATTATTCTCTGTCATATTTCGGGAAAGATGAGAATTCACCATATTAAAGTTATGCCCGGAGACAGGGTAGCTGTCCGTTTAAGTCCCGATGGAACGCGGGGCATTATTATGAAACGAATGTAAAAATATGAAAGTAAAAGCTTCCGTAAAAAAAATATGCAATCATTGTAAAACTGTCAGGAGAAAGGGGAGAGTTTTTGTTATTTGCAAAAATCCAAAACACAAACAAAGGCAAGGATAATTTATATTTATATTTTTTTAAACAACCATGAGATTACTCGGAATAAACATACCGGACAATAAAAGAATTGATGTCGCTTTGCGATATTTTTATGGCATCGGTCCCGGATTGTCTTTGGTTATTTTGGAAAACACCAAAATTAATCCATCAAAGAGAGCTAAGGATTTAACTCCCGACGATTTGAATAAAATAAAAGATTTTATTGAAAAAAATTACAAAATTGAAGGAGAATTAAGACAAGTTGTCAGGTCAAATATTTCTCTTTTGAAAGACACGGGTTCTTACAGAGGAGCGAGACATTCAAGAAAGCTTCCGGTTAGAGGACAAAGGACAAAAACCAATTCACGAACCGTGAGAGGTAATGCTCGCAAAACAGTCGGAAGTGGAAAGAGAAAAGTTGAATTAAAATAATTTTTGAAATTTAAATATTATGGGAAAGAAAAAAGTTGTTCAAGTTGAGGGCGTTGGAGCCGCTACCGAAGATAAAGCCAAGAGTCAGGCTTCTTCCGGTTCTTCTAAAAAAATAGAAAACGGAAAAGTTTTTATTAGCGCCTCTTATAATAATACCGTTATTACTGTTACCGACTCTTCCGGAAATGTTTTAGCATGGTCGTCTTCGGGAACGCTCGGATTTTCCGGTCCAAAGAAAGCCACGCCTTTTGCCGCTTCAAAAATAGTATCCGTTTTGTCCGAAAAGATGAAAAAATCAGGTCCGTTTAATTTGGATATTGTCATTAAAGGAGTTGGTAGTGGAAGGGATTCGGCAGTAAGAACATTTGCCGCTCAGGGATTTAACATTCTTTCGGTTAAAGATGCCACACCGGTTCCTCACAATGGACCGCGCCCCAAGAAAGTTCGTCGGGTTTAATATTTTATTAACCATTTAATTATTTTTTAAAATGCATTTGCTTAAATCAAAAGAAAAAAAAGAAAGATCCTTAGGGACCAAATTGGGATTAAAAGCCCATCGTTGTAATTCTCCTAAATGCGCCATGATAAGGAGACCGACTAGACCAGGGGAACATTCCAGACCGGGAAGAGGATTTTCCGAGTTTAAACAACAATTGATGGAAAAACAAAAAATAAGATTCAGTTATGGACTTTCTGAAAAACAAATGAATGCTGTTGTTGCTAAAGCATTATTAAAGAAAAAAACAGCTTCTGTTACGGACCAGATTATTGGTCGCTTGGAATCCAGAATGGATAATGTTGTTTATCGCTTGGGACTTGCTCCTTCCAGAATAGTCGCCAGACAACTTATTTCTCATGGACATTTTGTGGTTAATGGAAGAAAGGTTAATATTCCTTCACGTATTTTGAAAGTTGGAGAGGTGGTTTCTATCAGAGAGCAGAGCAGAAACATTCCTATGTTTAAGGATTTGGGAAATGTTTTGAAGGGAGAAAATCCGGAAAATTGGCTCACTCGCAATGTTCAAAAATTGGAAGGTTCCATTAAATCAAAACCGGAAGGAATCGAAATTCCTTTTGATATCAACTTGGTGATTGACTATTATTCAAGGTAAAATAATTAAATAAATTATTTAATTTTAAAAAATAAAAAATATGGAATATACATTTTTGAGCAAAAACGTTTCCGTTAAAAAGATTTCCGAAAAAGACGGAGTCGGAGTTTTTGAAATCAATGGTCTTTATACCGGTTATGGAATAACTTTGGGAAACGCCATAAGGAGAGTTTTACTTTCTTCCTTGCCCGGAGCGGCCATTACTCAGTTTAAAATAAAAGGAATCAAGCATGAATTTTCGACAATAGACGGAGTTTTGGAAGATGTCGTTGAAATCATTTTAAATCTTAAAAGGATAAGATTTATTTTTAATGCCGATGAGCCGCAAATTTTAACTCTAAAAAAGAAAGGAGAAGGCGAAGTTACCGCTGTCGATATAAAAGGAAATTCTTCGGTTGAAGTTGCCAATCCGGAACAATTAATTGCGACTATAACATCAAAAAGTGGAGAATTAGATATGGAATTAACCGTTGAAAAAGGACTGGGATATTCGCCGGTAGAAAGCAGAAAATCTGATAAACTTTCGGTTGGAACCATTGCTATTGATTCTATTTTTACTCCGGTTGTTAATGTTAATTTTGAAGTTGAAAATATGCGCGTTGGAGACAGAACTGATTTTAATAAACTATTGCTGACGATTGAAACTGATTTAACTATTAATCCGTCAAGAGCGCTTCATAAAGCGGCAAATATTTTAAAAGACCACCTGGAAGTTATTTCAAATGTTGAAGTTGACGACGAAGAGGTGGTTATTAAAAAAGTAAAAGAAAAGGAAACTAATAAAAAATCCTCAAAAAAATCAAAATAAAATAAAATAAAATTTAATTTTTTTAGTTTTTCAAAAATATGAGACATCAACAAAAGAATAGAAAATTCGGAAGAAAAAAGGGACAAAGAAATGCTTTTTTGAAAAGCTTAATTTCAAATTTGATTTTGAAAGGGAAAATAGAAACCACCGAAGCTCGCGCTAAAACATTAAAATCAAAAACGGAAAAATTAGTGACTCTGGCAAAAAAGCAGAATCTCGCTTCTTTGAGGGAATTGATTTCAAGAATTTCCAAAAAGCCGGCAATAAAACTTTATTATGATATTGCTCCTAAGTATGCCTCAAGAAATGGTGGATATTTAAGAATTATTAAATCCGGTAAAAAAAGAGTAGGGGACGCTTCGGTAAAAAATATTATTGAATTTGTTTAATTAATTTTGCTAAATATAAAAAGATTTGGCAGTTTTTAGAAAAAATATGGCTTTATTTTCAAAAATAAAAAAAATATTGGAAAATCAAGATGCTTGTGTTTTATCAAAAAACGGAAATCCTGAATACGTTGTATTAAAATGGGTAGCTTTTAATAAAATTCAAAACAAGCAAGATGAACTTTCAAAAATAAAATCAGAAATAGAACGCGAAACCGAAGATGAAAATTACGATATTGACATTAATAAAATTCCCGTCTAATATAAATATTGCTTGATGCGTTTGTTGGATAAAAAGATTTGAGTGGATATATGTTGAAGGTCAACGATATATATCTGTTTGAATCACAATCGCGTCTAAAAATAAATAAAATAATTAAAAAAAATAATTAATAAATTTAATAAAATATGGCAGAGAAAGCAAAATTTGAACGCACGAAGCCGCACGTCAATGTTGGAACCATTGGACACGTTGACCATGGAAAGACCACTTTGACGGCCGCTATCATGCACGTTCTCAAACTGAAGGGTCTTATTGATAAAGAAGAGGGAGTCGACCAAATAGATAATGCTCCCGAAGAAAAAGCTCGCGGAATAACTATTGCCTTGCATCATTCCGAATATCAGACCGAAAAAAGACATTATGCTCACATTGATGCTCCCGGACACGCCGATTACATCAAAAACATGATTACCGGAGCCGCTCAGATGGATGGCGCGATTTTAGTCGTTGCCGCCACTGATGGACCAATGCCTCAAACCAGAGAGCACGTTCTTTTGGCTCACCAGGTTAATGTTCCTAAATTGGTTGTTTTTCTAAACAAAACAGATCAAGTTAGCGACCCTGAGTTGATTGATTTGGTTGAATCCGAAGTTAGAGAACTTTTGAAAAAATATCAATTCCCGGGAGACGAGACTCCGGTTATTAGAGGTTCTGCTCTTAAGGCCTTAGAAGCCAAAACATTGGATGATCCGGCAGTTAAACCGATTGAAGATTTGTTAAAGGCTTTGGATGAATATATTCCTGAACCAGTTAGACAAACCGACAAACCATTTCTTATGCCTATCGAAGATATTTTCTCGATTGAAGGACGCGGAACGGTTGTCACCGGAAAAATCGACAGAGGCATTGTTAAAGTCAACGAAGAAGTTGAAATTGTTGGACTCAAACCGACTCAAAAAACAATTGTTACCGGAGTAGAAATGTTTCAAAAAACATTGGACGAAGGAAGAGCTGGAGATAACGTGGGAATTCTTTTGAGAGGACTCAAAAAAGAAGATGTTGAACGCGGTCAGGTTATTGCCAAGCCGGGATCAATCACTCCTCACACCGAATTCACTTCCGAAGTTTATATTTTAACCAAAGAAGAAGGAGGAAGACACACGCCTTTCTTCAAAGGATATAAACCGCAATTTTATTTGAGAACGACCGATGTTACCGGTGAGGTTGAACTTCCGGAAGGAACCGAAATGGTTATGCCCGGAGATACAATCACTTTTACCGTTAAACTTATCGCTCCGGTTGCTTTGGAAGAAAATCAGAAATTTGCTATTCGTGAAGGAGGAAAAACCGTTGGTGCTGGAGTCATTACTAAAATTATTAAATAACTTCAGTTAAAAGAAATTAGCACTCTAAAAATGCCTACAAAAAAAATAGAAGTTAAAAATAAAATACGTCTTAAAATAAGATCATATGATCATCGTTTGATTGACACCTCAACCAAACAGATTATAGATACCATTTTAAGAAACGGAGCTGAAATTGTCGGACCAATTCCTTTGCCGACCGAGTTTCGTAAATATACCGTCAATCGTTCAACTTTTGTTCATAAGAACGCCAGAGAGCAATTTGAAATGAGAGTTCACAAACGATTGATAGAAATAGTGAATCCTGGACAAAAAATTGTAGAATCGCTTTCAAATCTCAACTTGCCATCAGGAGTTGATGTAGAAATAAGATTAGAGTAATTTAAACCCCCGTCTTTATGGCGGGGGTTTGAGTTATGAATATAATATTCGGTCCGGAGGTGAGAGAGAAATAAAAACAAAAAGGCCTTCGTTTCACGAGGTTTTTTTATTGACTTTGTTTTTTTAGTAATTTATAACTATACCAGTAAACAAGGGGGGTGGGTGATGGCCGTAATAATTATTGATTATGAATTAGACAAACGAGACAAGGCAATTTTGGAATGTTTCAAGGAGATTTTTGACGTAGTTGATAGCAGAGACGAAAATCTTCCGGACCTGGTTATTATTGCTAAAATTTGTTTTGAAGCCGGGCGTAAGTTTCAGCGCGATAACCCCAATTTTGAAGTGAGCGACAGTTGCACAATTTACCTCAATGATTAGTTTGTGTGCATAAGATATTTCATACCGCATGGCACGCCCAGCGGTTTTTTTGTCATAATTAAACTATAATCCACTGTTAATAAATGTAATCTCAAACATAATAAACACTTTTTTGTCTCTAATGCAATGTTCTTTGCTAAACAGTGAAGGTTTTTGTTTAATAGACTTTAATTTCATCAAAAAAAGTGTATAATTATTTCAGAACCCGAGGTGATTAAATGGCTAGAATTCTGAACAATCGCGATAGAGCTATTTTGAATTGGATTAAGAAGAATAATCCTAGACTGACCGAAATGTTAGAACAAGTGATTGATTCTGAGGGCATTTTCTTGCCAGCTCTAAGGCCGTTTAGAACTCTTCATCTTATGCTACGTATAGGTTTTGATGCTGGTCGTAAATTTCAGCGTGATAATCCTAATGCTTCGGATGATCTGGACGAAGAAGATAATTTTACTTGTGTTTAATTTCCGCCCAAGGGCGGTTTTTTCTTGTCTAAAATCTCGGCTTCATGCATGAAACAAACATCGCTATATTGATTTTTTGTTTAATTGTGTTATAAATTAATCAGCAACTGAGGAGGAAAAATGAGGTTTACTGTGTTTCACTGGTGGATAATTCCTGCTTTTTTGGTAATTTATGGAGTTGTGACGCTGTTTTTTTCTAAGATTAAGCATAGGAATGACCCAAAGTGGATTGGCAACGGTACATTCATGTTTCCTAACCTAAGTGGTTCTTTTTCGGATCTCACTAGCATCTTGTTTATTATCTTGGCGATTGTTTTTGTCGCTGGGCATTATATGAAGTAGTAGAGCCGTTCCAATGATTTTTTTGATGCCGCATGGGTTTGCCCAGCGGCTTTTTCTTACCTAAAATCTCGGCTTCATGTATGAAACCAAATCAAAATAGTTTATTGGGGGAATTTTAGTATATTGACATAGATATATAAATATGCTATCATTATAAAAAATGAGAGCTGTTTTTCTGCAGTTAACTAACTACAGAAAGGGCGGCCAGAAACCGTTCTTTACAAGGAGGAAAAGGTGGATACCAAGAGAGGTTTCACGTTAGTTGAGTTGGCCATCGCTGTCGTGTTTGTTGCGATCACGTTCGTTTTCTTCATGGCTCCCACCTGGAACTGCTTCTACACCGAAGAAGGTGTGCTCAAGCAGCTCAAGGCGGAAGGTATGGTGGAAAACAACGCCACCATCGTCCGGACCGAACGTTGTCTCTTCGCGTACTCCAAGATTTACGTGCGCGAAGAGTTGCAACCAACCCAGACCGACAAGAACATCTTCCCTGGCTGCAGCAAGGTTGTGGTCACCAAGATGTTTAAGTTGGACACCAACATCTTGTACAACTATAAGTTGATGGGTCGTCGGTTCCCGAGGCCGTCGCACATTACCGCCCCTAGGATTCCCTAGGGGTTTTTCTTGTCTAAAATCCCGGTTTCATGTATGAAACCAGTGTCGCTATGTTGATTTTTTGTTTAATCGTGTTATAACTTAATTAGCAACTGAGGAGGAAAAAATGCGAAAACTGAATGTCCTAATACTGACGTTTTGTTTTGCTTTTATGTTTCCAATGATTGCCAGAGCTTCCGAGCGGACGGATATTTTTAAGAATGTATCTAAAGTTATGGTTGAGGTTATGACTGATAACCAGAATGCCGTTACAATGGTTTTGCTCAAGAATAATGGAGATTATCGGATTAAAAGTATTTATTTGGATGAACTTTTTGTGGGTAAAAAGATTACTATCAAAACTGATGTTCCTTCCGGAAAACTTCCTTGGGTAAAAGCTGTTGGATGGGAAGATTTTTCTGATGGAATGAATATTAAATATGAAAGCATTGTGATTCATGTCAGGTCATTGGATGATTTGGTTTTGCATTAAGCAAATAAGAATTATATGGCGGCTGTACCAGCCGCCTTTTTGTTATTAAAACGCAACAAAAAGTGAAATAAAAAAACCGGCAAACTTGCCGGATATTTATTATGCGATTTTGACTGGTACACTGTCGATCACTATCAAATTATTATATTCGCTAGAGGTTATCATGACTACGCTGTCATCTTGTTGCCTGCCGGATACAAATCCTTTCTTAATTTTCACTTGGTGATCAACTTCCCATCCGCTTGGATTGATAAAGTGGGGCTCACATGATGGCTTCCAGTACTGAAATAACTCCCATTTGTCAATTTCTTTCCCGTCCTTATTCAGAAGAAATACGACAATTTTTCTTTCATAAATATATCCATGCGCAATAGCTCTCTCTCTTGTCACTTTTTCTTCTCCAGTGCTGATAAAACACTATAACTCGCACTGTTTGGTGTCAATATATTGTTTATTAAGTTTCGAATAAAAATAAAATGTTGAGTACCTAGCAAGCATTTTTTGTTTTATTGTTTTGCACAGGATAATTTTTGAGCGGAATTTATAAAGTGAAATAATGGGGCTCCGACTGCCGGTTTTGCCTATATTTGTGTTGACATTAGAATATATTTTTGCTAAATTTATTTCACATAAAAAATTGGTTGCTTTTATAAACAAGAAGCAGCCGGGACTTATAGTCCGTTGGCTGTTTTAAATTGAATTACAATATATGCCGTTTATAATAGGAAAAAAAGTTAAAATGGATCAAGTTTGGGATGAAAAAGGAAACGTCATTCCGGTGACCGTCATTAATGCCGGCCCCGTTGTTGTTACTCAAATTAAAAACAAAGAGAAAGATGGATACCAATCTTTTCAGGTTGGATATGATGGTAGTGCTAAAAAAATATCAAAACAATTGGAAGGACATCTATCTATTACGGACGAAAATGGAACAAAAAAACTACTTGGCAAATTCAGACACATCAAAGAATTCAAAAAAACAAATGATAATGAAAATTATCAAGTTGGAGATTCGATTGACGTTTCGGCATTTGCCAAAGGAGACAGAATAAAAATAACCGGTTGGGAAAAGGGACGTGGTTTTCAAGGTGTTGTCAAAAGACATGGATTTCATGGAGGACCAAAAACTCATGGACAAAAAAATAGATTAAGAGCTCCGGGATCTTTGGGGCCGACTGCTCCTCAGCGCGTCGTTAAAGGGAAAAAAATGGCCGGAAGAATGGGCAATGAACGGGTAACGTTGAGAAATGTCTTAATAGTTGATATCAATAAAGAACAAAACATTCTTTTAATTAAAGGGCCGGTTCCCGGAAATTTAAAAAATATTCTTTTGATACAAAAATAAAATGATGCAGGTTTCAATTTACAATTTAAATAAGGAAAAAATCGGAGAGTTTGAAGTTCCTGAAAGAATTTTTGGGAAAAAATGGTCTCCTGATTTGGTGCATCAAGCTTTAGTTACTCAGCAAGCCAATAATAGAAATACCGTTGCTCATACCAAGGATAGAGGAGAAGTCAGAGGGGGAGGAAAAAAACCATGGAAACAAAAAGGAACCGGTCGTTCCAGACACGGCTCAATAAGATCTCCGTTGTGGTCAGGAGGAGGAGTAACTTTTGGTCCAAGGAAAGAAAGAATTTTTGAAAGGAAAATAAACAAAAAGATGAATCAATCGGCAATTTTTTCAGTTTTATCCAAAAAAATGGCGGATAATGAAATCTTTGTGATTGATTCTTTCCCAATGGCAAAAAAGACCGCAGAGTTTTCAAAATTAATAAAAAATATTTTTGAGCCCAAAAATACTGCAGCTTTTATTTTTTCGGAAAAAAATAAAAATAATTTTAAATTTTTGAAAAATATTCCGAGAACTTCTTATTTATCTCCCAAATCGTTAAATGTTTACGATTTGCTTAATCCCAAAAATATCTTTATAGAAAAAGATTCAATTAAAGAAATATCGGATCATTATAAAAAAGTATTAAACAATAATTAAAACTATCATGTCTCTTTTTTCTAAAAAAACAGAAGATTCCAAAAAAACAACGCCTATTGAACCAATTGAAAAAAAGGCTGAATTTGTTGCGACTTCTAAAGTTAAAGACGATTTCAAAAGCAATATAAAACCCGGGTCTTTGATAATTAAGCCTTTGATTTCTGAAAAAGCAATGATTCTTTCGGAAAAAAATGCTTATGTTTTTGTTATTAATCCTAAAGCCAATAAATCCGAAGCAAAAAAAGAAATAGAAAAAATATACAATGTTGATATTGTTAAAATAAATATAAATAAATACAGACGAAAATCAAAAAGTTTCAGAGGATTAGAATCTTCCAAGAAGATATTAAAAAAAGCCATTGTTACGGTCAAAAATGGTCAGAAGATAGAGATATTCAATAAATAAAAATTTTTAAAATATTATGAAAAGTTATTCACCGACAACTCCATCAAGAAGACATATGACAACCGTTGACTACGGCGTTCTTTCTCAAGAAAAACCGATGAAATCGTTGGTTGCTAAAGTTGGCAAAAAAGCCGGACGAAATAACCAAGGAAGAATTACAACTCGTCATCAGGGAGGAGAAAACAAAAAAAGATATAGAATTATAGATTTTAAACAGCAAGTTTTTGATATTCCGGCAAAAATTGAGACGATAGAATATGATCCGTTTCGCACCGCTTTTATTGCCAGAATTGTTTTTGTTAACGGCAAAAGAAATTATATTTTAGCAACTAACGCGATGAAGACGGGGGATTCTCTTTTATTCTCCGCCAAAGCTCCATTAAAAGACGGGAACAGAATGGAATTGCAAAATATACCCGTAGGATATATGGTTCATAATGTTGAGTTAAGTCCCAAAAAAGGAGGACAAATAATTCGTTCAGCTGGAAGTTATGCCGAAGTTTTGGCTCATGATAACGGCTATACATCGTTAAAAATGCCTTCTGGAGAAATAAGAAAATTTTTATGGAATAATCATGCTTCAATCGGTCAAATTTCAAACCCGGACCATTCGTTGGTAAATATCGGAAAAGCCGGAAGATCAAGGTGGATGGGAATAAGACCGACAGTAAGAGGCTCGGCGATGAACCCGGTAGACCATCCTTATGGAGGAGGAGAAGGAAAGGCTCAAAGAGGAACCAGAAGACCAAAAACTTTGTGGGGAAAAATAACCGGAGGAAGAAAAACCAGAAACAAGAAAAAATATTCAACCCATCTTATTATTAAAAGAAGAAAATAAACCATGTCAAGAAGTTCAAAAAAGGGTCCTTATTTAGACCCAAAATTAATGAAAAAGATATCAAAACAAAAACCGGAAGATGGTCCGATTAAGACATGGGCGAGGGATTGTGATATCTCTCCCGAGATGGTTGGTTATGCTTTCTCGGTTCATAATGGAAAATCTTTTATTGAAGTCAGAGTATCGGAAGAAATGGTTGGACATAAATTGGGAGAGTTTTCTTTGACGAGAAAATTTGTTAAACATGGAGGAAAAATGCAAAGAGAACTTGAAAAAGGAGTCGCTCCAGCGCCGTCTGCAGAAGTTAAAAAATAAAAAATAAAATGGCAAAGAAAGCAAGCGAAAAATTAAATACACAGACAGCATCGGCAATTTTGAGATATCTCAGAATTTCATCAAGAAAGGTGAGATTGGTTGCCAATATTGTCAAAAAACTTCCGGTAAAAGAAGCGGAGGCTCAATTAATGCTTAATTCAAGAAGACCATCGGAAACAATTTTGAAATTATTAAGATCGGCCATTGCCAACGCCAAAGCAAAAAAAATGGACGAATCAAAACTTTTTATAAGCGACATTAGAGTCAACCAGGGACCGATTTTAAAAAGATGGATTCCGAGAGCTCAAGGAAGAGCCACTCCGATACATAAAAATACCAGTCATTTGGAAATTGTCCTGCAAGAAGGAGAAAAATTGGCGCAGCCGAGATTTATTACAGAAATTAAAAAAGTTAAAAAATCAAAGAAACAATCGGAACATACTCACGAACACAAATCAGAAAAAGATCACCAACATGAACACGAGCATCTCGTCGCCGAACAACATAAACAGGAAGGTTTAAAAAATGAAGAAAAAATCAAACAAATCAAAACAGAAAAACAAGAAATAAAGAAAGATAAAAATGTTTCCGACAAAGGTTTTGTCCAAAAAATATTCAGAAGAAAATCAATATAAAAATATAAATCAATAAAATGGCTCAAAAAATTAAACCGGTATCAATACGCACTGGAGTTATCAAGGATTGGGAATCAAGATGGCTTCCAAAACATTTTAAATTCGGGAGAATGCTCCAGGAAGATTTTGTTATGCGTTCAATAATCAAAGATAAAATAGGACAAGCGGGAATCGATTCCGTTTCAATAGAAAAAACCACAAATGCTTATAAAATAAACATTAGAGTGGCAAAACCAGGTTTTGTTATAGGAAAAGGAGGTAAGGGGATAGAAGAACTTACCAAAGCTATAGAATTGGCACTCAGTAAAATAAGAAAAGAAAGAAAAGTTAAAGAAAAAGTTGTTTTGTCTCTTAATGTTGAAGAAATCAAAAGATATGATATTTCGGCCGCCGTTAC
This sequence comes from bacterium, assembly GCA_021780155.1. GTDB lineage: Bacteria > Patescibacteriota > Minisyncoccia > UBA6257 > JAGOQP01 > JAKAHY01. The sequence continues at coordinate 19,031 of JAJXZH010000035.1, forward strand.
TGCTCAAAATATTGCTTGGGATTTAGAAAAAAGATTTCCTTTTAGAAAGACAATAAAAAAATATCTTGAAAGAGTTATGCAAAATAGAGAGGTTAAAGGGGCCAAAATAAGAGTTTCCGGAAGATTGGATGGAGCTGAAATCGCCAGAGCCGAAAAGCTTTCTTCCGGCACACTCCCTCTTCAAACATTGAGGTCAAATATAGATTATGCCGAAGCCACTGCATTTACTACTTATGGGACGATTGGAATAAAAGTTTGGATAAATAAAGGAGAAACTTTTTCAAAACAATTGATAAAATAAAAAAATATTATGTTGCAACCCAAAAAAATAAAACATAGAAAATGGCAAAAGGGACGTTCTCGCAAACGCGTCACCGAAACAAGAGGAATTAATATAAATTTTGGCAGTTTTGGATTGCAATCATTATCTTCGGCTTATATAGATTCAAAACAAATAGAAGCCGCGAGAAAAGCGATATCTCATTTTACAAAAAGAGGTGGTAAGGTATGGATAAGAATTTTTCCCGACAAACCAATAACGCAAAGACCGCCGGAACTTACAATGGGAGGAGGAAAGGGAGCTGTTGACCACTATGTTTTTCCGGTAAAACCGGGAAGAATATTGTTTGAAATTGATGGGCTTTCGGAAGAAATTTCCAAAGAAGCATTAATGAAGGCCGGTCACAAATTATCGGTAAAAACCAGAGTTGTTAAAAAATAACTTTCCAAAAATATGAAAAAAGATAAATTAAAAGAATTAAAATCAAGAGATTTGGAAGAGTTGCGCAATATTGCGATTTCCACCAAAGAAAAATTGGCTAAACTTAAATTTGATTTGAAATCCGGGAAAACAGATGCCATTAAAGACATAAGAAATATTAAAAAAGAAATTGCCGTAACATTAACTTTGATAAAAGAACATGAATCAAAATCAAACAATTAAAAATCAAAAAAGACAATTTGAAGGCGTGGTCGTTTCGGACAAAATGTCCAAAACAAGAGTGATTGAAATATCGCGCTTGAAGAAAAATTCCAGGTATGAAAAATATATCGGAGTTTCAAGAAGATTTAAGGCGCATGATGAAAATAACGAATATCAAAATGGAGATGTGGTTTTAATAGAAGAGACCAGACCAATTTCAAGAGACAAACGTTGGAAAATTGTTAAACTTCTAAAAAAATTCATTAAAAAAGAAAATAAGGAGCCGATTTTAGAACAGGAAGAGATTAAAGATTAATAAAAATATATGATACAAGAAAGAAGTATATTAAAAGTAGCCGACAATTCAGGAGCAAAAACCATCAGGGTTTTTAGAATTCTTGGAGGCACGAAGCATCACTACGCTCAATTGGGAGATATTGTTGTTGCTTCTGTTCAGGTTGCCGAACCGAGAAAGGCTATCCAAAAAAAGGATAAAATAAGAGCTGTCATTGTTAGGCAAAAAAATGTTTTCAAAAGGAAAGATGGATCTTATGTGAGATTTGACGATAACGCGGCGGTTTTGATAGATGCCAAAAATGAACCAAGATCAACTCGTATATTTGGTCCCATCCCAAGAGAAATAAAAGAAAAAGGTTTCGAAAAAATAGGAACAATGGCTCAAGAAATAGTTTAAAAATATGAAAAAAATATCAATTAAAAAAAACGATACCGTTAAAATTATTTCCGGAAAAGATAAAGGTAAAACCGGAAAGATTATTAAAATTTTTCCACTCAAAGAAAGAGCGGTGGTTGAAGGTATCAATTTATATAAAAAGCACGTTAAACCAAAAAAAGAAGGAGAAAAGGGTCAAGTTATAACCGTTCCAAGATCTATCCATATTTCCAATGTTCAATTAATTTGTTCGGCTTGCGGAAAACCGACAAGGATTGGTTATATTATTGAAGATGGTAATAAATCAAGAGTTTGTAAAAAATGTAAATCAAGAATATAAAATCAATTGGAATAAAAATAAAATTATGAAACAAGGATTAAAAGAAAAATACAAAAAAATCATAGTCCCGGAATTGGAAAAAGAACTTGGCGTAAAAAACAGGCATATTTTACCTAAAATAGAAAAAATTTCTATTAATATTGGACTTGGAAGAGCTAGTCAGTTGCCAAATTTTCAAGATAAAATGTTTCCTGAGATATTAAAAGAACTTACTCAAATAATTGGACAGAAACCGGCTCCAACTTCTTCCAAAAAATCAATTGCCGGATTTAAACTTCGTCAGGGTCAAACAATCGGATTGAGAGCAACTTTAAGAGGCGAAAGAATGTATGACTTTGCGGATAAATTGGTAAAAATAGTTTATCCTCGCGTAAGGGATTTTAGGGGAATAGACTTGAAAAATGTCGATAAAAAGGGTAATTTAAATCTTGGATTTAGAGACCATTTTGTTTTTCCAGAAATAAGCCAGGAATTGTCATCGGTTGATTTTGGAATGCAAATCACATTATCCGTTAAATCACAAAGCAGAGATGAAGCAATTCTTCTTTTCAAAAAAATAGGATTTCTTTTTAAAAAGAATCAGGAAGGTTCTTCAAAATCCAAAAGTAAAAAATAAATAATATGGCAAAACAATCGGTAATAGCAAGGTCAAAAAAGAAACCAAAATACTCGACTCGTTCCGTGAGGCGATGTTTTAGATGCGGAAGAAAGCACGGATTTATGAGAGACTTTGAACTATGCCGCATTTGTTTTAGAGAAATGGCTTCGAAAGGTCAGATTCCTGGAGTTAAAAAATCATCTTGGTAAAAATATGTATACAAATTTATTAACACACATAAAAAATGCTCAAGGAGTAAAAAAAGAAACGGTTAAAACGCCGTATTCGGTTATGGATGAAAAAATTCTTGATGTTTTAACGCAGAGCAAATTTATATCCGGCTTTGAAAAAAAGGGAAGAAATCCAAAAAGATATCTTGAAATAAATCTTCTTTATAAAAATGAATCACCGGCAATTACCGGAATTAAATTTGTCAGCTTGCCGTCTCGTCATATATATAAAAAATATTCTCAACTAAGATCAATCAAGCAAGGATATGGAATTTCGGTAATTTCTACCCCAAAAGGAATAATGTCTGATACACAAGCAAAAAAAGAAAAAGTCGGAGGAGAAGTATTATTTAATATTTGGTAATAACTATGTCTAGATTAGGAAAAAAACCGATAAATATTCCAAACGGCGTAAAAGTTGAAATTTCCGGAGAAAACATTAATTTCACCGGACCAAAAGGCGTCGTGAGTGTCAAATCTCTTCCGGGGATTAATTTTGATATCAAAGACGGGAATATAATCATCTCTCCAAAAAATGAAACAAAACAAAATTTGATGAATTGGGGAACTTTATGGTCTCATTCAAAAAACGCGATTGAGGGAGTAACTGTTGGCTTTTCTAAGGGGCTTGAAATAGAGGGAGTTGGTTTCAAGGTCTCAATTGAGGGCAAAAATTTGATTTTGAAAGTTGGCTTCTCTCATTTGGTTAATTTTCCGATTCCGGAAGGAATTTCCGTAGAGGTGGAAAAAAACAAAATAAAAATTTCAGGAATAAATAAACAACAAGTCGGTCATATTGCCGCCAGCATAAGAAAAATTAAAAAACCGGAGCCGTATCTTGGGAAAGGAATTCGTTATGAAGGTGAAGTAATAAGGCGTAAAGCAGGAAAGAAAGCCGGAGCGGCAACATCAACTAAATAATATAAAAATTCATGAATTTCAGAAAAAAAACAAACAATTTAAAATCAAAAAGAGCTATTCGCGTTAGAGCAAAAATTTTTGGAACTTCTCAAAAACCGAGAGTGTCAGTTTTTAAGAGCAATAATTATATTTATATTCAGGCGATTGACGATGATTCTCAAAAAACAATTTTTAGCGTTTCTAGCCGACAATTGGAAAATAAATTGAAAAAAAATGAAGCGGCTAAAATTATTGGAGAAAAAATCGCAAAAATGGCTAAAGATAAAAAAATAAACCAAGCCGTTTTTGATCGTGGCAGATATAAATATCATGGTATAGTAAAACAAATTGTCGAAACTTCCAGAAAAAACGGATTAAAAATATAATTAGTTTTTATAAAAATAAATGTCATTTCAAAAAGGACAAAAAAGCGGAGGGAAATTTACTCCCAAAAAAAGCGAATACAAAGAAAAAACTCTTGATTTAAGAAGGGTGACGCGTGTTGTTGCCGGTGGTAAAAGATTTTCATTCAGATGCACATTGGTTATTGGCGATGAGAAAGGAAAAGTCGCTGTTGGTATTGCCAAAGGCCAAGATGTCGCGCAAGCTATTGATAAAGCAAGAAATGACGCCAAAAAAAATATGATAAAGATTCCTTTGAAAGGAACCACTTTATCTCACGAAGTTGACGCAAAATTTTCTGCCGCTAAAGTTTTGATAAAGCCGTCCCCCAAAGGTTCTGGACTTAAAGCCGGAGGAGCGGTGCGTGTTGTTTTGCTTATGTCCGGCATAAAAGATGCTTCAGCAAAATGTCTTGGAAGAACAAAAAATAAACTAACTAACGCTCTTGCGACCATTGAAGCGTTAAAAAAATTAAAATCTTAATAATATGCGACTTAATGAATTAAAGCCAAAATTAAAAAGAGAAAAGATAAAAAGAATTGGGAGAGGAGGGAAAAGAGGCACTTATTCCGGAAGAGGTCAAAAAGGACAGAAAGCCAGAGCGGGAAGAAATATTCGTCCAGGATTGAGAGATGTCATTATTAGAACTCCCAAGCTGAGAGGATTTAAAAATAAACCGAAACAAACACAATCGGTTGCTGTTAGTTTGGAAAAAATATCCAAAATGGAAGAAAAAGAAATTAATCGTAAAGTTTTGGCAAAATATGGAATAAAATGGCCGGCAAAAATTGTCGGAAAGGGAGAACTAAAATCCGCTAAAAATATAGTTGGCATAAAAGTTTCTTCTTCTGTTAAAAAAATAATTGAATCTGCCGGAGGAAGCGTTAAATAAAAAAATGTCAAAAATAGCTCAACTTTTTAAAATAAAAGACCTAAGATTCCGCATTCTGATAGTTTCAATGTGGCTGGTGATTTTTAGGGTTTTAGCTGCCATTCCTATTCCTGATGTTGATATAACCAGGTTAAAAAATTTTTTTGAAAATAACCAATTGTTCGGTTTTTTGAATGTTTTTTCAGGAGGCGGATTATCCAATCTTTCAGTGGTGATGTTGGCCGTTGGTCCTTACATAACCGCTACAATTATTATGCAGCTTTTGACTATGATTTTTCCGAGATTGAAAGAGATCTATTATGAAGAAGGAGCATTAGGAAGGGCTAAATTCAATAGAATCTCCAAGTATTTGACTGTTCCGTTGGCTTTTTTACAAGGATATGGATTTTTAAATTTGTTGGCCTCTCAGGGGGTTATTGGTCATCTCAGTGCTTTGCAGCTTTTCCAGGAATCTTTAATTATCACTGCCGGTTCAATGATTTTGACTTGGATAGGTGATTTAATTACCGAACAGAATTTGGGCAATGGAATTTCTCTTATAATTTTTGCCGGTATCGTGAGTCGACTGCCAACTACCATTCAGCAAGCAGTTGCCACTTTTGATATGTCCGTTTTAACTAGTTATTTAATGTTTGCCGTTTTGGCGGTTGTAGTTATTGCCGGGGTTGTGTTTGTTAACGAGGGAGAAAGAAAAGTATCAATAACTTACGCCAAGAGGGTTAGAGGAAATAAAATTTATGGCGGAGCTACCAGTTATTTACCGTTAAGAGTCAATCAAGCGGGAGTTATTCCAATTATTTTCGCCATTTCCGTTTTGCTTTTTCCTCAATTTTTTGCCCAAGCATCGGCTATATTTTCTAAAAGCTTTTCATTGGAAGCGACTAATTTTGTGAATAATATATTTAACAACCAATATATTTATGCCGCTATCTATTTTGTTTTGGTTGTTTTGTTTACTTATTTTTATACCGCGGTTACTTTTGATCCTAAAGAAATATCAAAAAATCTTCAAAATTCTGGAGGATTTATATTAGGCATTAGACCGGGAGAATCAACTTCTGCCTATCTTTCTAAAATTATAAACAGAATTACTCTCTGGGGAGCTATTTTCCTTGGGGTAATTGCCGTTTTACCAAACATCACAAGAATAGTTACTGGTATCACCATCTTTTCTCTTGGTGGAACAGCTCTTTTGATTGTTGTTTCTGTGGCTATTGAAGTCTTAAGACAAGTTAATTCTCAATTGGTTATGAGAGAGTATGAGGGATTTGAGTAAAAAGCGAATATTATTATCGTTCGGAACCTTATTCTCGTCCCGATAAATCGGGACTGCGAGGGTTCCTCACAATGATAATATTCTTGTGAGGCGGTGTGTAAAATATTTACTCACTTAATGTGGTAGAACATGAAAATTGGCTAATCGCCAATTTTTTAACACTCAACTCTGTTCTCGTCCCGATAAATCGGGACTGCGAGGGTTCCTCACAATGATAATATTCTTGTGAGGCGGTGTGTAAAATATTTACTCACTTAATGTGGTAGAACATGAAAATTGGCTAATCGCCAATTTTTTATTAATATTTTGTTGAATATTTTTACTGCTTGGAGTAAAATGTTTTTATGTCTAATTTACCGATAAATAAAAAAGTAATTATTGTTATGGGACCTCCGGGATCCGGCAAGGGAACTCAAGCTAATTTAATTGCCGATAAATTAAATTTATACCATTTGGATACGGGAAGATTTCTTGAAGAATTGGTTCACGATGAAAATCTAAAGGATAATCCTGAGGTGCAAGTTGAAAAAAAACATTTTGATGATGGAATTTTAATTAGTCCTTTGTTCTTTTTAAAATGGGTAACGGAAAAAATTCAGGATCTGTTTAAAAATGGAATGGGAATTATTTTTAGCGGATCTCCTCGAACTATGTTGGAGGGATTTGGCGACGCCGAAAATAAAGGTTTAATGAATGTATTATCCGATATTTATGGCAAGGAAAATATTTTAATTTTTCTTCTGGAAGTTCCGGAAGAAGAATCATTGAGAAGAAATAGTTCCAGATTAATATGTTCAACTTGTGGAAATGCCATGATAAGCGCTCTTAATTTAAATTTATCTCAATGTCCGGTTTGTGGAGGAGCTTTTAGAGTAAGAACTTTGGATAAACCGGACATTATAAAAGTTCGTTTGCAGGAGTATAAGAATAGAACTTATCCAATCATCTCCGAACTTGAAAAAAGGGGTTTTAAAGTTAATCACATAGATGGCTCTCCAATGCCATATAAAGTTTTTGAAAGCATTATTTTAATCGTCAATGATATTTTTAAAAAGTAAGGAAGAAATAGAAATCTTGAAAGAATCCGGAAAAATTCTTTCGTCAATATTAAAAGCTTTAAAAAGTAAAGCGCTTATCGGCGTCAACCTTTTGGAGCTTGAAGATTTAGCTCAAAAAATGTCCAAAGAATTTGATGCCAAACCTTCGTTTTTTGGATATCAACCTGACGGAGCCGAAAAGCCATACCCGGCCGCTTTATGTTTGTCTTTAAACGAAGTTGTTGTTCATGGAGTTCCTAAAAATTATAGATTGAAGTCGGGGGATGTATTAAAAATAGATATGGGAGTGATTTATGAGGGAATGTATACGGATTCGGCGGTTACCGTTGGTATTGGAGAACTATCGTCTGTCGCCAAAAAACTTATGAATTCAACAAAAAAAGCTCTTGATGATGCGATAAAAATAATAAAAATAGGAAGACACATAGGAGATATTGGATATGTAGTTGAAAAAAGAGCGAAAAAAGACGGATTTAAAGTTATAAAAAATCTTACCGGACATGGAGTCGGCTATGCCGTTCACGAAGAGCCTACTATTTTGAATTTTGGGAGAAAAAACACCGGACCGGAAATAAGAGATGGAATGGTTATTGCCGTAGAGCCAATGTTTAGCGTTTCAAGCGAACAAATTGTCCAAAACAGGGATGAGAGCTATTCGTCAGCCGATGGAAGTCTGACCGCTCAATTTGAGCACACTATTGCGGTTACAAAAAATAAAATCATTGTTTTAACCGAATAGTTTTAAAATATGCCATTTTATTTTTTTTGATATTTTTTGTGATACAATTATTTTATGAATTATTTTTATGCCACTATAATTTCAGCCGCAGGAACAAACCTCTTTAATTTTTTAAGTTCCATTTTTGAATCGATGTCGTTAAAAGATGTGGTTGATATTATTTTAACCGCTTTTATTATTGGCGGTTTTTTGTGGCTTTTTAAAAAAACAAAAAGCGTTTCTGTGGCACTTACCGCCATTATCGGTTTTATAATATTTTACTCGGTTGCCTATTGGCTCAATCTTTATACGGTTTTAAGCATTGCCAATGCTTTTTTGGGTAGTATCGTGGTCATTTTGGTAATTATTTTTCAAAAAGAGCTAAGACGCTTTGTTGAGTGGATAGATATTTCCGCTATTAGAAAAAGATTCTCCAAAAATTCCAAAGGAAAAAGAAATTCCGGAGCCAAAGATGCTATTGATATTTTGACTTCAACCGTTTTTACGATGGCAAAAAGGAAAATTGGAGGACTCGTGGTTTTCCCCGGAATAGAGCCAATTGGTTCTTTTGTGAGTGGGGGATTTGATCTTGATGGAAAAATTTCCGATCCGTTGCTTTTGAGCATTTTTGATACTTCATCTCCCGGACATGATGGAGCAATAATTATAGAACAAGATGTTATAAAAAAGTTTGGAGTTGTTTTGCCTCTTTCGGAAAGAGATGATTATGAAAAATTAAAACATCTTGGAACGCGTCACCGTTCCGCTTTGGGTCTTTCGGAAAGAACCGATGCTTTGTGCGTAATCGTTTCGGAAGAAAAGGGAAGAGTCTCCTTGGCTTTTGATGGAGCCATAGAAGTTGTTGAATCACCGGAAGATTTAAAAAATAAACTAAAAACATTTTTGAATGTTTCCGATACAAATGCCTCAAAGTCAAAATTACTAAGCGCTCAGTTATTTTCAAAAATAAGAAAAAATATACTTAATGCATTGCTGGCATTGTTTTTAGCATTGGTTTTCTGGCTTTTTATAAGTTATCCTCAGTTGGGAATAATTCAAAAAGATATTTTAGCTCCGGTAGTATTCACTAATGTTCCCGATAACGCCACAATAGATAGATTGACTTATTCTCAGGTTGATTTGATTTTTTTGGGATCGGAGAAAGATTTTCAATTGCTTGGTTCAAATAGTATAAAAGCGGTCGTGGATATATCAAACAAAGTTAACAATACAACAACTCAATATTTGTCCGTTTATCTCAAGCCGGACAATATACAATATCCTCCATCATTGAAACTGATTAAAATAGATCCAAGTCAAATAGAATTCAGAATTAATTTTAAATAATTTTATATGGACTTGAAGCCTTATTTTTCAATTATTATTCCCGCCTATAATGAATCAAAAAGATTGCCTTTGACATTGATTGATGTGGACAGACATATGCAAAATGCTCCATTTGATTATGAAATTATTGTCGTTGATAATAATTCCAAAGACGCTACCAAGGAAATAGCGTTAAGATTTTCTTCAATTATTAAGAATTTAAAAGTTTTAGAGTGTAGGACTCAAGGCAAAGGAGCGGCGGTAAAGGTTGGCATGGAACAATCTAAGGGGAAAATAAGATTGTTTTTGGATGCCGATAATTCTGTCTCGGTTGATCAATTTTTTAAAATGAAACATTTTTTTGAGGAGGGTTATGATGTGGTTATTGCTTCAAGAAATGTTCAAGGTTCAAAAACCGAACCACCTCAGCCATGGTATAGATTTTTAATGGGAATTTTAGGAAATATTTTTATTAGAACCATTATTTTGGGCGGGATAAAAGATACTCAATGTGGATTTAAAGCTTTTAGCGAAAGAGCGGCATCAAAAATTTTTCCGTTGTCGGATATTAATGGTTGGGGCTTTGATGTAGAAATTTTATCTTTAGCCAAAGATATGGGATTTAAAATAAAAGAAGCTCCTGTTTTGTGGGTTAATTCATTAGGGTCAAAGATTGGTCCCGGAGCTTATTTTCAGGTGTTTTTTGATACAATAAAAATAAAACTAAGAATGATTGCAAAATATTATCTAAAAAAATCATCAAAGATGAGAGTTTAACTTTACTTTTTTGAAATAGCGAGTATAGTATCTGATTGTAAAATTATTAAGCATTAAATAAATTATGGCTGAACAATTTTTAAGCAAAGAGAAGGTTGAAGAATTGAAAAAACATCTTAAAGAACTTCAAACAACCGAAAGATTTAAAATTGCCGAACGACTAAAAAGAGCCAAAGAGCACGGTGATTTATCGGAAAATTTTGAATATTCTCAAGCCAAAGAAGATCAGGATAAGCTGGAGCGGGAGATATTTGATTTGGAAGCGCTTCTAAAGGATGCCAAAATTATCACCAAACCAAAAAATAAAAATATGGTTAATGTCGGATTAGCCGTTACGGTGAAGAATAAAGGTAAGGAGATTATTTTTACAATTGTTGGTTCACAGGATGCTGACCCGATGCAAAATAAAATTTCAAATGTTTCACCTTTAGGAAAAGCTCTTTTAGGTAAGAGAATTGGAGATAGAGTAAAATTTAAAACACCAAAAGGAGTGGAAATAGATTACGAGATAGCAAATATTGATTAATCTACTGACGAGAGCGGGGTTTAAAAAATCCCCGCTTTTTGTTATAATAATAAAATGATTGAAAAAATAATATCCGACAGGTTAAAAAAACTTGATAATCTAAAAAAAGAGGGGATAAATCCCTATCCTACAAAATCCCAAAGGACGATCTCTATTGGAGATTTTTTGTTTAAATTTAATTCTTTCAAAAAATCCGATAAAAAGGTTTATTTAGTCGGAAGAATAAAAAGTTTTCGCGATCAGGGGAAAATAATTTTCGTTGATATTGAAGATTTTTCCGGAAAAATTCAGGCGATCTTTAAAAGCGAACAACTTAAAAACAATTTTAAACTCTTAAAAGACAATATCGATTCCGGAGATTTTGTTCAAATTTTTGGAAAAGCAATGACAACAAAATCCGGCCAAAAAAGTATCTTTGTTTATAATTCCGTTTTCTTGACCAAATCGTTAAGACCAATACCCAAAGATTTTTATGGAATTGAAAATATTGAATTGCGTTTAAGAAAAAGATATTTAGATTCAATAACCGACTCTAAGGTTAGGGAAATTTTTACCAGAAAATCTATTTTTTGGAATTCAGTAAGGTCATTTTTAAATGAGAGTGGTTTTTTGGAGGTTGATACTCCGGTTTTGGAACAAACTCCAGGAGGTGCTGAGGCTCAACCATTTAAAACTCATCACAATGCTTTGGATGAGGATTTTTATCTTAGAATCTCTTTGGAAATTTCATTAAAAAAAATGTTGGTTGGTGGTTTCGAAAAAATATTTGAAATTGGGAGAATTTTTAGAAATGAAGGAATAGATGCCGAACATTTACAGGATTATACGCAATGTGAATTTTATTGGGCTTATTCCGAATATAACGAATTGATGAAATTTGTTGAAAAACTTTATAAATTTGTAATCAAAAAAACCATTGGCTCTTTGGTTGTTTCCTATAAAGGAGAAAAAATAAATTGGGGAAAAAAATGGCAAACGGTTGATTATTGTGATGCTTTTTATAAAGCCACCAATCTTGATCCAACAATAGCATCCAGAGATGCCTTACTTAAAAAAGCCCACGAATTGAACATATTTGTTGAAGCTTCTTCCGGAAAGGGAAGAATTATTGACCAAATATTCAAAAAAACAGTCAGATCCAAATTAATCCAACCAACTTTTTTGATAAATCCTCCGATTTTTATAGAACCACTAGCTAAGAAATCTTCAAAAAATCCTCTAAAAGTTGAAAGATTTCAAGTGATGGCCGGAGGGACGGAGTTGGGTAAGGGATTTTCCGAGTTGAATGACCCGATAGATCAAAGAGAAAGATTTCAAGAACAAATGAAGCTGAGAGATCAAGGGGATTTGGAAGCTCAACGTTTGGACGAAGATTTTCTGGAGGCTTTAGAATATGGCATGCCTCCGGCGGCAGGATTTGGATTTTCCGAAAGATTATTTGCCGTGCTTATGGATAAACCCGTAAGAGAAACAATATACTTCCCGCCGATGAAAAAAGATAAATAATTTTTTTGTCAGATCCTAATTTTTAGATGATCGATTATTATCAGAATCAGAAATTTAAAAAAAATAGAAGAAAAAAAACGAAATTCTTCATTGCGTTGTTTTTATTTTTTTTATTGGTAATAATTGGGGGCATAGTTTATTTTTTTAATAGTCCTTATTCAAAGATAAAAACGATTAATGTTAATATTGAAAATCAAGATAAAGTTCTTAGTGATAATTTTATAAATTCATACAATTCTGAAGTTAATGGCAAAAAATATTTTTTTGAAAAAATATTTGGAGAAAACAGCATTTTTACTCCATTGTTTTATTCATCGGATATCGTAAGTTCTATAGAAAAAAATATATCGGAAGTCAAAGACGTTAAAATCAAAACTAATATTTTTTCCCGGTCGGTTGATATTGAAGGAACAATTAGACAGAAATTTGGTCTTTGGTGTTTAAATAATCAACACTCAACCTCAACAATGGGCGTCAATTCGGCAACCTCATCTTTACAATCAAATCTTGGACAAATAACCGCCTCTACCTCGACTTCTTCGGATTCAAACAATATCACTGCTCCCAACTTTTATGATTCAACAAAATGTTTTTGGTTTGATAATGATGGAGTTGCTTTTATGGAAGGACCGGACACCGAAGGTCAGTTAATTTATAAAGTTATGGATTCGTATGATAGCAATATAAATATTGGGCAAACTATTTTGAGTGGAGAATTGATAAAAAATATAATTTCCGATTTTGATTTTCTGGACAAATCCGGATTGGGATATAAAATTTTATATCTTTCCGATCCGTCCCTTGAGGAAGTTCATACCGATGTTTCAGTCAAACCGGTCATTTATTTTAGTTTAAGAAATGACCCCGCTTATGCTCTCGATGCCTTTTTAAAATATAAGTCAGATTTTATTAAATCGGGATATGTTGATTTGAGAATTCCAAACAGAATTTATTACAAATAATTTTTCTATTTTAATTTGTAAATAAAAATTGATGTTCCGGCTCGAGCATAAGGATTTTGATAATTATTTATCCATTGATAAGAATTTTCTTGGTTTATTTGATAATTATTTATTGGATTGGCCTTTGCCGATTCTATTGAATTTATGGATACCGCATACCAATCAATTCCTTGGCTTGTAGGATCGCCCTTGGCCGAATTCCATTCAACAGCTTTATCTCCTAAATAGTATTGGACATTCCCTCCGCCAAAATAATCCACCCCTATTTTTTGAATATTGTTTTTATCTACAAAATCTTTGAGTCGCTTTAAGTCTTGCCCCCAATCATAATTTGAGTCGGTGGCAATCTTGTATCCGTTCCAAATCCCGCCTCCAAAATAATTATAATAAGAAAGAAAATACGGATAAGCGGATATTGTATCCGCAATTAACCATATTGATATCAATAAAATCAAGAAAAATTTTAATGATTTTTTAAGAAAAGTTTTAAAAGCGGATGAAATTCTATTTATTGTTGAGACATATTCAAAATCTAATTTTGAATTAAACCATTTTTTTATCGAACCGGTGGCAAGGATATATAAAAGCGGAAGAGTTGGCAATATATGTCTAATTCCTATATCCAGATTACTTCTGATGCTGTAAAGCCAATATAATAGAACCGTCAAAATCATTGAAAATTCATAAAAATTAAATTCAAGATAATTAAAAAATCTATTTCTTTTTTTGTCTTTAGTGTTTTTGAAAAATCTTTTTATTGCCAGATATAATCCTAAGGCGATAATTATCAAAATCGGTATCGGTTCTTTGGTAAAAAACAATATAGGAAAATAATACCACCATCCTGAAGAGCTGATATTTCCGATAAAATAAGAAGTATTCCCTCCGGTTGATCTTTGAATAACCATAAGAATTCCCAGAATGTATTGCCCAAATCCTCTTAATATCGGCTTGGACGACATCCAAATATCGATGTCGGCTATGCACCTTAAATCGATTTTGTTTGGCAGACATTTTGACCAGCTTAAGTCGGGACCTCCAGAGAAAGAATTTAATAAATAAACGGTGTCCGTGTTTTGTTTGAGTATCGGATAATTAAAGGTAAATAGAATATAGACACCCCAAACCAGAATATAACCTATGGCTAATATTTTAACGAAAGAAATAAAATATTCCCATAAATTTTTCAATGATTTTTTTGAAAATATATTGTATCCCAATTCATTTGATTTAAGCCACCACCTGGTTAAAGACAAAATCAAAAACAATGGCGTTAAAATAACGGTTGAAAATTTTAGAAGCTGAGAAATCCCAAAAACTATTCCCGCTATCCAAAGTGTTTTTTTGTTAGGATTTGTCAAATATTTATCGTAAGCCCAAATTCCTATAAGAAAACCTAAAGATGCGGCAACATCGGTGGTAACATAATGACCATTGGCTAAAAAATTTGGAGAAAGACCGACAAAGAATGATGGCAGAAGAGCCCAAATTGGTCCTACAATTTCCCTTGATAAAAAATAAACCAAAATTATAAAAATTAAAGTTAGGATTATCGGAAATAATCTTGACCAAAATATTATTAAGTCGGCTTTTTGTCCGTTGTCTTTGTAGATAAAATCTGTTCCCGCGCTCCATTGGTTATTAACATCGGAAGTCCATAGTTTTTGATCGGTTGGAAAATTTAGTCCCAAAAAAAGTAATGGAGTTGCCGCAAGCGCTTTTAAAAGCGGAGGGTGTTCGGGATTCAGTCGATAATCAAGATATTTTACATAACTATAACCGGCAGGAATATGAGCAAGTTCGTCCATAACGGCTGAATCTTGATTGGAAACTTTAAGCATCAAAAAACCCGAAGAAACAACGATTAAGCACAATAGAAAAGTACTCAAAGAATTAATGGAAATTAACTTTTTCATGTTTCTGAATTATACAATAAATTATTGGTTTGTGTTAATATTTATTAAAAATGTTTAAATTTTCTGTTTCTGAAAAATATATTTGGACCAAGCATGCTCAAGCCAAGATGGCCTATTATAATATATCTCCTTCTAGAGTCAAAAGAATCATGAAAACTCCGCAAAGAATTGAGGAGGGGATTGCTACCGGGACTAAGGCGTTTATGCAGCCCGTTTCTTACAAATTTAAGAATGGAACAAAAACTTGGAATCAGGAATATTGGGTTATGGCGGTTACTCAAAATAAAAAACCAGATGTTGAAAATAAAAAATATGGTTCAAAATTTGAAAATAAATTTAATATTAAAATCATATCGGCTTGGAGATATCCGGGAGTAACCAAACCCGGAGCGTCATTGCCTCAGGAAATATTAAGCGAGATTAGTGAGGCTTTGATGAATTTATAAATTAAAAAATATGATACTTGTTTATTTTGATATTTTGTAAGATTATATAGATATATGCCACAAAAAGAATTGGTTATGGACAAATTGGCGGAAATTTTATTTAATCGTTTTTTTGCCGACTCCAAAAAACTTTCGGCGGAACAATTTCTGGATTTTTTGAAACCCAAAATTGATCAGACGATAACATTTGAAGAATTAGAAAAGCGAATAAAATCGGGAAAGAAATTAAAAATAAAATTTGGAATAGATCCAACCGGTCCGGA
>JAJXZH010000017.1 GCA_021780155.1 bacterium
GAGCGAAGCGACGTAAGAAACCAGAAGGTTTCTTATTTGGGGGTCGGGGACGAGTGGTGAGATAGCGTAGAGCGTCCTTCCGGGCGCACAAGAAATAAAAAATATACCGATTCACGCGGTATATTTTTTATTTTGGATTGGATATGTTAAAATAATTTTATGTTAATGAAAAAAATTATCAATTACTTTGATAAATTTGAGGACAGAGTCAGACACAATTTAAGTCATCACCCGGTTATCTACGCCATTATAGGAGGTTTTGCTACGGTTATTTTTTGGAGGGGAGTTTGGTTGTTTATGGACTATTTTGACTTTATGACTCCGGTTTTTTCAATAATCTTAAGTATTGTTGTTATGCTTGCTACAGGGACTTTTGTTTCATTTTTTATTGGGGAATCTATTCTTATGTCCGGCCTGAAAGCGGAAAAAAGAGCCGACCAGAAAACGGAAAAAGAGCTTTTTGACGAGGAAATAAGATTAAAAAGAGTCATTTCCGAAATTGACGAGATTAAAAAAATTGTAGAAGAAATTGAATATATGAAAAAAGACATTGCCGAAATTAAAGCAGGAATAATCAAATAGTTTATTTAAAACTAATTTCCGCCGGTTCCCAATAGCTTATTTTTTCAAAATATGTATGGTATAATAATAAAGTAAAATGGTCGAAAATAAAATTAATAAATAAAATTAAAAAATGAATAATAAAATAAAATTATTTGTTTCCGCTTTGTTGGTTTTTGGATTGATCGCTTTTGGTGCCTTTCAATTAAATAAAGTATTTGCCGACCAGGAAAATGGAGATAATGGCAATAGCAGTGTTAATGGGGGGGCTAATGGCATCGGCAACATCGTCAGGTCGATGGCTCAAAGTCAAAATCAAAATGGAGAAAATCAAACCGAAAGTCAAGGTCAGAGTGGAGACAATCAAATGGGTCAAAACGGAAATTCATTTGCAATAAGTAATTCCGGAATGGTTTCGGTTAATAACGCTTCTTTTGGTTCTGTTTCCGGAAATTCCTTCACGGCTAAAGTTTTTGGATTGACTTTGAATTTCGCAGTCACTTCTTCAACTTCGTTGATGTGGCAAGCTTCATCGGCTTCTTCTACCGTAGCCTCTATCAACGATATGAAAGCGGGGGACTCTATAAATGTCAAAGGACAGATAGATAGTTCTTCGGGAACTATCACTGCAACTCAAGTTATGGATCAGAGCTTGAATCAGCAAAACATCTTAAGTATTCAGCAACAAATTCAAAATCTTTTGAATCAACTGAATCAGTTAAGAGCTCAGCTCAATCTTAAAACGGGAATGTAATTTTAAGAATAAATTTTAAACAAAAACCCGCGCACTGCGCGGGTTTTTGGTAGCAATTCTTTTAAGCTGTTAGATTATCAATGCTTGACAATTGTTAAATATTATGCTAATACTAAAACAATGGTTGGCAAGTTAGATAATTTTATCTAACTTGCCTGCCGGATAAAAAAGAGGAGGGACAATGCCACTTTGAACAGTCCCGTAAGAGATGGCCCTCTTACGGGTAAGAAGTAAACGTCCGATAAGAGCCATCGGACTGGAGGAAGAAAGGGGTAGTTCTTCCTCGACAAGAAGCCCTCGCGAGAAGTTTGTACATCGGGCGCCACATTATTCAATGTGGCGCCTTTTTCATATAAAAAAATCTCCGCTTTTGGCGGAGAAAATAAAGTGTGCTGATTTTAAAATGATGTTAATTAAGAGGACAACTTAAGTTGTTCCAATAATAAAATGCTGATGCTAATGAAAGCATTGTGTTTCGGTTTCCGCTCAAAAGAGCGGAATTTGTGCTATTGATAACGTTGGATGGAGAATCGGGATATCTCATGTTCGGATAGGAGCTGTTCAGTAGAGCGGCAACCGCACTTCTCAAAAGGATTTCTGCGGCTCCTTCAATGGTTGACCCTCCTTGAAAATAAAGAGCGCCGATGAGAGACGAGTTATTCAAACCCGAGAAGTTATTTGAAGCGTAAAAAACGCTTGAAACGGTTTGGCTCGGAGAATATCCGGTTGCTCCCCACGATCCTGTGTGATTTTTCCAGTATCCCGGAGAGCATCCACGGTCTTCCCTTGGAGTCGGGGTTGCTGTAGGTGTCGGAGGATGAGTCGGTGTTGCTGTCGGAGTTGCTGTCGGTGTTGGTGGATGAGTCGGAGTTGCTGTGGGTGTTGCTGTCGGTGTCGGAGGATGAGTCGGTGTTGCTGTTGGTGTTGCTGTTGGCGTTGGAGGATGAGTAGGAGTCGTTGTCGGAGTCGCTGTCGGTGTTGGGGGATTAGTCGGTGTTGCTGTCGGTGTCGGAGGATGAGTCGGAGTTGCTGTCGGAGTTGGAGTTGGATTAGAGCAGTTGTTAACGATTGTATTTACCGTATTGCTATAAACCCAAACGGAAAAATTAGAATATTCCTTTGAAGTAATTTTGGCGGTATTGGAAATGATATTTGGTTGAACACAAGTTGGCTTAATGGTAGAAAAATTACTTTCATTTTCTGCCAATAAGTTAATAGTGTTTATCTTTCCGGTCCAAGTTATCCATCCGGATTGACCTGGCGTCAGAGTACCCGCATTCCAGATAAGCATTCTTGTGCTCGGAGAATAAAGTGGGATATTTAAATATCCCGGACTTACATTTGAGCTGTGGCTTTCGTTGATAAAGGTCAATTTTTGATTGACGATGTCTACAACCTTAACACCTTCGCCGGTGCAATTTGTTGTTCCGACGTTTGAAAAATTGATCGTGTATGTCAATTCGTCGGAATCACAGGCCTGAGTCTTGTCTACTGTTTTTTGAATTTGAAGCAGACATTGGCCTAAAAATGGCGGTGTTGCTGTCGGTGTTGCGGTTGGGGTTGGCGTGGGAATGACTGGAGTTCTTGTGGGCGTTGGCGTTTCTGTGGGGATGGGAGTTGGAGTCCCCGTTGGTACCGGAGTTGGAATACACCATGAAGGCAAAATTCCGCTTCCATACGGAAAATTATATTTTCCTTCAACAAACAAAAGCGTATTATTGTCGGAATTTGGTATCTTGAAAGCGATTGACCCGGTTTCTGCCGGAAGATTTAAATCGGCGATAGAAATCGGCTGGACTCCCCAGACTTTAATGTCTCGAGTGTCTATCAAATTTCCTTGATTGTCATAAGCTTCAACCGAAAGCGATTGAAGATAATTGGAATCGTTTGGAAAATATGATGGCATCATCGGAATAAAATTCCAGTTCCAAATCAAAGCGGTAGTATTTGTGTTGAGATTTTTTTGATTGTTGAATTCGATGATTCTGTAAGAACAAAAATCAAAACACGAATAATCGGACCCGGACATAAGCAATCTTTCGGCCTCAACTTTTTTTCCATCCTTATCCAGGTAGTAATAGTTTCCCCAAAAATATTCCAGATCGCCTTGCCAAAAATCCAAATCCAATTTTACAAATCCGGTCAAAAATCCCGGAAGAGTGTCTGACGAATGATATTTGCCGTCGGCTGGAGAAATTTTTCCTCCAAGTTCCGATTGGATCCTGTCGATTTCGGAAACGCTAAGATTGGTTCCGTCGGGAGATTGTCCGTTGATAATCCAATTTCTAAGGTCAATTGTTTTGATCCCGTTGGCGGGAATAGTTACATGTGCCTTTGCGACTTGAATTCTCCAATTTGAATAAATTGTCAGCCAAAATGGAGCGTCGTAGTTTGACTTGTTCCCGATTGTCATTGAGGTCGTTTCGGGAGAGTCAATTCCTACCGCAAAATATGGCAGAAGCAAAGAATTTGATGGAGTTGGAACAGAATTACGATTGCTCCATACTCCGGTCGCAATTGCCGCTATAGCAATCAAGATCAAAAACACCAAAATAAATCCGGTTTTCTTTTGCACGCAAACCTCCTTTTTTCAAGCGCGCTTTCTCAAGAAAGCGCGAGCCAAATAAATAATCACAGAATATGACCATATTGTCAATAAAACGAAATGGTCTATTTTTTGGATGTCATTTTTTGAATACATTTTTGATATTGGAAAATAACCTAAAATATACTAAAATTAACTTAATTAAACATTTTTACGCTTGGTGATTAAAAACAAATGGAATTGGTAGCAAGCTCAAAAATTTTAATTTTATTTTTATTACTGATTGTTTGTGTTGTTGCGGTTATGTTTTTTTTAGAATCAAAACAAGCGCAAAAAAATCAATTAAAATTAAATAACATCGCCAATATGGTTATTAAAAGTCCCGATTTTAAAGATAATGAATTTATACCGTCAGTTTATACTTGTGAGGGGGAAAATATTTCTCCTCAGATTGATTTTTATGATGTTCCCTCGGATGCTCAATCTTTGGTTTTGATTATGGACGATCCGGACACATCCATGGGGACTTTTAATCATTGGATTATGTGGAATATTTCTCCCGAAACAAAAACAATTTCTCAAAATAGTATTCCCTTAAAAGCCACCTGTGGATTAAATAGCGCAAACAAAAAGGGATATATAGGTCCTTGTCCGCCGTCAGGAACTCACAGATATTTTTTTAAACTTTATGCTTTAAACACAACTTTAAATCTTTCTGAAAATTCCAAAGTTCTGGAATTACAAAACGCAATTACCGGTCATATCATTGCCGAAGCTCAAATGTTTGGCTTATATAAAAAACAAAAATGATTTTTAGTTTTTAATTTAGATATTTTTTAAATGCCTACTTTTAAAGAAAAACAACCAAAATTTCATAAACATTTTTCGGTAACCTATCCGATATCAACCGGACAAAAATTATATTCTATTTTTGTGACTCCGATGTTGGTGGTAATTTTAATTGTTTTGGCGATTAAAGCTTTTTCTCTTTTTCCCGGAGTTCCTCAATCAATAGTTTATGCTTCGGTAGTGAGAGCATTTTTTTACACTTTTTTTAGACTTTTGATAGCTTATGTTTTCGCCGTAATTATAGCTATTCCCTTGGCGCTTCTTGCCGATTCCAGCCCAATTGCCGAAAAATTTTTGCTTCCCGCTTTTGATATCATAGAGTCGGTTCCGGTGTTGGCGTTCTTTCCTTTAATTATAGCTATTTTTATAAAATATGGTTCTTTTGAGTTGGCGGCAATATTTATTTTGTTTTTAGCAATGCTTTGGAATATAGTTTTTAGCTTGATTGGTGGATTAAAAGTTATTCCAAGCGATATAAAAGCGGCCGCAAAAATTTTTGGTTTAAAAAGATTTTCTTATTTCTGGAAAATGACTCTTCCTTCAAGCGTTCCATATTTGGTTACGGGTTCTTTATTGGCTTGGGCGCAAGGATGGAATTTGATAATAGTCGCTGAAGTTTTACACACTTATATACCCGGAGGAAATCCAAGCTCTGATTTATTTGGGATAGGTAGTATGCTGGTAAACTCTGCCGCTTCCAGCGAACAATCTTTGTTTATAGTCGCTATTGTAACGATGGTTGTCGGAATAGGAATTTTTAATTTTTTTGTTTGGCAAAAATTATTGCACTATGCAGAACGCTTCAAGTTTGAATAATATAATTGTTTTTGAAAAAGTTGGAAAAATTTACGAACCGCAAGGTGACGTCGCTTTAAAGAACATAAATTTTAAAGTTGAAAAAGGGGAGTTTGTCTGTGTTATTGGTCCTTCAGGATGCGGTAAGTCGACTATTTTGAAAATAATTTCCGGATTGGAAAAGGAAAGCTCCGGAGATACTATAATTCCAAAAAATATTTCAATGGTTTTTCAAAATGGAGCGCTTTTCCCGTGGCTCACAGCTTACGAAAATATTGCCTTAGGAGCCAGAGTTAAACAGCAAGATAAATATGAGGTTGACTTTATCTGTCAAAAATACATAAAAATGATGAAGCTTCCAGAATTTTCCGATAAATATCCAAGGGAGCTTTCCGGTGGACAGAGACAAAGAGTGGGAATTGCCAGGGCGCTTGCCGTTGACCCGGATGTCTTGCTTTTAGATGAACCATTTTCGGCGCTGGATGCCAAAATCACAGAAGAACTTCATCAGGATGTTTTGGATATATGGCAACAAACTAAAAAAACAATCGTCATGGTTTCGCACTCAATAGAAGAAGCGGCCGCTTTGGCGGATAAAATAATTTTGATGAAAACCGGTTCAATTCAAAAAGAATTCAAAATAAATTTGCCAAGACCCAGACACGAACAAGCATCCGGTTTCCAAGAATTGGTAAATCAGATTAGAAGGGAATTTTTCAAGTAATATTTTATTTTAAAACAATAGCGATAATTATCGCCACAATGGCAATTTGAGAAAAAATTCTCCAAAAAATTGGAGGATTGGTTTTTATTATATGATGAACCGCAAAGTGAATTTTTTGAATGAATCTTAGAAAATTGATTTTAAATATCCAATAAGCAAATTGTAAAGCGTCCGGAAACATTCCCCCTAAAGCTCCAATAATGGCGATTTCTTGACTGTTTTTTCCGCCTTTGGAAAAAATCAAAAACGACAAAATAAATCCCAGCATCAAATCGATTAAAACTTTAAGAATATCAATTATAAAATCTTTTCCCAATTTGATTCCTCCATTGAGCGGGTCGTTTGGATTTTTTTGGTGGGATTTTATTTTATAATCCCAATGAGGAATTGCATCCAAAATAAAATGACTAAAAAAAGCGGCAAAAAACCCCAGTATTGGATTTGACGGAAAAATTTCCGCCACTGCGGCTCCGACTATGGCGTGAGTTGTCAATATCATAATTTATAAAATATTAATGAGATATTTTTTCCGTTGTCGTTATATTTTTTATGGTTGAAGTTGCCTTAATTGACATTGTTGATGTTGGAATTATTGGAGGGATTGAATCGGGAGAGGGCAAAACTCCGGCAAAATCTTTGTAGTTGGAAAATCCGTTCCACAACGACCATCCGACACCGCCGGCGTCGTCGCAGGCCTTTATTTGGTCTTGAATATCCTGAGCGGTATAGACTCTTAATTTCCAAGGGGAAATAGATTCAATATCAAATGCTTGAACCCAACATCGGAAGTTTGCTATTTTCAGCGGATCATTTTTAATTCTCGACAAACCCTTTTCTAACGATTGGTAGACGATTTGATAAGGATGATTTCCCGGATTTCTTATGCCTAAAGAATCAATGGCCCAGTGAGATGGGTAAGTCATCGGCATTATGTAGTCAAAGTTTTCAAAAGCGTCTTTTGGGTCTTGGCCAATTCCTTTTTCGGGGTCGACAAAAGTCGTTCCAAAAATATCCGCCGAAATAGGTCGTCCATATTTTTGTCTAACTTCTTTATTCAGAAATTCAAAAAAAGATTTTATTATTGGTTCTCTTTGTTCTATTGGTGTTTTGCTTTGAGATTCGTCCGGGCCACCATAGCGAATATAATCGTAATTGATTTCGTCAAATCCCAAATCGATGGCTTTTTTGGAAACATCGGCTATCTGATTCCATCTGTCTTTTGATGCCGGGTCATACCATGGTGAATTGGGTTCGTTTTCATTTATTTTAAAAGAAACAATTCTGGCAACAAGATAAAATCCTTTATCGTGTAATTGGGACAAAATTGATTTTATTTTATTGTCCGAAAAATCAAAAAGTCCGTTATTGTTTGAATGGATGTCTATTATAAGAGAATTTACTTCGTTTCTTTGAGCTGAAAG
>JAJXZH010000028.1 GCA_021780155.1 bacterium
ATTTCCGCTATTGTCTTGAGCTTCAATAGTAACAACAGTCGGAGCATCAACGGTTCCTGTGGCTGTAGGTAAAATCACAAATTTGGTGGCAATAATTGGAGCAGCCATAACATTAACCGAAACATTCGCGTCGGAAATTCCAGTCGCTCCGTCGGGAGCCGAAGAATTATCCGAAGCGGTTAAAGTATAATTACCGGGAACATTTTCATAATACCAAAAATTGGCGGTGGAACTGGAATCGGAAATTGATACCGAAGTTATCGGACTTCCTCCACTGGAAGATAAATAAAATCCGGTGCTGGTATCGGTTGCGCTGCTATAAAGATAAACAGGTGTTATTCCTGAGGTGACTAAATTTCCGAATTGATCTTTGCGAGTTACCGTATATCCAAGATAAGTGCCCACACTCATTCCTCCGGGATTGCTTAAAGAAAATGAAGCTACCGGTCCGGGATTTACAACGATTGAATCAACGGCATCTTGAATACCAACCGATCCATCCGGCGCCGAAGCATTATCCGAGCCGGTTATCGTCCAAGTTCCCAACGAGTCGTCATAATACCAAAAATCGGCAGTAGATTGGCCATTGGGAAATTGAATAGAATTTATAATATTCCCTCCGGTAGCCGAATCATAAAATTTTTTATTTAAACTCAACGAAGAGCTGTAAAGATAAGCCGTGCCGGTTCCACTTGTTGTTAAATTTCCAAATTGATCTTTTCTGGTTATTGTGTAAGCCGCCCTGGTTCCGGCGCCCATCGATACCGGATGGCTTAAAACAAATTGAGCGGTAGACCCAACTCCAAAATAAATATCCTGATAAGAAGAAACATCAAGACCGGTCGACTGAGTATCTTGAAGAGATAAATGAACGGTTTCGGGAACAGTATCGGAAATTTTCATAGTTCCCACTCCATTAACTATAGTAACTAATCCCCCTCCGGCAGCCGAACCACTAGTGACGAGAGTTACTCCTTTTTGATAATTAACATCAACGGTGCCATCTGGTTTTTGGGCCTGAATTGTAACATTCATCGGACTATCAACGGTGGTTGAAGTTGAAGAAATTATTACAAATTTGGTCGCTACCGGCATAACTTCAACAGATGATGTTGCGTCGGAAATTCCGGTCGCTCCGTCTGGAGCCGAAGAATTATCCGAAGCGGTTATCAAATAAGTTCCGGGAGTAGTTTCGTAATACCAAAATGGAGCGCTTACCGAACCATCGGGAATAGAAATAAAATTCAAATAACTTCCGATAAGCGGGTCATCATAAAACCCATGATTAGTGCTGGTTGAAGACGTATAAAGATAAACCGTGGAAGTTGAAGCGGAAACGGGATTTAGATATTGGTCTTTTCTCGTTACGGTATATCCAAGTCGAGTATTCGCATACATATTTCCCGGATTGTTCAAAGAAAACTGAGTTATCGCTCCGGGAGAAAAAATTATTTCTTGAGTTGAAGTTGCGATAAGCCCCGTAGATTGAGAATCAACAAGCGACAACAAAACTGTTTGCGCCACATGATCGGAAATTGATGTCGTTGCCACCCCGCTGGTGAAATTCAAAAGTCCTCCGCCGGTGGCAGACCCATTAACATTTAAAGTTACTCCTTTATTAAAATTAGGGTCAACCGATCCGTCATTTTTTTGAGCCTCAATAGTCGCTAAAACAGGAGCATCAACCGTTCCATTTCCCGGAGGCAATATGACAAATTTTACAGCGACAGCAATTGAAGTGAGTGTGGCGCCGGTTGAAGTTCCTCCACCCGGAGAAGGATTTATTACCGTTATGGTTGATGTTCCGGCGTTGGCAATATCTGAATTTAAAATAATAACCGACAATTGATTTGAAGAAATATAATTTGTGACTCTGGGAGAACCATTCAAATTCACGGAAGATGAAGCATTAAAGTTTGTTCCATAAACCGTGAGAGTAAATTGAGCTCCTCCGGCTATCGTTGAAGTTGGCGAAATAGAAGAAAGAGTAGGAACGGGATTATTAACGGTTATTACCGGAGAGGTTAATATA
Source organism: bacterium (assembly GCA_021780155.1). Classification (GTDB taxonomy): domain Bacteria; phylum Patescibacteriota; class Minisyncoccia; order UBA6257; family JAGOQP01; genus JAKAHY01. The sequence goes on from JAJXZH010000028.1 coordinate 2,033, forward strand.
TTTGTCAAAATTCCGGAATCAGAAATTCTCGTTTTAGCCAAGAAGGTAGACATCTGACCAACTAAAGGAGCGGATGCACCACTAGCACCGCCTCCCGAACCGTAGGTTATAGAAATATTTTGACCGGTGGAAAGAGTCAGTAATCTGATATTTGACACACCATTTAAAAAAACAGGACTCCCGGGTCCAAGTAAAATATCATCAATATTTATAGTGGTATTATCCAAATTACTTTTATTATTTATTTCAAAACCATAACTCAAAATTGAAGTTCTTGTTCCCGAAAGACTTAAATTAACAAAAGTCCAGGTATTTGCTGTTATTGCAGGAAGTTTAATTCTGGCAATGGGACTTGATAGATCACTATTATTATCATAAACAAATCTTAAGTTTCCGGAACTGATATTTTTACCCACCCTTATCCAAAATCCGACTTTGGTGTATAACGACCAATTTTCGGAAGATATATTTTTATAAAATACATTGCCACTGTTTTGGTCTGTAGTTGAACATTTTATAGATCCGGAACCTTCATGAAAAACAACCGTATCTAAATTTAATCCTCCATTGCAAGCGCTACCAGCCAGCCAGCCACTTAAAGAATTAGCATTATCTTCAACATTAGCTGTGATTCCCGTAGAGGCAACCGTCGTGTATCCTGCAACACCGGAAACTCCTTGTATAGGACTCCATCCCGGAGCGGTGGCTATTGATATTTCTCCGCTGTTCATTGCTTCGGCGGCAGTAAAAGTAAAAGTATAAGTACCCCCAGTCGATCCGGCGTTGGTAGAACTCGGAACAACGACAGCCGTCCCCGACCCATCAAAAGCATGAACATATTGAGCAAGAACGGAAAACAAAACCAAAAATGTCAAAAAAAATGCGACTGTTACATATTTCTTAAAAAATAAATAAAAAAAATTCTTCATCTTATTTTTTCAATATATTAATTTTTAAATAAGTTGCTCTATTTAAATCAAACAAACGACTGTTAAAATTATACCATAAAATACATAAATGTGCGCAAAAATATTATCTTTATGAATTATTAAAAAACGCCTGTTATAAAAGCGTTTTTTTAATGTTTTTTATGTTTTCTTTGGCAAATTCCTCTCCTATTTTTATTAATTCTTCGGCTTTCCCAAAATCGCTCCAGGTTTTAAATTTCCCAACCGGAAGATTCAAAACAAAATCCGCATTTTCGACATCATATTCGGCAACTTTTTTAACAAGTATTTTAATGGACGAATTAAAAACATTGTAAGCGCTTGTCATAATAGATTCTTTTTCAAACGCTTTTTTGTTTAAAACGTATTCATCTTCCAAATTAACAGCAATCACCAAATCTGCTCCCATCAAACGCGCCTTTGAAACCGGCACTTGGCAAGAAAGCCCACCATCAACATACATTTTGTTTTTTATTTTATATGGAGAAAAAATTGGAGGGTAAGAAATGCTGGCGCGAATCGCTTGAGCAACATCTCCGCTTTTTTCAAAATATTCCGTTTCTCCGGAATTTAAATTTGTCACCGTCACGGCAAAAGGAATTTTCAAGTCCTTGAAATCAATCCCATCAAGCCCTTCACTCAAAAAATTCAAAACTTTTTCTCCGCCAATAATTCCACCTCTTCCGCCGGTAAATTCGGCCATTAAAGATATAAATTTCCCGACACTTGAATCCGAAGCTATTTGCTCAAGATAGTCGGAACTTTTGCTCGCCGCATAAAATCCCCCCACCAAAGCTCCAATACTGGTACCGGTAATAAAATCTATGGGAACATTATTTTTTTCCAAAACTTTAATCACTCCAATGTGAGCAAAACCTTTGGCTCCCCCGCCTCCAAGCGCCAGTCCTATTTTTTTTCTTTTGTGTTTCATCTTATTTTGATTTTATTGTTATTTTAGATTTGTTGGCTGTTGATTGCCATTATATCCCATAATTTTTCTGTTGGCGTACATAAACGGAACATCAATCAGTCCAATAATCCATTTTATCACAACTTGTCCGATAATCAGAGGCATAACCGATTCTATCCCCCAAAAAGCTATCAATATAAAAATAACGCTGTCCAAAAATAAAGACGGCAGAGAACTTAAAGAATTTCTCATCCATAAATATTTTCCTTTGGTTAGTTTTTTAAACCAAGCGTAAACAATGGCGTCAAAATTTTCCGAAATTAAAAATGCCACCCAACTGGCAATGGTTATTCTGGGAACGAGATTAAAAATATCCGACCAGGGCTGTTGAAAATTCCAAAACGGCGCAGGAGTCATTCTATTTCCAATCCAAAAAAACGCCACCATCGCCACTTGCGAAATAAAAGCAATAAAAATCATTTTGTGAGTTTCTTTTTGACCAAATTTTTCATTAACGATATCGGTTAACAAATATGTTATTGAAAAAACAATCACCCCCGAAGGAACATAAAAAGTTTTAAATCCCAAATTAAATTCGGAAATTTTTACCGCTAAAACCTGAGCAACGATAACAAAAGTAATATACAAAGCAATCAAAAGATCCGGCTTTTGATATTTTCTGACATACCAACTTCCGCTCAAAGTTATCGCAGAAACGGCAATCGCCCAAATAATAAGCAAAAATAAAGTCATTTTTATATTTCCTGTCTAACGGGTTTTAATTTTCTGGAAAAAGAAACCAAAAGCAATGCCGCCAGTGCCGCCATTCCGGCTCCAAAATAAAACGGCATTTGAGCGCCAAATTTATCCCAAAGAGCCCCCGCAATCAAGCTGGCAAAAAATGTCGCCACTCCGATTACCATTCCATAAATTCCAAACGCTCTTCCGCGATATTCCCAGCCAACCAAGTCGGCTAAAAACGCTTTGGACACTCCCAGAGTCGCTCCAAAATATATTCCATAAATTATATACAAAATCCAAATCATCGCCGGATGGAAAGCATAAGCAAATCCAAAATAAGTCAAAACATAAACCGACCAACCAATTAACAATGTCGGAACTCTTCCTATTTTATCCGAAAGCATTCCAAAAGGAACGGCAACGGATGCATAAACCAAATTAAAAATAGCAATAACTATCGGAAGCATCGTTATTGAAAACCCAACTCCTTGAGCGCGAAGAATCAAAAAAGCATCGGACGAATTTCCAATGGTAAAAATAATAGAAATAAAAAGAAAGAGATAAAATGAGTGAGGAAGTTTTATTTTTTTATCTTTTGAAATAATTTTTTGACTTTCCTCATTTGAAATTGGAACTTCTTTTACATAAATAGCCAAAATAAACAAAGTGATAATCAAAGGCAAAGCGGCAAACATTAAAATATAATGATAAACATAATTGCTGTTTTTGAAAAAATACAAAAGAGCAAATAAAATTAAAGGACCGGCAACCGAACCTAAAGTATCAAGCATTCTGGCAATTCCAAAATTTTTTCCGCGAGAATCTTGTTTTGACGAACCGGCGATTAAAACGTCTTTGGGTGGGTCCTTGATTCCTTTTCCAATTCCGTCAGCCAAACGCAATCCGACAATCCCCACTCCCGAAGTAATAACCGCAAGCAGTGGCCTGGCAAGCATCGAAAGAAAATATCCGGAGAAAATTATAGATTTTTGCTTTCTTAATTTATCGGAAAAATATCCGGCAACAACGGCAAAAATCGTAGCGCTGGCGGCAACTATACCCTCCGCCGTTCCAACAAAGGTTTTATCAAACCCCAAAATTACGGTCAAATAAATAGGCAATATGGGAGTAAAAATATCCTGACTGATTCCTCCAAAAAAACTCAAAAGGCCAACGTAAAATACATTATGATTCTTCGATTGATTGTTATTTTCTTCCATGCATTAGATTATACAAGATTAAAAACAAAAAAATAATAGTTTTTGTTTTATTGCGGAGAGGGTGGGATTTGCCTACAAGTTTTGCTTCGCCAGTCGCTCAGCAAACTCGCAGGCCGCCCCTCGCGATTCCGACCACTGTCGGAATATCGCTGCGGTCTTCGAATCCTCCACGTGAATGAAGCAGTTCATTCGCTCTCTCCGCAAAATAAAATAAAAACTTCCATTTCGGAAGTTTTTGTTTTATTGCGGAGAGGGTGGGATTCTCCTTCGACTCAATTCTACGCCGCCGCGTAGAATTGGTCTAGGCACCGACTCGCGTTCCGCTCTGCTGAGCGGAACATGCTCCGTCGTTCGAATCGCTAACGTCCCGAAAGCAGTTTCGGGACTCCCCTCTACGCGCATAAAAATACCCCGCATAAAGCGGAGTATTTTTTATACGCGCGGAGAGGGAGGGATTCGAACCCTCGGTGCAGTTTCCCGCACACCTGATTTCGAGTCAGGCACCTTCGACCACTCAGTCACCTCTCCAAAATAGACAAAAGATCTTGCTCGCTATTACCAAATAAAAACATTATCCATTGATAAATTTTTCTATTTCATCCTCAATCTTATGACGAGCAACAACATGCTGACCATCGGGAGCGTAAGGAATTTCTTTCCAACGGTGAATTTTCAAAACTCTCCCATCCGCACTTTTTATGGTAAGCATTTCTAAATCAATATCAACTTTAACTCCCTGAAATTTTTTTCAATTTCATTTTTTAATTCCTCAGCATCGGCCGTTTCGAGCCAATTTGAATGCTCCCCTTCTTGACGCAATTTTTCTGAAAATTCATCCTTTAAACTTTTCTGTTTATTTTCCATATTCAAAATTTAACAATATTCAACCGTGCCCTCGAGAGGAATCGGACCTCTATTTTATCCTTAGGACGGATTTGTTCTATCCATTGAACTACGAGGGCAAGTTGCAAAAAGCCATATTTAATATATAATAACGAGACATTTATTCAAGGGCCTATAGTAAATCGGTATTACGCCTCCATGGCATGGAGGAAGGCGGGGTTCGATTCCCCGTAGGTCCACAAAAACATAGAGCAAGTTAACTATGTTTTTGTGAGAGATCGCTTTCTTGTGTGGATTCAAATAAAAATATTATGAGCAAAGAAAAAGGTTTAAAAGATCAGTTTTCAGAGCAGTTACGCAAAGAAGGGGAGCATTCAAACTGGTTCGAAACGGCCGATGCCAAAAAACTCATTAAAAAGATTGAGGCCGAATTTGAAGGAGTTAAAATTGGCCTTGATGAAGAATATGTCACGGTTAATTGTCCGGATGGCAGAGTTTTGCAGATTCATCGCTGGAAAGAAATTCCCAACGCTCCCGACGGTCAGCATGTTGTTGCCCATGAAAAGATTGAGAATGTAATAAGAAATTTTATAAACAAATAATTTTGGAGACGTGCCAGAGCCCTATGTGCTCGCCTCGCTGAAGCTATAACAGAGTGGGCCGATAAGTGGTGGTCGAAAATTGTGAACATTGCGGAGGGGTGCCAGAGTGGTCGAATGGGCTGCACTCGAAATGCAGTAGGGGAGAAATCTCCTCGTGAGTTCGAATCTC
>JAJXZH010000014.1 GCA_021780155.1 bacterium
TGTTGAAATTATAATTGACGATTCGTCTTTCTGTTTTCCGCCAAATAAAAGTTTTGAAGAATAATCTTTTAATATTTCGTCAAAAACATCCTTCGCCTGATTTCCAAGCTCAATGCGATCAACTAAAAATAAAGCCCTACTAACTACTCCCGCCTCAAAAAGCCTTTTTAAGTAAAGAGCAATCAAATCCGTCTTACCTGTTCCAGTTGCCATAACAAGAAGCATCTTCCTTTTTTTGTTCTCTATTGCCTTGTCCAAAACAGTCATTGCCTCCTTCTGATATGGGCGCAAGTTTCGCCATTCACTGCCTTTAAAATATTTATCCGGGACAGGAATCACAGATAATGACTTTTGGTCAATCCTTAGTGAATGTATTTTTTCTAAATCACGTCGAGAATAAAAAGTTGATACTTTTTGTTCTGGTCTAGTTTTGTAGTCCCAAAAATAAATATCATCTCCGTTTGAAAGGAATACAAAATCAACATTAATTTCTTCGGCGTATTTTAGAGCTTGTTGTTTAGCAGATACTGGATCAATTGAAAATTTCTTTGCTTCTATAATAGCCAACCCTCTTCCTCTTGTGTCTTTTAAGAGATAGTCTGCACGGCCATCTTTCACACTTTCTTCAGTAGAAACTTGGTTTTTATCTTCAATATCCCATCCCGCTTCGCGTAATCTACGGTCGATAAGAATGCGAGAGTCTGTTTCTTTAGCGAATTGATTTTGAGATTGTGGAATATTATCTGGTGGCATTTCAAGCTATTTTATGCCCTTTTGAACTAAAATTCAACGCTTTTGGAGTTATCCACACGTACTTGATCTGTATACATAGATATGATATATATATTATATCACTACGAAAAGGACCCTTGCGCAGATATGTCTGCGCCGGGGGCCTTTTCATTTTAGCCCATAAGACAACTTATTTTTGACATCATCAAGATAGATGATGGGCACCCCTGTTCGTTTAAGAAGAATAGAACACTTTTCAACCGGAGCCGGAGAAATAATTGAACATGATATGTTCTTTTCTTTCCAAAATTTTACAAGAGGAGCATAATCGCCGTCACTTGAGATAAGGACAACAGACGTTATCCTATTTTCAAAGAAATCTCTGGCGGCTTTTAAAACTAGATCGGCATCACAATTACCCTTGGCTTTTCCGGACCCATCAAAAACAACGTCTTTAAATATTAATTCGTATCCTGCGTTTTGAAGATAGGTATATAAATCCGCTTGCTTTGTAATGAGACCAATGAATATGTAAGCTCCATCAATACTAAATTTTTGTCTAAGCCAGGACCTAAATTTTCTATAATCCAATTTCCATCCTAGAGATTTGAGAGCTTTATCAAGATTTGCTCCGTCAATATATGCCAAATTATTTTTATTCATTATAAAAGTTCTTTTTCTTTAAAACTAAAATAACCAACTGGGGTCACAACTATGTGATCCAAAACTTCTATTCCCAGCAATTTACCGGACTCAACCAGTCTTTTTGTTATATCCAAATCCTCTTCCGATGGATCAGAGCTACCAGAAGGATGATTATGAGCAATTATCACATGTGAAGCTAAATGTTTTACGGCCGGCTCAAACACTTCACGCGGGTGAACCAAACTTGAGTTTAACGTCCCAACCGAGATTATTTCTCTTTTTATTTCCTGATTTCTTGTGTCTAGAAAAAATATAACAAAATGCTCTTTTTTGTTATCACGGATGTCTTTGAGTTCATTCCAAACATCCTGCGGAGATAATAATAAAACGGCCTTTTTGCCGTTTAGTAATCTTTTGCCAAGCTCAAAACATGCTACAATTTCACACGCTTTAGCCGTTCCCAAGCCGAATGTATTTTTCAATTCTCCAACATTAGCTTTGCTTATCTTATCCCCGTTGAATTTCTTGAGTATTTTGTTTGCCAGCTCAACAACATTAACTCCCTTAGTACCAGTCCCCAAAAGGATCGCCAAAAGTTCGGAATTGGAGAGTTTTTCCGGTCCGTACTTTTCCAACTTTTCTCTCGGCCGTTCTATTTTGGGAAGGTCTTTTATTTTCATAAATATTTATAAATTTTACTACACTGAAATTATTGAATCAAATCCTTTTATTTCCAGTTCATCTATATATCCCCTTCGGGCTCAAATCATGCCCCTTCACCTTAACCGATTTGCCGTCAATTTCGGCCATTGCCATAACCGGCTGGGACACGCCAATCACATAGGCCAGTTTTACCAGCACCTCTTTGGCTTTGTGTTTTTTTAAAAGCTCAACGGCAATTTTGTGAATAATTTACACGTTCTTATTTTTTTTGTAATCATATATATTATGTTTTAGACGAAAATATTTGGCAATTTATCCCACGTAGTGCCGGATGTTATTGTTTATTGCCACAATTTATTGACTTATTTGCTTAATTGTGTTATTATTTATTTAGCTGTTAACTCAAACAAGAAAAAGAAAGGAGAGGGTGATGGGTTACTATATCAATCCGCAGAACATGAGTAAGGAGAAGTTCCTCACAAGCAACGGGATTACGGTCCCGGGCAACACGCTGGAGTGGGACGCTGTCCCATCTGGGTGTTTGCCAGTAGTGCTGATCAAAAATCCGATGTTCACAGCAGCAGGCATCGCCTACTGCAAAGAAGAACTGACGGCGTTCACCAACCCGAACGATCGCCGTCCGCGAATCATATTTGTCGTCGATATCAAGGACATCATCGAGGTCGCCGATCAGGACTTCCGAAAGTGGGCGGAAAGACAACGGCTTTGTTGAGAAGCCCCCTCGCGCCAACTGAACCCTTCTTCGTCCACGCCCTAGCCCATCTCTTTGGAGGTGGGCCGTTTTTTTAATTAATTTTGTCGCAATTTTTTTATAATGACTCAGGCCTATATCTGATTATTTCAATTCAGTTAGATAAGCGCGAGTGGTTGCGAAGCAATTTATTTTTTTGTTTGAGTCCCCACCCGGTGTGCCGGATGGGGACGAGTTAAAATAAAAGCAAAGCGCGAATCGAATGAATTATAATCAGATATAAAGCCTGCTGGTTTAGGCGCTACCCTTTGCCAGTCCAAAGGGTAGCAAAAATATCTCCTATTTATTTAGGGATAAAAAATCTCTGGTGGTTTTGGCGCCACCTTTTTCTGGCCAAAAAGGTGGCAAAAAAACTGGATCCCAAATAAAGTTTAGAATAACGGATTAAAAAAATAAGACGACTTAAAGTCGTCTTTTGATTTTATCCACCCAACTGCTTTTTCATCTTAATTGTGCAGTCATAGCACAATGTCTTGAGCCAGCCATTAATATCTCTTAGCTTGCCTACCTCCCCGCACTCTTCACAAGTTTTTAAACTTTTTTCGTGAGCGCGATCAATAGCCGAAAGCATAATTTCATAATTGACTCCTCCAACATGCGAAAGTCCAACTCGCAAACCTCCAAATTTTTCTTTGATGTATTCAATCATAGCGCCCTTAAAGTTTATTACCGATAGCGTTTTGCACAAATCATCAATGATTCCAAACCAACCATTGCCGCATTCCACTCCCAAAAAAGGACGGAAAAAAGGATATTTGTCTTCAAGCACTTTCACTTTTTCAGGAGACATCATTTTGACCTCCCAATAAGAACTTATGTTATTTTAAACAAAATCCTTCAAAAAACAATACCTAAATCGCATATTTTAACAATCACCAAAAAACGTGATTAAAAAATACTATTAAAATGCGTCATATTATCAACAATAAATCAATAATCTAATTCAAAAAATTATTTGGCCAAAAATTGAAGAGCATAATAAACCAAATAAACCGGCCAAACCAAAGCTTTTAATATTCCCAACGCTCCCATCCATAATGTTGCCGCTTTGCCGACAAAAAAAATTGCCGCACCAATAAACCCCAAACCATAAACCGCGCTCGCTCCCCCACATTTGTTATCCATAATTTTTAATTATTAATTTAAAAATTAATTTTTCAGAAAATTTTAATTAGTTTTTGACCCCGGCTGACAAGTTCCGGCATAAAAAGCGCTGTCAGAACAAGTGGAACCGTCTTTAAAAGTGCAAACGGCATTGGGAACGGCAGATGTTTGACCTCCCGACCAAACGCAAAATTTTTGGGCATCGGTAACATAGCCGGTAGTTTTGACTCCGCCAACGGGACAATCTCCTCTAAACATTGCCCATTCTTCACAAGCAAAATTGTCCAAAAAATAACACAATCCATATTGGCTTCCGTCCGGTTTGTTGGCAATGCTAAGCTGTCCTCCTTTTTGCTGACAATTAACACTGGCTGGATTAGCAATCATCGCATCTGATGTTTGCGGAGGAGGAGCGGCTGATTGATTTTTTGAAACAACACAATTGGAAAAAGTTTCCTTGCCATTTTCCTGAATGAAAGCGGTGTCTCCTTTATTCCAAAAAACAATTGATTCGTCGCTGTTGGCATATCTTCCGCCATCGGCCGAAATTGTCTGTTTGAGTGTCATTATTCGTCCATCGGATAAAGTAAGTCCAACACTTCCGTTGGGAACCGGCGGTTGTCCGGGAACGGGCGGAACGGCGATGGGAGATTTATAAAAAGAGGCGGCTATTGATTTTTTACTATCGCAAGAAAAATTTGCAGTCGCAATCAATGTCGTTGAGGATGCCTGAGTTTGAAGCGAAGAACTGGAATTGGGAGCCGGCGCAAGAACATTTTGTCTAGGCATAAACACAACAATCGCCAACACCGCGATTACAACAATTAAAATTAATGCCCATAAAGATAAACTTTTTTTCATAGATAAATTTTAAATAATTTTTATTGCGACTTGTTTTTATAATACTACGCCAATTTAAATAAAATTACCACTCGCCACCTTTTAAATAATTTTGTCAATAAAACTATCTTGGATTAAATTGTATCAAAAAAATTACAAAAAAACTCCGCCCTATGTTTTGAGCGGAGAAAGAAAAAGAGCATCGCGTTAAAAGCCAAAAATCAACTAATCGTAATCCGGATCCCCAAAAACATCACAGCAGGGCGGATGATCCGAATTGATCAGATCGTCGATACCCCCTCCACTACCCGTGCGATTCGCCGGGCAATTGGGACACCTCAAATGAGACGCCCCCTTGCAGTTTGCCAGCGCGCGACTCGCTGGCGTAGTGAAAGAATTGTTTTCCTCATTGCTTCCCACGTTTGTTTTTGCCATATTCCCTCCTATCAAAATGATACCACCACAATCATTGACAAGTCAAGAATATGATGTTATTTTAAAAAACAAGGAAAGGAGAATCTCGGGTGGAAAAGAAAAAGAAGAATGCCGATTTTAAGCTCAAGCCGCTGAGCCGCCTCCCTTCGCCGGGAGGCGGAATGCCGATTGCCACCCGCAATTGGCTGGCAAAGATCAAGAGGTGATTTGAACACTCGCTCCGACAAAAATGTCGGAGCTTTTTTATAAAACAAAATCCCTTCCAAAAAAGAAGGGATTTTGAAGCCCAATCTTTGTTTTTGTTTTTTTAGGACCTCACTCCCCAAAAAACATTTTTAAAACAAATATTGGATTACTGTTTTTTACTTAGTACTTTTATATTTTAGCCGTTAAATTTTGTTTGGTCAACAATTTATCTGTGGATAACTTTTATTCAATTATTCATAACGCAATGCTTCAATTGGACTTTTTTGAGATGCTTGACGAGCGGGAAAAATTCCAAAACCCAAACCAATCGCCATAGAAACAAAAACTCCCAAAATCGCCCCCTGCAAAGAAAAGACAAACGGGAAATTAACTCCGGCAAATCTCGTCGCCAAAAATGAAGCCATCCATCCGGCGCCGGTTCCCAAAATAATTCCAATTATTCCCCCACTCAAAGTTAAAATAACCGACTCAAATAAAAATTGATTTAAAATATCTCCGTTGTTTGCTCCTAAAGCTTTGCGCAATCCGATTTCTCGCGTTCGTTCGGTGACGGAGACAAGCATAATATTCATAATCCCCACTCCTCCGACAACCAAAGAAATTGCCGCTACCGAAGAAAGTAAAATAGTTAAAATAGTGATAACAGTTCCAATGGTATTGATAATATCCTGCTGAGTTTCAACGGTAAAATCGTCTTTGCTCGGATCGGTGATGTTGTGATTGTTTCTTAGGACTCTGGTAACGTCGCTAATAACCCCCGGAATTACCGACGGCGAAGACGCTTGAATTATTAATCTTTGAAAATATCTGGTTCCTAAAATATATTGCTGAACGGTGGTGTAAGGAGACAAAAGCGCCGTGTCAAAATCAACAAATGATTGCCCTTTTTTTTGCAAAACGCCGATAACTCTTAAATTTTCGTTTTTAACTCTTATTTTTTGGCCGATGGGATTTGAAGCGCCAAAAAGTTCGGTAGCAATTTTTCCTCCCAAAATAACAACCGGCGAATGAGATAAAACATCCGAATCGCTATAAAAAGTTCCTTGCGCCATATCCAAACTGAAAATATTTTCCGATCCTCCGGTACTGCCCAAAATAATCGTATTGTAAGTTTGAGAACCATAAGAAACAACCACCGGGCCAAAAGTTAGTGGAATTATGGAAGTCGCGTCAGGAACATTGTTTTTATTTTCCAAATCTTGAAGGTCTTTTGGTTTTAAAGAATCACTCAATAAAGTTCCGCTAAAAGAACTGGGGTTGGAGGAAACTCTTCCGGGCAAAACAAAAAGATTGTTTGGACCAAAACTTTGGATTTCTCCCAAAATTAAATTCTGAGCGCTTTGGCCGATTGACATAACAAGCATAATTGAGGTGATGCCGATGACAATTCCCAAAATAGTCAAGGCGGTTCTTGATTTGTGAGTAGAAAGTCCGGCAACGGCAGTTCTTAAGGTGTCTTTAAGGTTCATAGTTTTATTTTGTAAATCCTTCCTTGGCGACTATTCTTTGATTGGCGACTTTTTTATCGCTTTCTATTTTCCCGTCTTTTATTTCTATAATTCTTTTTGCCGATTCGGCAACATATTTTTCGTGAGTAACAACAACAATCGTGTGGCCTTGTTTATTTATATTTTGCAAAAATTCAAGCACTACCGCCCCCGATTTGGAATCCAAGTTTCCTGTCGGCTCGTCGGCAAATATAATAGAGGGCTCATTAACGAGCGCTCTGGCAATGGCAACTCTCTGTTGCTGTCCACCGGAAAGTTTAGCGGTTTGATAGTGTTCTCTATTTTCAAGTCCGACTAATTTAATGACATTTTCAACTTTAAGTAATCTTTTTGATTCCGGAATATCGGCATACATTAAAGGTATCATAATGTTGTCTATGACGGTCAATCTCGGCAAAAGATTAAATGCCTGAAAAACAAAGCCCATTTCCTGATTTCTTATTTTGGCAAGTTCCAAATCGGAATAAGAATTTAATTCTTTGCCTTTGAAAAAATATTGCCCGGAAGTTGGCCTATCAAGACAGCCCAAAATATGCATCAAGGTGGACTTAC
>JAJXZH010000027.1 GCA_021780155.1 bacterium
AGAGAGGCTTGGAAAAGGGGGTTAGATTTGGCGCTCCTATCTCATCCCAAAGAAATTGCTCCTTATAAAATTTTTCCCGAAATGGTCCATGAAGTTCAAAAAGTTGTTTTGGAAAAATTAAAAATTTTCAGCAATTTTTGAATTTTTTAAAAAAATAAAATAACGAGCAAAAAATGTCTATTTTTAAAAGAATAAATTTTTCTTTAAAGGATAAAAACTCTTTTACTTTAGTAGAGATGATTATTGTTATTGCGATTTTGACGATTCTAACCGCTGCCGCAGTGTTTGTTATCAATCCTGTTGAGTGGTTTAACCAATCTCGCGACACTCAAAGAATGACCGATTTAAAAAGTATTCAAACCGTAATCGAGCGCTATAAATATACCGGCAACAGAATAAGCTCGCTTGGAAATCCTAATACTGTTTATGTCTCTCTGGTTGATGCTGGCTCATCTTCTTGTGCCGATCTTGGTCTTCCGGCTCTTGCTTCGGGCTGGTCTTATAATTGTGTAACAGCAACATCTACGCTCCAGGACGTGGACGGCACCGGCTGGATTCCGGTTAATCTTTCCGGTGTTGGACTTATTCCGTCATTGCCGATAGACCCGACAAACGCCTCCGCTTCCAATCTCTATTACTCTTATATTGTGAACTCTACCGGGCAATTTGAACTAACGGCCACCTTGGAGTCCCAAAAGAAATTGAAGGATACTGCGTTAGTTGACGGAGGAACGGACCCGGCAAAATATGAAACAGGAGAGACGGTTGCTCTTTGGACTCAGGCGTCGGGACTTATCGGGTGGTGGCCGTTTGATGAGGGGGGTGGTAGCACTACGGCTGATTTGAGTGGTAACAATAATACTGGAAGTCTATGCAGTTCCGGAAGCTGTCCCGGATCTACCCCTCCTACATGGGTCAGTGGAAAAGTCGGAAAATATGCATTAACGTTCAATAATAGCACAAATTATGTTAATGTCGGGTCCTCGTCTTCTTTTAACATACCATCCAAAACGATTGCATTCTGGGCTAATCCGGCAGGCGTTCAGACCTATAATATGGCATTTGCAAATGGCGGAGGAAACTATTATGTAACTTTTGTGAGCGGAGGAGCCATGTTTGCGTCATTTGTAGACAGCGGAGGTATACAAAGATATGGAACTTTGGCCAGCGGAGTCGTTAATACCGGAGTTTGGGCATATTACGCTTACGTGTTTAATGTTTCGGGGTCTAATGTCAGTATTAATGCATACATAAATGGCAATGCTGTTGGAACACTTTCATGGACAACCGGATACTACTCCTCTTATGCGGCGCCTTACTATATAGGTACATTTTTACCCGCTTCATATGCTTTCAATGGAGCTCTTGATGATGTTCGCGTATACAACCGCGCACTTTCGGCGACTGAAATTCAAAATATGTATAACGCAACTAAATAATATTTGGTATTTTATATCAATACATCGATTTCATACATAAAACCGATCAATATCCCAATTGATAATTTAGTTTGACTAATGAAAACATTAGGAATATAAATAAATCAGCTCGCTTCCAAACGGAGCTTTGCCGCGGACCCGTCAAAACGAGTCACATTCAAACAGGAAGTTCCCGCCAAACTAATCCGCAGTAAAACTTTCCGCCGTTAACTCTCTCCAAGCCGCCTCCGCGGCTTTTTATTTTATGTGTTGCATTTGGTATTAATGATAAATGTAATTAAAAAGCTTGCTTTTTTTTAGACACTGTTGTAAATTGGACATTATACAAAATATAAAATACTAACTACCGATTATGTTAAAACTTGAAGTTAAAAAAAGAGAAGTTTTTGGAGATAAAAACAGCGGTCTTTTTGAAGAGGGCTTAATTCCGGCCGAAATATATGGTCATGGATTTGAAAATATCCACGCCAGTGTAGCGCTTAAAGATTTTAAAAATATTTTAAAAGAAGCGGGAGAAAGTTCATTAATCACTGTTTCTGTCGGCAAAGATTCTTTTCCGGCTATTGTTTATGATGTTCAGAAAGATGTTTTGGGCGACAACATAATTCACATTGATTTTTACAGAGTGAGAATGGATGAGAAAATAAAAGCAACCGTCCCGTTGATTTTTGTTGGAGAAGCTCCGGCAGTTAAAGAAAAGGGAGGTGTTTTGGTGAAATCTGTCGAGGAGGTTGAAATAGAATCTCTTCCGGGAGATTTACCTCACCAACTTGAAGCCGACCTGTCTGTTTTGTCGGAACTTCACCAGAGTTTGCACATTAGAGATATAAAAGTTCCCAAAGGAGTTAAAATTTTAGTGGAACCGGAAATGGGTATCGCTACTGTTACCGAACAACAGAAAGAAGAGGTAGTGGAAACTCCGGTGGAAACCACAGAAGGAGTTTCTGCCGAGGCCGGAGCACAACCGGTTGCCGAAGCGGGAAAGGAAAGTTCACCATCCAAGCCAGAAAATAAATAAAATATTTAAAATAAAATCCCCGACGTTTACAAAATTAGGGGATTTTTGTTATAATCTTTATATATCGCTTAAACAAAAACGACGGATTTTTTTAGTCAAATAATTTTTTAATGGCAAGACGTTTAATATCGGACATAATTTGTAAAGAACCTCAAAAGCGCGTTAAATACTCGAAAGAACGGCTTGATTTGAGTGATAAAAAAATATTTAGAATTCCGTTAAAAAAGATAATGATTTACGGAGCTATTTCGTTTTCCATTTTTTATCTTTTGTTGGGAGCGGCAAATGCGCCTATAAGCGAGGGCTATCTTTTGGCGGCATCAAATGTTGATACCCAAAGAGCGGCATATGAAGCGCAATTGCAGGACTTGGAAAATCAAATTGCTCAAGACGAACAAACGATTGAGCAATACAGCAAACAGGGCGCAAGCTTGTCGGTGGAAATAAAAAAACTCAACGCCAGAATTTCTCAGCTCAATTTACAAATTAAAGCTATTACTTTAACCTTGGCAAAAATAAGCGGAGATATTAGCGTTACAAAATTGAAAATCAGCCAAACCGAAAGTGATATTTCAACTCAAAAAAGTTATCTTTCGGCGGTTCTGCAAAGCGTTTATGAAAGCGACACCACTAATGCCGTTCAAATTATGCTGACAAACCCGAAACTTTCAGATTTCTTTTTGGATCTAAATAATTTGCTTGCGACTCAAGATGATATTCGTTCGACTTTGGACAACATCGTTCAGCTCAAAAGCAATTTAATAGATCAAAAAGGAGTTTTGGCTTCTCAGTATAACGACACTCAACAGCTTCAAGAATATCAACTAGCTCAACAACAAACCGCTCAACAAACCGAAGCTCAAAAAAATGATTTGCTTAAAGTCACCAAGGGCCAGCAATCGAAATACGAACAAATTGTCGCCGCAAAGAAAAAAACCGCTGCTCAGATAAGAAGTCAACTTTATCAATTACTTGGAGGGGGACAGCTTCAATTTGGTGATGCTTATCAATTGGCAAAAACAGCGCAGGATGCAACCGGAGTGAGAGCGGCTTTGATTTTGGCAGTGCTTGATAGAGAGTCGGCTTTGGGAAGAAATGTCGGAAATTGTAAATATAATATTAACCCTTATTATCCAAACAAAGCATCAAATTCAACAACGATGAATCCAAAAAGAGATATTCCGATTTTTATTCAAATTATGCAATCGCTTAACATTAGTCCTGATAGCGTTTCTGTTTCCTGTCCAATTCCCAGAGATGGGGCTTATGGCGGAGGAATGGGGCCGGCGCAATTTATTCCTTCCACTTGGTCTTTGTATCAAAGTCAGATTGCTTCCATTACCGGGCACAGCGTTCCTTCGCCGTGGAATAATTTGGACGCTTTTGTGGCGACCGCACTTTATTTGAAAGACGCGGGTGCTACCGGTTCCTTGTATAATGAAAAAGTGGCGGCGGCAAAATATTATGCCGGTGGAAGTTGGCAATATTATATCAACACTTACGGCGCGGCAGTTATTGCCAAAGCCGATGAGTTTCAGGGAGATATAGATGTTTTAACAGGATAAATGAATTTTTATTATATAAACCAATCTCCCCCATCTTTCAGGGTGGGGAGGAGGTCATCTTTATTGCTGTTTTTGAAATGCTTTGACGATTGGATCCAAATCTCCTTCGAGAATTTTTTCTATGTTGTGCCATTTCTTTCCAATGCGATGATCCGTGATCCTGTCATCGGGGAAGTTATAAGTTCTAATTTTTTCGGAACGTTCCATTGATCCGATTTGTTCTCTTCGGAGTGTTCCCAGAGAGCTGGCTTGCTGGCGTTGCATTTCTTCATAAAGTTTTGAGCGCAAAATAGTAAGAGCACTTTCCTTGTTGGCATTTTGAGAACGTTCGGTCTGAGAGGCGACTACGACTCCGGTTGGTTTATGCAAAACTCTCACCGCTGTTTCAACTTTATTGACATTCTGTCCACCGGGACCTGATGAGCGAAAAAAAGAAATTTCCAAATCGCTTGGATTTATTTCAAAAACTTTTTGTTCAACTACAGGAAGTATGGCCACTGAAGCGGTTGATGTATGGACTCGTCCGGATTTTTCGGTTGCCGGCACTCTTTGGATTCTATGAACCCCCGACTCATGTTTGAGCGCATTATAAACTCCTTCACCTTCTATTTTTCCGATGAAAGTTTTGTATCCACCAAGCGAAGTTTGGCTTGAGTCGATAACGGAAAATCGCCAGTTTCTTTTTTGGGCATATCTTTGATACATATTCACCAGCTCGCCGGCAAAAATAGATGCTTCATCACCACCGGCTCCGGCACGAACTTCTATGATAATTTTGTTTATGTCTTGTTCCATATTAATAAAAACGGACTACGTTTTAGTCATCGTCGCCCGTCAATAATTTAAAATGAAAAACTCAAAAATTAAAATGACAATGTAAAATGTAAAAATAGAATCTTTGGTCCTTTCTTACATTTTTAAAACGTGAACCGCGACAAATGTGGTAGATTATTTTATCTTTTTATCTTTTACTACACGCTTAGCAGCTTTGGTTGCGCGCTTTTCCGTCTTGGAACGCGTAGCTGTCTTTGACGCCTTTTCTCTTTTGGCTTTGAATTTTTCAACTCGTCCGGCGGTATCAATGAGTTTTTCTTTTCCGGTGTAAAATGGGTGGCAGGCGTAGCAAATTTCAACGGCTATTTCCTTTTTGGTTGAGCCGACATAAAAAACATTTCCGCAGGCGCAAGTTACTTTAGCGTCCGGATAATAAGTTGGATGAATATCTTTTTTCATAAAATTAAATTATTGATAAATATAAATTTTATTTTCAAATAAATAATACAGGAAAAAGACAATAAGTCAATAAATGATTTAAAACAATACAAACGCTACAATGAATTGGAAAGACAACATTCTTCAATTTTGGGCAATAAAAATCTTTTATTTTGGCTGTTTATTTTCAAGCTGACATTTCTTGACAATGAACGATTGTTTTGTATACTTATGTTACTTCGTTTTTTGACGGAGAGAACTTTAAAAATATAATAACCTTAATAATGATAATGAGAATTTGTGCGAGCTAAGGATTTAAAATTAAATTCATAAATCCAAAACTAAATTTGAAAACTTTTTTGGTTAACCAGGTCTAAAAATTGTCAAAAATTTTTAAGCCATTGTCCGCGTAAAAAACGGAACTAAGGCGTCGAAATTTTTGCTACAATTTATAATTTATTCATTTTTATTTTTTAAATAAAAATGGAAAAAATGGCTGTGGCAAAATTTTCCACGTCTTTGACGGTTTGAAAATTTTGACATTTATCTGAAGGCCTAACTCTATTATAACTATTTATAATTTTGGTGGCTTTCAGATTTTTTGAGAGTTTGATCCTAGCTCAGGATGAACGCTGGCGGTGTGGATAAGGCATGCAAGTCAAACGGTTTAAAATTTTTAGCAATAAAAATTTTGAATAGTGGCGAACGAGTCAGTAACACCTTGGTACGTACCCCAAAGTGGAGCATAACGAGCCGAAAGGTTCGCTAATTCTCCATGTGATCGAAAGATTAAAGTGGAAACACGCTTTGGGATCGGCCTAGGTCTGATCAGCTTGTTGGTAGGGTAATGGCCTACCAAGGCTACGACCAGTAGGGGGGGTGAGAGCCCGTTCCCCGACGACGGTACTGAGACACGGACCGTACACCTACGGGTGGCAGCAGTCGAGAATATTCCACAATGGGCGAAAGCCTGATGGAGCGACACCGCGTGGAGGAAGAAGGCCTTCGGGTTGTAAACTCCTTTTCTATATGAGGAAGACCGCTTTATGCGGTTTGACGTTAGTGTGGGAATAAGAGGTTGCTAACTCTGTGCCAGCAGCAGCGGTAATACAGAGACCTCGAGCGTTATCCGGATTTATTGGGCGTAAAGGGCGCGTAGAGGTCCCATCGCATCTTTGGTTAAATCTTGCCGCTTAACGGCAAACTCGCCGAAGAGATGGATGGGATAGAGGACATTAGGGGTGAGCGGAACGCACGGTGTAGGGGTGAAATCCGTTGATATCG
>JAJXZH010000008.1 GCA_021780155.1 bacterium
CAATGATAGGGGATCCAAGCGGACGCAACGACCAGAGACCGGCGCTAAACGAATCTCAAGTTAAAAACAATTCTAAAACGTATTTCTATCAGATAGGAAAATTTTTGAATGTTAAAAAATCAAAAAGACACAATAACTCAAAATGGTTAAATAAATTATCTTTCAAAACTATCTTGGAAGATTTGAGACATTTGAATTTATCCGAAGTTCTCCAAAGAGAAGATTTCAGAGTTAGAATAAAAGACGGCCACTCGCTCACTATGGCCGAACTTTTATACAGTTATGCGCAAGCAATAGATTCGGTTGAAACAAAGGCGGATATTGAAATCGGCGGAAGGGATCAACTTTTAAATTTTGCCCATGCCAGAACAATTATGCAGATGAAGGGATTAAATCCTGAAATTGCCCTGACCACTCCGGTACTTGAAGGAATATTTGGTGACGGTAGAAAGATGAGCAAAAGTTATGGCAATTATATAGCCGTCAATTCTTCGTCTGAGGATAAGTTTGGTAAAATAATGTCAATGCCCGATTCTATTTTAATAATGTATTACAAGGCATTCGCCGATATTAAAGAGTCGGAGCTTGGAGAATTAAAACATTTGATTGAAGAAAATCCTTTGGAATCCAAAAAGCAATTGGCTCAGCTTATTGTATCAATTGAAGCCAAATCTTTGGAATCAGGGAAAAAGGAGAGGGAAAAATTTGAAAACAGGTTTTCCAAAAGAGTTTATGACGAGGAAATGCCGGAGATTAAATTTAAAGACGGACAACTTTTGATTGATGTTTTAATGTCCAGTAAACAATTTAAGAGTAAGTCTGAATTATTTAGATTATTTGAGCAAAACGCCATCAAATCGGTTAAACCCGAAGAGAGATTTTTTTCGAGAAACGAAATTGCTGTTGAGGGGACTTACAAAGTTGGCAAAACAAAATTTTTCAGAATTGTAAATAAATAATTTATGAAACTATCCATCGGAATTGTCGGTTTGCCGAATGTCGGCAAATCAACCCTTTTTAAAGCACTTACAAAAAACGATGTTTTAATCGCTAATTATCCATTTGCCACAATTGATCCCAATGTTGGCGTTGTTTCGGTTCCTGATGAACGTTTGGATATCTTGGAAAAATTAAGTAAATCGGCAAAAAAAATTCCGGCCGTGGTTGAATTTTATGATATTGCCGGATTGGTCAAGGGCGCCAGTCAAGGGCAGGGATTGGGAAATAAATTTTTGTCGCATATTCGTGAAACAAATGCAGTTGTTCAGGTTGTTAGGTGTTTTGGACAGGGGGATATAATTCATGTTGAAAATACGATAGATCCTTTAAGGGATATAGATATAATAAATACCGAATTGATTTTGGGTGACTTAGATACCGTTGAAAAACGAATTGGAAAATTAGAAGGAGAAGCCAGGACCGGAGACAAATCAAAAGCTAAAGAATTGGAATTTGTGAAACAATTGGAAAAACAACTTTCGGAAAATAAACCGCTTTATTTATTGACAAAAGAAATTATAGAAAATCCGGGCATAAAATCTTTGAATCTTTTGACGATAAAACCTCAAATATATCTTTTGAATGGCAATACGGAGGATATATCGGAAGAATTGAAAAATAAAATCATCAACGACTTGAAATCAACTTATGTAATTTCAAACTTAGGAGTTGAACCGGACTTGACCGGATTGATAAGAAAGGCCTATGAAATCTTGAACTTGATAAGTTTTTTTACTACTGGCGAAGACGAGACTCGTGCCTGGACAATCATTAACGGCTGGAAGGCACCTCAAGCGGCAGGGACTATTCATACCGATTTTGAAAATAAATTCATCAAGGCAGAGGTGGTTTTTTGGAAAGACCTAACAGACACCGGTGGTTGGAATCAAGCAAAACAAAAAGGAAAAATTCGTCTTGAAGGAAAGGATTATGTTATGAAAGATGGAGATGTGATGGTAGTTAGACATGGTTAATTAAAAAATGTTCGCTTTGAATAGATAATTAATAAAAACAAAGATTTTTTATGAGTAAATTTTTGAGAGATATGGAAAATGAACTTCCGCCGAGAATTTCCGATGAGAAAGAAGTTTTAGAATTGGCCGAAGACATAAAACGTAAATTTAAGACCGACGATATAATAAAAATAAATTCAGGCGACAAAAATGATACTTGGAAGTTCTTATATGTAGCGACTAAAAATGATTTTGGAAGAATAGATCCAAAAGTGGTGATTATAAATCAAAATGAAGAAAGAATGATTATTAATCCAAAAGATTTTCTGGATTTTCAAAAATAATTTTTTATTTCAATTTTAATTTACCAATACTTGAAATTATAAAATATTTAAAGTAGTATTGTTTTTCTGCGTTGTTAAAGAAAGGGGGAAAAAATTTGTCCAAAAAAAGAGAGATGAAAATAGTTTTTAGCTTCCTTCCTTTTGGGGCTTGTAATTGGCCCGAGTCAAATTATGTTTGCCCAAATTGCGGAAGTATTCTTTGTTGTCATCCTAATGATCCGGAAATTATGGCCTGTAAAAGTCCTCACTGTCTTTGTCTTTATGGCAATAAAGATATGAGTGATGAAATCTGTCGTCAAAAAATCAGAGATATCTTTGGAAATTCAATATTTCCCAGCATCGTCTATGTCTGATGTTAAAATCACATGCACACCAAACCCTTTTTAAAGGGTTTTTATTTTGGCTCAAGATATAAAACAACCGAATTTTTGTCGTTTATCTGATTTTCTTGAGATGGAAGCAAATAATAAATATTTTTTTCTTTTTGCTTTTCTTGAGTAAAAGTATCGGTGATAAACATAACTGTTTCTGCCGGCATTGGTATGTTATTTACCAAAACGCCGCTTGCGTTGACGATAACATATTTTTTTATTGCTTGGGGCATCTGATTCAATTGGTTTCCTATGTTGACATAATTTTGGTTAAAAGCCGAAGCGGTATTTAAATTTTGTCCCCAAAGAATAAAATAACTTACATAGGTCTGAACAATTAAGATAATACCTATAGATGCCAAAAAAATATATATAACGGTGGAGTGAGTTTTTTTAAATATAAAATGAATTGTTGTTATTGCTCCCATTCCGGCGAGAATAAAAATAGCCGGTATCATTAAAATCGAACGCAAAGCATGCGGAATTCCTTCATTGGACATAACAACCGGAAGCATAGCCGTAATAATCCAGAATATGGAAACAAACCAAGTAAATTTTATTTCGTTTTTTTTGGTATCGCTTTCACCTTTTTTTCTAAAAATATAAAATGGGGTGAAGAAAATCCCGATTATAAAAAATATTCCGACAAACCAATAAATTTCCGGAGCTCCGGAATAATTTTGACGCCAATTATAATCACCTTTAAAATCAAGCATTGCTAAAGTTTTTAAGGTATTTAGAGCTAAATCTTTAATAGGAGTCGCGGATGTTGTTATTGACAACTCCGATGCTCTGCCAAAAAAATCTTGAGGATTTTTAATAAAATAAATTCCGAGCGGAGAAAATATAGCAAGAGAAGCAATAACAAAAGCAATAAATCCCAAAATCAACTTTTTGAAATCAACTTTATAAATCCAAAGATACAAAAGATAAATGAAGATTATTATAATAGGAGTGGCGCGGTAGGCGATATAAGAATACATTCCCAGTCCGTAAATTAATCCGCCAAGAATTGATAAAAACAAAGCATTAGATCCAAAACTTATTTTTTTATATTCTTTGACGTCGTTAGCTACTTGTTGATTTTCGCGAATTTTTTCCAATGAACGAATTAATAAATAAACTCCCCAGACCAAAAAGGCAGGAGACATGATAGCGCGGAATCCTATTCTTGAAAGAAGAATGTGCCAAAAACTTGTAGCGGTAAAAAAGGAGACCAAAAAAGCGATAAGATGGGAATAGATTTTTTTTCTGAAAATATACTGAACCAAAAGATATAATCCTAAAATCGTCAAAACCCCAAAAATAGCGCTAACAGATCTTAAAACCCATGGATGATTTCCAAAGAATTTCAAAAAGATGGCCTGGATATTTATAAATAATCCCTCCCGACCGTTATTTTCCGGATAGAAAACCTTGTAATTTCCGGTAGATAAGGCCTGTAAAGCATTATTGCCGTTAATTGCCTCATCTGGATAAAGCCCTGGCGGGACGATTGATAAATTGTAGAATCTAAAAAAGATTGCTATAATTAAGATTATTAAAAGTCCGTATTTATAAAAAAATAAATAAAATTTTTCATTCATAAAAATCTATGGATTCAAATATTGTTCATAATATCAATTATAGAGAGTTAGCTCAAGAAGTCAGCGCTCAAAAAGAGATTTCTCCAAAATTGTCGCATAAAGAAATAATTTCAAATGTTCTGGAACAAAAAGGAATGCCTCCGATGTCTTCTCGACCGGTTGTTTCTGCGCCATCGGTTCAGCCCATAAATAAAAACGATGATTCGGTTTTGCCGGCTTATGCCAAAAAATCTGATCCAAGTATTCAAAATAAAATTCAACACCTGATTTCTTTGACCTTAGAGAAAGGGCTAAAAGATGGGATTGATTTTGCTAAAAAAGAAGATCCTTTTGTGATAGATGCTTACCATGATTCGCTCTCGGATGTTTTAATTGAAGAAATAAAGAAAAGAAAACTTATATAATGCAAAGCGTTATTATTACTTTAATTATTGTTGTGAGTTTGGCTTCATTTTTGGGCATAATTTGGTATGTTCTTTTGAGTCAAAAAAGAGAGAAAATAAAAAAATCCTTAAATCTTAAGTTATTAACAATTAGAATGCCTCGTCCTGATCTGGTTGGCGCCAAAGAACCAAACTTCAAGGAAGAAATAAATTTTTCAGAACAATTTTTCAGTTCGCTTGCCTCAATGAAAGAAATGACGGCTTTTGAGGTTGCCGTTCATCATATTGGAGAAGAGATATTTTTTTATGTGGCTGTGCCGGAAAAAATGGTTCCTTTTATCAGTCGTCAAATAGAGGGAATCTTTAAAGATTCTCAAGTGATTGCTTCTCCGGAATATAATATTTTTCAACCCGGAGGATTTAATGCCGGATTTTATTTAAAGCAAGACAATCACTATTCGTTGCCTATAAGAACATATATCGAATCCGAAGCCGACACTTTTTCTCCAATAGTCAGTGGGCTTTCCAAAATTAACGAAATTGGTGAGGGCGCCGTTATTCAAGTTTTGGTGAAATCAGCTCCGGAAAATTATAAAAAAGGAATAGTTTCAATAATTAATTCTTTAAAAAAGGGAGAGAGTTTTAAAAAAATCGCCTCAACTAAAGCGGTTGATTTAAAAGGATGGACCGATGTTTTGAAGGATAAAAAACCGGAAGATGAAAAAAAGCCGTCCATTATTGATGAAGAATCTATTAAATCGCTTGAGCGTAAAATTTCCAAGCCTCTTTTTAAAATTAATTATCGCGTATTGGTTTCCACCGTCAATCAATTTCAAACGGAAAGTATTTTAGATGGCATTGCCGGATCTTTTAATCAGTTTGAGGCGCCATTAAAAAACAAATTTAAAATAAATAAAGTAAAAAACTTTCAAAAATTTGCCTATCAATTTTCTTTCAGAGATTTTGATGAATCTCAAACGATGCTTTTAAACACAGAGGAATTAGCTGGTATTTTTCATATGCCATCTTATTCCACTTTGTCTCCCAAAATAAAATGGATTAAATCCAAAGAATCTCCTCCGCCGGCGGAACTTCCAGACAGTGGGACTTTAATTGGTCAAAGTAATTTCAGAGGAGAAATTAAACCGGTTTATATAACCGAAAGCGACAGAAGAAGGCATGTTTATTCGGTTGGACAAACTGGTGTCGGTAAAACCACATTAATGGTAGATATGATCTGGGATGATATTAAAAAAGGTAAAGGGGTTTGTTATATCGATCCGCACGGAGATGCTATTGAAACTATTTTGGGTTTGATCCCTAAAGAAAGAATTGACGATGTTATCGTCTTTGATCCCGGATATACCAAAAAACCAATAGGATTAAACATGCTTGAATATAATCTTGATCATCCCGAAGAAAAAACTTTTATTGTTAATGAAATTCAAGGAATTTTTAATCGTTTATTTTCGGCCGAAACCATGGGTCCTGTGTTTGAACAGTATATGCGCAATTCGCTCTTGCTTTTAATGGAGGACGCCGTTAATGAACCTTCCACCTTCATTGATGTCCCAAGAGTACTAACCGACGAAGAATTTCGCCTGAAAAAATTATCAAGAATCACCAATCCGGTAGTTGTAGATTTTTGGGCTAAAGAAGCCAGTAAAGTAGGAGGGGAAATGTCTTTGGCTAATATGGGTCCATATATTACCTCAAAATTCAATAATTTCATTGCCAATGACTATTTAAGGCCAATTATTGGGCAAACCAAGTCGTCATTTAATTTCAGACAAATAATGGATGAGAAAAAAATTTTATTGGTTAATTTGTCCAAAGGAAAAATAGGAGATATTAATGCCGGACTTTTGGGTATGATTATCACCGGAAAATTGCTTATGTCAGCTCTCTCCAGAGCGGATATCCCCGAATCGGAAAGGAATGATTTTTATCTTCATATTGATGAATTTCAAAATTTCACCACCGATTCAATTTCCACTATTTTATCGGAAGCAAGAAAATATCGTCTTAATTTAAATATAACCCATCAATTTATCGCTCAGCTTGATGAAAAAATAAGAGATTCGGTATTCGGAAATGTTGGCTCAATGATTGTTTTTAGAGTCGGCGCTCAAGATGCGGAATTTTTGATTAAGCAGTTTGAACCGATATTTACGCAATCGGATTTAATGAATATTGATAACTTTAACGCTTACGCCAAAATTTTAATTAATAATCAAACATCAAAGCCGTTTAATATGAGAACTATAAAATATCCCGACCCGGATATTGAATCGGCGCAAAAAATAAAAGAACTTTCTTTTTCAAAATATGGAAGAGAAAGAATTGAGGTGGAAAAAGAAATTATGGAAAAATTGAGAAGCTGAGCTTTATTTTGGGTTATTTTTGTTGTATATTTTTTAGGCTTGCCACCTTAGCTCAGTTGGTAGAGCACATCTTTCGTAAAGATGGGGTCCCGAGTTCGAATCTCGGAGGTGGCTCATATTATTATGATTCAAAAAGAATATCAATTAAAAATTAATGAGCTTTTACAACGCCTCCAACAGCTAGGAGGCTGGCTTTGATGTAGAGACAAAACAAAATCGAATCAAAGAAATACAGGTCTTGATGCAAGATTCTGATTTTTGGAAAAATAAAAAGGAGGCGGAAAATGCCATAAAAGAAATGGGAGAAATTCAGAATCTTATTGAAGCATATTTGAATGCCGAAAAAATGCTTGAAAAATTATTGTCAGATATTCAAAAAGTAGACGATGATAAATACTATGAAGTCGAAAGAATGGTCAGAAATCTTGAAACAAAAAGATTATTTACCGGAAAGTGGGATAAGGGGAATGCAATCATTTCTATTTATGCCGGAGCTGGCGGGCAAGATGCGGCCGATTGGGTCCATATGCTCTATTTAATGTATGAGAAATATGCTCAGAAAAATAACTGGAAAACTTCGGTAATTGATTCGGCGGAAGAAACGGGAGAAGCGAGAACCGGAAGAACTTCATTAAAAAATATCACTTTTGAAATAAAAGGTGATTATGCTTTTGGTTATTTAAAAAAAGAAAGTGGAGTGCACAGATTGGTTAGAGTTTCTCCTTTCTCGGCTCAAAGCTTAAGACACACTTCGTTTGCGTTAGTGGAAGTTCTGCCGGAAGTAAAGGAGCATTCATTGGAAATAAAACCGGACGATTTGAAAGTGGAGTTTTTTCGCTCATCTGGACCAGGAGGACAAAATGTCAATAAAGTTGAGACCGCAGTTAGAATAGTTCATATTCCGACCGGACTAGTTTCGTCGTCTCAAGTTGAGCGTTCTCAATCTCAAAACAGAGATAAGGCGATGGCAGTTTTGGAAGCAAAACTTATCCAGCTGATGGAAAAAGAAAGAGTCCAGCAATTGGATAAATTAAGAGCCAAAGCAAAACCGGAATGGGGGAGTCAAATTCGCTCTTATGTCCTTAATCCATACAAACTCGTTAAAGACCATCGCACGGAATATGAAACGACTCAAATTGATAAAGTGCTTGAAGAGGGGGACTTGGATGGATTTATAGAATCCGAATTGGTTTCTAATATTTAGATTATCAAAATGTTTACAAATGTTTGGTTTTTTTTAAAACGCATGATATAATTTGTCGGTATGATTATTTTCCAGGGAGTATCAAAAATTTATGAAAGCGATGATCATGAGATGGCGGCTCTTGATAATGCAAGTTTTAAAATTAATCCCAAAGAATTTGTGTCTTTGGTGGGAAAATCTGGAGCCGGCAAATCAACCATCATTAAACTTTTAACAGGAGAAGAAAAGCCGACCAAGGGTAGGATTATTTTTGGGTCTTATGATGTCACTAAAATAAAAAATAGCGAACTTTATCAAATGAGAAGACACATCGGCACAATCTTTCAGGACTTTAAACTGCTTCCCGAAAAAACAGCTTTTGAGAATGTCGCTTTTGCTTTGGAGGCATCGGGGCGACCAGAGGGAGAAATAACGGAACTTGTTCCTAAAGCATTGGATATGGTTGGACTTTCATCAAAAACCAAGAGTTTTCCCAGAGAAATGTCCGGCGGAGAAAAGCAAAGAGTTGCCATTGCTCGAGCTATGATAAATAATCCCGATGTTATTATCGCCGATGAGCCAACTGGAAATTTGGATCCGATAAACAGCAATGATATTATAAGACTTCTTTTGAAAATTAATGAATTGGGAACGACTATAATTTTGGCTACTCACAATAAAGATGTGATTAATAATTTGAATAAACGAGTTATTAGTCTTGAATCGGGACAAATAATTAGAGACGAAGAAGAGGGAAAATATATTTTATTTTAAAATTTAATCAAATAAAAATATGGTCACCACTTTTTTTAGAATAATCAAATACGGTAAGCAAAATTTTTCAAGAAATGCCTGGCTTTCTACCGCAACCATTGCCATCATGGTTTTGGCTCTTTTGGTTTTTATGGGGCTGATAATTTTTAATGTAATGACTCGAACTATTATCTCCAGCATTGAAGATAAAATAGATATCAGTGTTTATTTTAAAACCACAACTGCCGAAGATGATATTTTAAGAATAAAATCTAACTTGCAAGGATTGCCGGAAGTAAAAAGTGTTGATTATATTTCCAAAGACGAGGCATTGGCAATTTTTAAAGAAAAGCACGCTAACGATCAGACAATATCTCAAGCAATTTCGCAATTAACCGATAATCCGCTTTTAGCATCGTTAAATATTAAGGCCCGCAATCCAAGTGATTATCAGGCAATTTCCGATTATCTCAATAATAATTCCATTAGTCCTTTTGTTGATAAGGTTTCTTATACTCAAAATGCCGGTGTCATAGATAGATTAAATAAAATTACCACTACCGCCAAAAACGGAGGGCTGGGACTGGCCATAGTAATGTCACTGATTGCGATGCTCATAACCTTCAACACTATTCGTTTGGCAATTTACTCAAACAGAGAAAATATTAATATTATGCGTCTTGTTGGTGGATCAAATTTCTTTATTAGAGGACCATTTTTAATTGAAGGAATTTTATATGGAATAATTTCAGCAGTTGCAAGCTTAATTATTTTGGCACCGATAATTTATTTTGTTTCTCCTTACACTAATGCCGTCATTCCCGAATTAAACCTGTGGGGTTATTTTATGAGCAATTTACCAATGCTGTTGGTTTATCAACTTTTGTTTGGAATAGGGCTTGGAATAATTTCCAGTTTTATTGCTATTGGAAAATACTTAAAAAATTAATCTAAAAAATTAAATCGCCTTGAATTAAGGCGATTTTTAGTTTATTTTTATTAAAGACAATTTATGAATATCTGATAAAAATTGCCTGTTTAAAACAATGAATGGGGGATCGTCTAATGGTAGGACATGGGCCTTTGAAGCCCAGTATCGGGGTTCGAATCCCTGTCCCCCAGCAAAATAAAATCACCCTTTATGGGTGGTTTTATTTTGTCGGGAAGAAAGCAAACTGCTTTGCTTTCGTCAGGGATTCGAACGACGGAGCTTGTCCCGAGTAGCAACGAGGGGCGCGAGTCGGTGCCTAGACCAATTCTACGCGGCGGCGTAGAATTGAGTCGAAGGAGAATCCCTGTCCCCCAGCACTACAAAAAACATATCCTTGTGATATGTTTTTTTGTATTGGGGGCAAACGGGATTTAAACGACGTAGAATTGATTTAAATGTATTGCTTTGGAAAAAAATCTCTAAAAATAGCAGGTCCTCTGTATTAATATCATATTTGCTGATATACTGAATAAATAATTAAAAAATATAAACATGGGCAAAAGAAAAACAAGTACCGGCAAGCGCAGACCATCAAAATCACATAAGACCAAAAAAAGACTTGAAATAAAGAGACTTATGCTTGAAGCAAAAGAAAAAAAGCATAATTCAAAGAAATAAAATCCGAATACAAAAAATCGCTACTCAAGCGGTTTTTTGGTAAAATAAATATATGATTAATATTAATAATGGCAAAAAGAAGTTGTCCCAAGAACAACGCCAAAAACTATTTAAAATATTGAAGGTGCGTTTTGAGAAAAATATGAATCGCCATAAAGGTATTCAATGGTCTAAAGTACAAACAAAGATTGAGGCTAATTCAGAAAAAATGTGGTCGCTTAATGAAATGGAAAAAACGGGTGGTGAACCGGATGTAATCGGTTATGATAAAAAATCAGGCGGATACATTTTTTATGATTGCTCAGCGGAAAGTCCCAATGGACGCAGGAATGTCTGTTATGACCAAAAAGCACTGGAATCAAGAAATGAATTTAAACCAAAAAATACCGCTATGGATATGGCAATCGCCATGGGTATTGAGATGTTAACGGAAGAACAATATAAAGAGTTGCAGAAACTTGGAAATTTCGATACAAAAACTTCAAGCTGGTTAAAAACACCTTCCGAAATCAGAAAACTCGGTGGTGCTATATTTGCCGATCGTCGCTATGATCATGTCTTTATGTATCACAATGGCGCATCTTCTTATTATAGTGGTAGGGGATTTCGCGGTTTTCTGGTGATTTAAATTTTTAATATTAACTAACCATCCAAAAACATGCGGAATAATGGAAAAAGTGTGTAGCAGTGATATACTTAAATTAGCAAACAAATTTTTCAAAAAAGAGAGGGGGGAATATGATATTACTGCCCAAGATCGCTATTCATGGATTGAGGCGAGAAATCATTTTTATTCAAGGAGGAATGGGTGCGGGTATTTCTCTTGCGCCTCTTGCCGGAGCAGTTGCTCAGAGAGGTGGTGTTGGAACGGTATCCTTTGTTGCCTTGGATAGATTTGTTGAACGTCGCATAGGTCACAAAGTGACTCATCGTGAAGCCGCCGAACTTGAAATCCAAGAAGCGCGAAAAATATCCCGTGGCAATGGCGCAATCGCTATTAATTGTATGGTCTTGATTGAAAAAACATACATTCCTTCAATAGAAGGCGCAATTGGCGGAGGGGTGAATATTATTATTGCCGGTGCAGGTTTGCCGATGACTTTACCTGAAATTGTAGGTAATGCACCTGTTGCATTAATTCCCATCGTTTCTTCCGGTAGGGCATTGGAACTAATATGTCATCGCTGGAGCCGTTATGAAAAAATGCCTGATGCAGTAATTCTTGAGGGACCACTCGCAGGAGGACATCTTGCTTTTAAAGCCGAGAATATTTCCAAACAAGAATTTAAGTTAGAGGCAATATTTGAAAGAGTTAAGACAACTGCTCAGAAAAACGGAAATTTTCCGGTAATCGTGGCGGGTGGCATTTATACTCATGAAGATATTATTTGGTGGATTAATGCCGGAGCTGATGGTGTACAGATGGGTACTCGCTTTGCCGCAACGCACGAAAGTGGAGCATCGGAAGAGTTTAAAAATGCCATCGTTGCTTGTTGCTCGGATGATATAGAAATTGCAACAAAACCAGGATCACCAGCGGGATTACCGTTTCGTGTTATCCGTACTTCACCGGGATATCAACAAGCACTGGTCCATGGAAGAAAAATCTTATGCGATAAGCAATATCTATTGCATAAAGACGAGCATGGCCGTTTGGGATGTCCCGCCTTGGACGGTAACGATGCTTTTTGTATCTGTAACGCTCTTTTATCTGCAGCGGATTGTAATAACATATCCGAATTGCCAATCTTTACCGTGGGCGCGAATGCAGCTCGTGTAGATCGAATTCTCTCCGTTGATGAATTAATGGACGAATTAATAGGGTGACGCTTAGATAAATTACACTAAGCGTCTTTTTTTAAAATAAAAAGGATTAGTTGATATTTATTATTTTTTGCGGAACAAAAAATAATTTTAGTTTTTATCTGAAATTGAATTATCTTTCTTTTTTATAAAAATCAAAAAAAATCCAATTACTCCACCAAGTAAATCAAACGTCAAATCTCCCATAGTGTCAAAATTAGTTGGTTGGTCAAGTAAGTTAAGATGAATTCTCCAATTTATTAAATTTTCGTGCAATATATCTACGCGAAAAGCGTCATGAGCGCATTCATACATTTCCCAAGCAACGGACACTAAAGCGATAATAGCAACAATCTCAATAAACATCCTCCATTTTTCTTTGCGCAAAAGAGAATATTTTGGATAGAGTCTATCCAATAAAATAAGTCCCAGAGCCATGGCAATTCCAAAAAACAAATGTTCAAAAGCATCATATCCAAAAAATCCTTCAATACAGCCAAGATACTTTGAACAGACATTATTTCCTGCCCAATCATAAAGAAGTTCTCCTAAACTTGTAATCAAAAGCCAGATGGCCGAAAAATAAAAAAACATAATTTTTATTTTTTTCGCCTCCGTTTTTTTGGATAATTTTGTAAAAATAACAACTATCGCCGAAATTATAAAAGATAGAATTATTGTGTAAGTTGGTGTATCCATTTTGTAAATATAAATAAAATATAATCTTACTTCTTCAATACGCTATGGACAGAAAGTATTTTTGTATTATACTCTTTTTAGATCTTTAAAAAAGGAGGCGCCAAAATGCAAGGACATTATCTGAAAAATTGGAATAAGTGGCCATTGCCAGTTATTCCTGTTGCCAAAGAACTGAATCCTTTTTATAACTACGGAGTGGAAATGTCTGTCGCTCTGGCCTATCATTTGCCTTACGAAAACATCAAATTTATTACGGTTTATGGTCTTTTAAAGGGAGCTCAAGAAAGAGGACTATTTGACGCGCATAATGGCGTTCACACCTTGGTGGAAGCCACTTCCGGAAATACCGGCATCGTGCTTTCGCTTATGGCAAAAGAATTTGGAATTAAGCATGTTAAGTTGGTTGTTACCGCCGATATTCCCGAAGGAAAGAGATTTCCTCTTGTTATGGCTGGAGCCGAACTCATTCCTCCGGAAGAAGGGATGAGCGGAATTGCCACAGCAAGAAAACTCGGGGGCGGGGGATGGATACCTAGGTGGCCTGTAAGTGCTGGATCATTAAATCCGAGTATCGACGGATGTCTCAATCTTGACCAATATGGCAATTTGGATGGCGTAAAATTGCATTCGTCTTTTACCGCTCCTAAAATTCTTGAACAACTGGATTACCCTCCAACTGTTTTTGTTGCCGGCGTAGGTACCGGAGGAACTTTGATTGGAATCAGTAATTTTCTAAGAAATACCCGTACAAAGATTGTCGGCACATTGCTCAGTCCCGGAAACGAAATTCCCGGAGTCAGGGATTTTAACCGGATGAAAGAAATTACTCTTCCTTGGCGAGATTTTTTGGACCAATATGTTGAAGTAGAAACAAAACTTTCTTATTTAGCAAGCTTATGGTTTAACTGGATTATGGGACTGACTCCCGGTCCGAGTAGCGGCTTTGCATATTTGGGAGCACTGAAGTTTTTGAAAGAAAAAAAGGATTCCCGTACGCTCGATGATATCAGAGACGGTAGCGGAAAAGTTCGAGTTGTAATACTTTTTCCTGACGGAAATCGTCCTTACGGTGACAGATATATGGCAAACCTGCCGTTTGAATATTTAAAACCTTCAACGGCTCCACCTCTTTGGAAATTGATTTAATAGAACACATTCTTTAGATAAAATAACCGCCAAATTAAATTTTGGCGGTTTTATATTTTTATATATCAAGATTAAATATTTTATTTTTCTCTAAGCAAACAAAATGGAGTCATTTCGTCCGCTTGTCCTAATGGATTATCCTTAAACGCCTGTTGAATAAATTTTTCAGTAATGGAACGAGTTGATTTTCCCATAGAAAATGCTCCGAGATAATTTGCATCCAATATAACGACTTCATTTCCGAATTTTTGCTTTATTTTTTTTGCCACACCGCTTGGATCCAATGGCGCCAATTTTGCGTGATGAGCATATTCAAGAATATTAAAAGACAGGGGACAATCTATGGATTTGGCTCTTTTGCCACAAATAAGATAAAACAATCCTTTGATTCCCAGCGGTCTGGTTATAGCCGAAACGGCAGCGGCAAAAATCACTCTTGGATATCCGGCTTCTTCTATAAAAAGTTGCATCGCCATAGGGGTTCCGTGTCCAAAACCCTTAAAATCTTTTGTTCCATAATTATTGTTTACTTTTTTTGCTAAAAAGCGCGCCAGTCGCGATGGCTTTATATCATTCATATTGATTATTCGCCCTTGAGTTATGGCGAGAACCTTTTCACTTATAAAAATAATATCGTTTGGAAGAAGGTGTGGTCTTATGTATTTCTCAAGCGTTTCAAAAATGTCATTTTTGTCGGTAATTAAATCGGTTTTTATCGGCAATCTTAGATATGTTTTCGAGCCGACCTGAATTTCCAAATTTTTACCTTTATTGGGTTTTATTTCTTTGATATTGTTTTCGTTTTTCATTGATTGTATTATAATATCAATTAAGATAATATCAAAATATGTTAATAAGAGTTTGTTTATCTAAAATTCATAAAGCAACGGTTACCGAGGCTGATTTGAATTATGTCGGTTCTATTACTATAGATGAAGAACTTTTAGAAAAGAGCGGGATGAAACCCTTTCAATATGTTAATATAACCAATCTTTCTAACGGTGTTTTTTGGCAGACATATATTATGCCGGGCAAAAAAGGAAATGGAGATATTTGTTTAAATGGTCCTCCGGCAAGACACTTTCAACCCGGTGATAAAATAATTGTTTTAGCTGAGGCCTACATAGAGCCGTCGGAAATTAAGAATTTAAATCAGACAATTGTTTTTGTTGATGATAAAAATAAAATAACCGAAACTAAAGTAAATAAAATGTCTCAATCCTGAGACATTTTTAATATATAAAAGTTTCAATAACCACAATAACGTTTATGACAAAGTTAGCCACATTGGAAATAATTATCGGTTTTTCGTCGTGAATGATTCCATAAATTGTCCAAACAATATTTGCCAAAGCGTAACATATCCAAGAAAAAGCGGAAACACCCGTCGAGTTTTTTAAAATAAAAATTTGGTATGCCTGCGGAATAGTTACGATTGGAATAATTAACGCCGTGGCATAAACGACTTTATCTACTATATTTTTTAATTTTTCCGGATGAGGATAGGATTCAAATTTTTGACTGATTCTTTTTCTGATATTTTGATGTAAAAAAGCAAGCATAATATAATTTATAAATTAATTTTTGGTTTTTCGTCTTTAAGATTTTCTATAATTGCAATCTCAAAAGGAGCTATCGGAAAGGGATTATATTTCATTTGGGAATAAGCGGAAATTAAAGATTTTATCAGGGAAATAAGCCTATCTCGATTGGCTATTTTTGCGTGTTTTTGAATTTCATTCATTTCCGCTTCCGCTAATTCTCTTTTGAATACTTCTTCCAAGTGTGGATTTAAATTTAACGAAAGGACTCTTCTTAAATATTCGGTAATGTCTTTGTTAAATTGAAAAAGATTATATCCTTTATTGGCGATGTCATATAAAAATTCAAGAGATTTTTGCAAATCGTTTTTTATAAGCAAATCGCACATTCCAATCGTTTTTGAAAAATCAACTTTGCCCAGAATTTCTTCAACGTTTTGAACCGTTAAATTCTCTCCTTTTAGAGAAATAATTTGATCCAAAAGCGATTCGGCATCTCGCAAACTTCCATCGGCAAGATAAGCTATCATTTCAATTGCTTCTTTAGAATAAGATATCTTTTCGTTCTTTAAAATCATCTCAAGTTTTGAAACTATTTCGCTTAGAGTCAATCTTCTGAAATGAAATCTTTGGGTTCTGGAAATAATTGTTGGAGGAACTTTTTCATATTCTGTTGTCGCCAAAATAAAGATAACGTGCGTCGGTGGTTCCTCAAGGGTTTTTAAAAGAGCGTTAAATGCTTGAGTGGTAAGCATATGAACTTCATCAATTATAAAAACTTTATAATTAAAAAGAGAGGGGAGTGTTTTTATGTTTTCTTTAAGGTCTCTAATTTCGTCTATTCCTCTGTTTGAGGCGGCATCAATTTCGACAACATCCAGAGCTTGTCCGGCATCTATCGCCAAACATGCCTGACACTTATTGCACGGCTCTCCTTTTTGAGCAAATTCCAAATCTTTTTCTCTTGTTTGGCAGTTGGCTATTTTGGACAAAATTCTGGCGATAGTTGTTTTACCGGTTCCTCGCGAACCATAAAAAAGATAAGCATGAGCCAGTTTATTTTTAGCCGCTGAATTTTTGATTATAGCCGTAATATTTTCCTGGCCAATGATATCGGCTATTTTTTTAGGTCTATATTTTCTGTAAATTGCCAATGACATAGTAAGTAGTATAAAACAAAAAACCTCACAAAAACAAGCGACAAAAAAACCGCCCCAACCGGGACGGATAAGTGCATATTTTTATCTTTGGCTAAGGAGAGTTTCGTATTCATCAACCATTTTTTTTATGATGTTAAATACTTTTTGGGAGAATTTGGGATTGTTGATATTCACTTCAGCTCTAGCAAGGGCCTGCATCGGATAAACTGAATTTGCTGCGGAAAAAAGTTTAATAATTTTTGGCGCAAACGAAGCGCCTCGTTTCTTATATTTATCAAACAATACTAATTTAATTTCTTCATTTACCGCATATGAATAAACATAAAATGGCATTTGAAAGAGATGAGGCACGGTTGTCCAATCCTTTTTAAATCTATCGGGAACGTAAACCGAACTACCAAATTGTTCACGACACAAACTGAGATTTATATTATCCATAGCTTCGGTTGTTATACTATTCCGTTCGGCAAGTTTAACAGCTTCGTTTTCAAAAGCGGCAAGATACCCCTGTCTAATCAGTGAAGCGTGTGTATTGTCAAGCATAATTCCAAGAATAAATATCTTTGTTGCTACATCTTGAGCTTCCTTGTATAACCGATTAAGAACGAGGGTTTCGGCAAAGGTGGAAGATATTTCCCCAATAAAAATAGTGGGTTCATACGTTCCTATGGAGCGAGATTCGGAAAGACCAAATTGAGCTCCATGACCGGCTTCGTGTGCCAGATTTTTGAGACTTTCTATGTCGTTATTAAACTGGATAGTTATCCACGATGGAAGTTTTGGCACTACGGGAGCACAGTAAGCACCCAAAACCTTTCCGGAAAATATTCTGGCATCAATATGACGACTGTCAAAAATAGCTTTGGCGGCATCACCAAATTCTTGGGAAAATGAGTAAAAAGTATCCAATATAAATTTGGACGCTTCTTTAAATGAAAAATATCTGACAGTTTTTGTTTTCGGAAGAGGCGCATAAATATCGCATCGAAGCAGTTTTTTCTTTCCCAATGCTTTGGCTTTGAGAATAAAGTAGCGTTGAAAAACAGAAGCATTTTTTCTTATCTCGGAAATCATCGCTTCCACCATTGAATCCTGGATATTATTGTAGCTGTCTCCGTAGAGTCGGGTTTTTTTATATCCGCGAATTTTTATATCCTCGGCAACACGGTCATTGATGATGGACTGATATATGAAAGAAATGGACAAGTTTTTTTCTTCGAATTTTTTGACCTCTTCATCATAAGCGTTCTTTCTTAGCGTGGAGTTGCTGGAAAATCGGTATTGATAAATTTCTTCAGCACTGAGGATTTTGTTTTTTCCCCGAACTTTAATCATAAAGGTCAGCTCCGATACTAAGACGCCGTACAATTGACTCAATCCATAAAGTCCGGACAAGTCCTTGGTGTTGATAATCTTTTCTTCAGTTTCCGGAAGTATGTCTTCAAAGTGCATGCATCGGTATTCATGCTTATGATCGCCGGTGAGCTTAGACATAAGGCGCTTGAAATTATCTTCGTCTATATTTTTCCACCATAATCTTAAAAAGATGAGCCGGTTTCCAAAATCAGTTAGATTTCTGTCTATCTTTTGAAAAAACTCAAAAGATCCTTTATCAGACATATTTTCATCAAATTTCATTGACGCATACTGTAAAAGTTTTGATGCCTGCATTCTGTATTCGTCATAAAATTTAACAAGCTTGTGAAAATTTCTGACGGAAATATTTCCGGAAATTTTGTTTTTAAATAATTCAATTTCCTTGACTGATTTTTCTGTATATCTAATTATTTTATCCACTGCTTCAGGATCATTTTTGTCGATGAGATCACTAAGATCCCAACGAGGCAATGTTTCTCTCCTTGCTCCCATTAACTCCTCCTTTATGTTAATGAACTAAAACAAGTATCCTATCAAATGTATGTTTGTGTCAATAATTTAAGATGGCTGATTTTCAATCATTTTTACTGGAATTTAGGTTTTTTACGTGATAAAATGGTTTGATGTATCAGGTAAAAACCGAAACATTTTCAGGTCCATTAGAGAAGCTTTTGGAGATGATTGAAGGGAAAAAAATGGATATAACAAGAATCAGCCTAGCTGAAGTTACCGCTGATTTTATTTTTTATGTCAAATCGCTTGAATCTGAAATAAATAATTTTGAAGGAAATATTGATGAAGAAAAGAAAACTGAATCGTTGAGAATGCTGGCGGATTTTTTAACGGTTGCTTCGCAATTAATTTTAATAAAATCAAAGGCGTTGCTTCCAGAACTGATTTTGTCTCAGGAAGAAGAAAGTGAAATAAACAATCTTGAAGCTCGTCTTAAAATTTATAGCCAACTAAAACCAATGTTTGCTTTAACAAAAAAATATTGGATTCAATCAAATCAATTACATTCACGAACAATGTTGATGTCGATAGAACCATTTTTTTATCCTCCCAAGGAAATGAAATCGGAAGTTTTAAAATCGGCCCTTGATAAAATATTAAATTCTTTAGGTTCATTTTTTTTGGATACCGAAAAAATAAAAAAACAATTATTTTCTCTGGAAGATAAAATTGCCGAATTAACCAAGAAAATAAAGTCGGGAATATCAAAATTTTCTCAAATGATAGACAATAAAAATAAAGAAGAGGTGATAGTAATGTTTTTGGCATTACTCCATCTTTTGAGGGATAATATTTTTGTTGCCTCTCAAAATGACGCTTTTGAAGAAATAAGTATTGAGAATAATTCAAATTTAAGTTAAAATTTAAACTTAATGCCACAAGAAGAAGAAATAAAAAATATTATCGGTTCTTTGGAGGCGCTTCTTTTTATTTTTGGAGAGCCACTTGATTCTAAAAAAATAGCCGATACTTTAAAAACGGATGAGGAAAAAGTAAAAATAGCGGCAAAAGAACTTTCTCGCCGTTTATCCGACGAAGATGGGGGGATTGTTTTGGTTGAAAATGGCAATAAATATATGCTTGCCACCAAACCTCAATATTCGGCGTTGGTTGAAAAGTTTATAACCGACGATTTAAAAGAGGATATAAGTCCGGCGTCTCTGGAAACGCTTTCTATTATTGCTTATTTTGGTCCGGCAACGAGAGCCCAAATAGATTATTTGAGAGGG
This sequence comes from bacterium, assembly GCA_021780155.1. Classification (GTDB taxonomy): domain Bacteria; phylum Patescibacteriota; class Minisyncoccia; order UBA6257; family JAGOQP01; genus JAKAHY01. Next base: position 20,034 of record JAJXZH010000008.1, read on the forward strand.
GTTAATTCCAGTTATATTTTAAGAAATCTACTCATAAGAGGGTTAATCAACAGAAAATCAAAAGGAAACGCTTTTGAGTATGAAATTAGCTTTGATTTTCTTAAATTTATGGGTATAGACAACGTTGAAAAGATGCCTCAGTATGAAGAATATCAAAAATTAAAAGAGCAATATTTTTCACCAAAAGCGGAACCGGACAACTCTTCAAATCCAGACAATGAATTAAAATCGGAAAATATGGAACCGCAAGAACCTTCTTTAATAAATCAAAATTAATTTATTTTTAAAAATGAGATATCAAGCATTAACGCTTTTATTAATAGTCCTCGTCTCTTCTTATTTATTTAGGGAAAATTCCGTTTTTTCTCAAAGCGGTAATGGCTTAAGCCAACTTCCGGCAACTGCTGTTGATACTATAAATTTAAATTCTTCGCCTCAGTCAATTCAGCAGAGTGAAAATACAATCAGCTCAACCGAATCGCTAATTTTAAAAAATAAAGAGACGCCATCAACATCTTCGGTTGTTTCTCAAATTTCTCCATCAGAACCAATTGATAATTCCGCCAGAATTGAAAATGCAATGGTTGAAAAACCAATAATTGAAAATTCATCTTCAACTCCAAATGGTTTGTGCGTTCCGATCGACGCTAAAATTTATATTGCTCAGACGATTGATGGGGGAAATATTCTTTATGAAAAAAATTCCCAAAACAGATGGCCGATTGCTTCGGTTTCTAAACTAATGACGGCAGTGGTGGCTCTCGAAAATTTAAATCAATCGGATAAAGTCACTATCACTCAAAAGGAAATAGATGATACCGGAGGAAATAATACTCTTTTGGCGGGAGACACTTTTACTGTGGGTAGTTTAATAAGAGCATTACTTATTGTTTCCAGCAATGATGCCGCTTACGCCTTGTCGGATGTTATGGGAAGAGACGCTTTCGTCCAAAAAATGAATGAAAAGGCCAAAGAGATTTCAATGTCTCAAACGACTTATTTTGAACCATCGGGGCTTTCTTATTTAAATCAATCAACTGCTCATGATTTGTATTCCTTATTAATTTACATACAAAAACACGACCCTCTAATACTTGATATAACCAGAATTAAAACTTTAACGATAAAAAATTTAACCAAAGGAATGCTTGATAAAAAACTGGTTAATATAAATGAGTTTGCCGGAAGGAGCGATTTCTTCGGAGGAAAAACCGGATTTATAGATCAATCCGGAGGAAATCTCGTTTCGTTATTTAAGAAAGACGGGAAAATGATATATATCGGAGTTTTGGGAAGTTCCGACAGATTCAACGATAGTTTGGCAATATTGTCTTGCGTTCAATAATTTATGACTTTAAGTTTTTTAGCCACAAAGGTTTTGGTTCTTTCTGCGTTATCCTTTTTTACCGCTCTGTTTTTAACCCCCCTTGTTTCCAAATTTCTATATAAATACAAAGCCGGAAAACAAATCAGAAAAAGCGAAGATGCTCCAATTTATAATTCTCTTCATCAAAAAAAAGAGGGAACACCGACAATGGGAGGAATTATAATTTGGGTTACGGTTCTTGGTCTTTCGGGAATTTTATTTTTATTAAGTTTATTTTTTGACGGAGATTTTTCCAGATTAAACATAATAGAAAGATCTCAAACTTATCTTCCCATTGCCGCAATGCTGATAGCGGCAATTTTGGGTTTAGCGGATGATATTTTAGGGATTAAAAAGAAGGGTCCAAATGGCGGGGGAATGGCAATGAAACAAAAAATAATTATTTATTTGGTAATTGCTTTAGTTGGGGCTTATTGGTTTGCGGCAAAACTTGGATGGTCAACTCTTTATATTCCTTTCGTTGGAAATATTGAAATTGACGGGTGGTATATTCCTATTTTTATATTTGCTATTGTTGCAACCGCTTTTTCGGCAAATGAAACCGACGGACTTGATGGTCTGTTAGGTGGGACATCTCTTTTTTCTTTCGGTTCTTTAGCTGTCGTTTCTTTCGCTTTGGGGCGTTATGAGTTGGCTTCATTTTCGGCAATGATTATTGGAGCCTTGTTGGCATTTTTGTGGTTCAATATTTATCCGGCAAGATTTTTTATGGGAGACACCGGGTCAATGGCACTTGGAATCACGATGGGGGTAATCGCCATGCTTACAAACACTCTTTTGTTCTTGCCGTTTTTTGCTCCAATTTTGGTTTTGGAATCACTTTCGGTTATAATTCAAATGATATCCAAAAAATTTTTTAAAAAGAAAGTTTTTATATCAACCCCCATTCATCATCATTTTGAAGCTATCGGCTGGCCGGAATCTCGAGTCACGATGAGATTTTGGATAGTGTCGGCAATTTCCAATGGGTTGGGATTGGTTCTATTCTTTCTTTCACGAATAGTGCTACACTAAATATATATTATGATAACTCTTATCAAAAATGTGATTATCGTTGATGGCAGCGGCAAGCCTCCGATAAAAGGAGATGTTTTAGTAAGAGAAGAAAAAATTTTAGCCATAGGAAGTTTCCCTCAATATAAGGCGGATAAAGTTATTTTAGGAAATGAAGGATATTTATTTCCCGGTTTTATAGACCCGAATGTAAGCTCGGACAGATATTTAACGATGTTTTTGTCGCCACTTCACAAAGATTTTTTGCTTCAGGGAGTAACTAGCGCCGTTGTTGGTCAATGCGGTTTTTCACTTGCCCCGTCTTTTTATGGAAAAAATTTGGAGCATATAGAAAGCTGGGCAAAATCAAGCCACATCAACATAAACTGGAGGAGTGTCGGCGAGTTTCTAAAAGTTATTGAAAATTACGGAATGGGAATTAATATCGGAACTCTTGTCGGACACGAAATCATCAGAGAAGATATATTAAAAGACCCAAACGAAAAATTTAGAAATTTAAACTCAAACGAGCTGAGAGTTTTTAGATCCGTCTTGGAAAAATCCATAAAAGAAGGAGCTTTGGGAATGTCTACCGGTTTGGGATATTATCCTTATCAGGAAACCAGTTACTACGAAATTAGAGCGCTTCTGGATATTTTGAAAGAATCTAAAGCGGTTTATGCCACTCACTTGAGAAATGAGCGGGAGAAACTTTTTGATTCGGTAGATGAGACTATTAAGGTGAGTCAGGAAATGTCGGTGACTTCAATTATAAGTCATTTTAGACCACTTATTGGTTTTGAAGATCAATATGAAAAATCACTAAACGCTATTGAAGAAAAATCTTCAAAGTCAAATGTTTATTTTGATATTAACCCGTTTAATTTTAGCGCCACTTCTTTAAGCGTTCTTTTGCCTGATTTTATAAAAGACAACGATAATGCCGTCATTCTGGAAAAAATATCCAATAAAGATATATCCAAAAAACTTTTATCCAGTATGCCCAAGGTGGATCCTCAAAAGATGATAATTTTAAATGCTCCTTCTTTTGAGTTTTTAAACGGAAAAACACTTTACGAATTTGCTAAAAATAGAGAACTCGGATCTTCTCAAGCGTTAATTAAATTAATGGAAGTTACCAAATTAAACGGAGTGGTGCTGTATGAGAATCTCAATCAGCAGGAAGTTTCTAAAGCTATTTTTAGTTCTCGATCATTAATTTCAACCAACAGTCCTAATTTTGACAATGTTTTTGGGACATTCAAACCGGAAAGAGCATATAAAACATTCCCGACTTATTTAAAAGAATCGGATAAAAATAAAATTTCTATTGAAAAATCAATTTCCAAAATAACCGGCCTTCCGGCATCCATTTTTAATTTGGACGGCAGGGGATTTATAAGCGCCGGATATTTTGCCGATCTAACTCTTTTTACTAAAGATTTTGACGCTTCTTTAGTTATGGTTAATGGTAAAATTATGGTTGAGAATGGAGCTATTATCAGCTCAAATCAAAAAGGGAACGGGAGGGTTTTAAGAAAAAATAAATAAAATGGCCAAAGGATTTTTTTCTATAAAATCGGAACATAAACCGAATTATATTTTTTTGTTTGCTTCTCTCTTTTTGTTGCTTGTTGGTTTCATATCTTTAGCCTCCGCTTCTTCGGATATTGGCAAGATTCGTTTTAACAACACTTACTATTATTTATTTGAACAGATTATTAAAGGACTTATTCCCGGACTAATTGGTTTTGCCGCCGGATATTTTATTTATTACAGAAAAATTAAGAAAGTCTCCTTATATTTATTTTTAATCAACTTGGTTTTATTGGCATTGGTTTTTGTCCCCAAAATAGGAATAAGTGCCAATGGTTCAAGACGATGGATAGGATTTGGTTCGTTTTCTTTTCAGCCATCCGAACTCTTAAAAATAACTTATATTCTTTATATTGCTTCTTTATTTTCCGGACAAAGAATCAAAAAATTGAGCACTTCTTCCGGGGGATGGAAAAATTATTGGATATTTTTTGCCGTTTCGGCAGTTGTTGGAGGATTAATATTTTTTGAACCAGCGACAACAATGGCTGTAGTTTTGATTTTTTCGGGAGTAATAATTTATTTTTTGAGCGGAAGATCACTCAAGCAAATCTTTTTTCAAATAATTATATCTTTAGCAATAGCTGTTTTGGCTATTATAGCGCTATCGGTTATAACTCCTTACAGAATGGCAAGAGTTGTCCCTTTTTGGAATGATATTGCCCAAAAATTTTTCCCTTCGGCGGTAGTTAAAACGCAAAATACAGATACTTACCATCTAAATCAGGCCTTAATGGCCATAGGAACCGGTGGTGTAGAGGGAGTTGGTTTCGGAAACTCAACCAGCAAATACAGCATTCTTCCCGAACCGATGGGAGATTCTATTTTTGCCGTTATTGCCGAAGAGTTTGGATTTGTCGGTTCTTTGATTTTGATTTTCGGTTATTTTGTTTTGTTTTGGCAATCCATTAAAATAGCCCAAAAAAGCAATGACGATTTTGCTCGATTGACCGTTACCGGTTTTGCTTCCATTTTGGCAATTCAAGCTATAATCCACATAGGCGCCAATACGGGACTTTTGCCTTACACCGGAATGCCGTTGCCTTTTATCAGTTATGGAGGAACATCTTTGGCAATAACTTTGACGATGACCGGAATAATCGCCAATATTTCAAAATACTAAATTTATTTTTATTTTTCTGGTATTATATAAAATATGAGAAAAGAATTAAGGATTGGTTTTGCCGGAGGGGGAACGGGAGGACATATTTATCCGTTGTTGGCAGTTGCCGACTCGGTTGGAGAAAAACTCAGCCGTTCGCAAACCGAATTTAAGTTTTATTATTTTGGCGCTCCCGGACAATATGCTCCGGAATTTTTGAAAAGAAATTTTAAGATAATCAATATTATTTCTTCTAAAATTAGACGATACGCTTCGGTTGAAAATATTTTGGATATAATAAAATTTCCATTTTCTTTAGCACAAGCATTTTTTAAAATGCTTTTTGTTATGCCGGATGTGATATTCTCCAAAGGAGGAACCGGGGCAGTACCGGTTGTGATTGCCGCTTGGTTTTATAGAATTCCTGTTTTTATCCACGAATCGGATTCCATCCCCGGTCTTTCCAATAAAATATCTTTTTCATTTTCAAAAGCGGTTGCCGTCTCTTTCAAAAAAACTTTAGATTTTTTCTCCGGCGAAAAAGTAAAACTAGTTGGAAATCCGATAAGGTCGTTTTTGATTGAACAAAGCCCGGATTTAAATAAAGAAAAAGCAAAAAAAATATTTGGCTTTGATTCTCAACTGCCTTTAATTTTGATTTTGGGCGGTTCTCAAGGATCACAAAGAATAAACGAATTTATGTTGGATAATGTAAAAGGAATTGTCGGAAAATACCAAGCGCTTCATCAAGTTGGTTCCGACAATTTTAACGATTTTAAAAATGAACTGGCGGTAGTGGCAGAAAATTTTATTCCGGAAGAAAGATCAAGATACAAAATAGTTGGATTTCTAAACAATGAAATTAAAGAGGCGATGATTGCCTGCGATGTCGTTGTTTCAAGAGCGGGGAGTGGAGCAATTTTTGAAATCTCCGCCTTTAAAAAACCATCTATTTTGATTCCTTTATCCGAATCGGCGGGCAATCACCAATTTTATAATGCTTATGAATACGCTCAAAACGGAGCGGCCATAGTCGTTGAGGAGGATAATTTAAAATCAGATATCTTCTTTTCTCAATTGCGATTAATTTTGGAAAATAAAACAAAATATGATCTTATGAGTGAAGCGGCGGGAAAATTTTTTAATCCTCAGTCAGCCGAAATCATTGCCAATGAATTGATAAAATTGGCTGAAAAATAAATAATCTACAAAATCCAAAAATGTATACGAAAAAATCCAAACAAAGTATAATAAATATAAAAAATATTCTTATGGACGCTCCGTCTAAAATAATAAACAACAGACTTCCATCCTTACGAAGCGACACAAGCTTCACTCTCATAGAGTTATTGGTAGTAATAGGTATCTTAGCCATTCTCACTGCCGCTGTAATAATCATCCTTAACCCCGCAGAATATCTCAAACAAACCAG
>JAJXZH010000032.1 GCA_021780155.1 bacterium
GGCAGGGAAACTTTGTATAAAAAAATATGGGATTTCACCCAAAGCAACAAGGAGCATATGGAAAATCAGGTGAAGCAGTTGGGTGCGTCTTGTGATTGGGGCAGAGAAAAATTTACCCTAGATCCCAAAATTGTTTCGGTAGTTTATGATACTTTTAAAAAATTATATGACGACGGATTGGTGTATCGGGCAAAGCGTGTAGTCAACTGGTGTGTAAAACACCAAACATCGCTTTCTGATTTGGAAGTTTCTTGGGAACAAAGGAACGACAAGCTTTATTATGTCCGCTATAAAATAGCGACACGGATTAATGCCGATAAAAAAACACGGATTGATACGGATGAATATATAACCATCGCCACTACCCGTCCTGAAACTATTCCGGGAGATGTGGCTATCGCCGTCAATCCTAAAGATAAGCGCTATAAAGAATTTTTCGGCAAAAAAGCCATTGAGCCGATTACGAAAAAAGAAATCTTGATAGTTGGAGATGATGCCGTGGATATGTCTTTTGGAACCGGCGCTCTTAAAATTACACCCGCTCATGATGCCGTTGATTTTGAAGTTGGTAAGAGACACTCTCTGGAAACTCTTGCCACGCTCAACCCAGATGGGCGCTTTAATAAGCTGGCCGGGCCTTTTGAAGGAATGAAAGTCGGTGAAGCCAGAGAAAAAGCCGTTGAATTGCTTCAAAAATCAGGAGCATTGGATAAAATTGAAGATTACTCTCACCAAGTTGGAGTTTGTTATAAATGCAAATCGGTCATAGAACCTATGGTTTTGGATCAATGGTTTATTGACCTGACTAAAAAAGGAAAAAAAGAAATAGTCCAACCGGCAATAGATGCGGTTAAAAAAGGAAAAATAAAAATTGTGCCTAAATTTCAGGAAAAAATATTTTTTCACTGGATGAAAAATATTCGCGATTGGAACATTTCTCGCCAGATTGTCTGGGGAATTCCGATTCCGGCGTGGTATAAAAATAATTCAAAAATAAAAAATCAAAATAAAAAATTAGAGGAAACAGAAGAAAAAATTCATATCGGAACAGAAAAGCCGGAAGGGGAAGGGTGGGTAAAAGACGCGGATGTTTTTGATACCTGGTTTTCTTCGGGTCAATGGCCATTTGCCACACTTCAAACAAGTGAAGAAAAAGATTTTAATAATTTCTATCCAACAGGCGTTATGGAAACGGGGTATGACATTCTTTTCTTTTGGGTGGCAAGAATGATAATGCTTGGGATTTATGTTACAGGAAAAATTCCTTTCGAAACGGTTTATTTGCACGGGCTTGTTCGCGATAAAGACAAACAAAAAATGTCCAAATCCAAGGGCAACGTTGTTGATCCCCTGGGTGTTGTGGAACAATTCGGTGCCGATGCCTTAAGAATGGCTTTGGTTGTCGGCAATTCTCCCGGTCAGGATGTAATTTACGATGAAAATAAAATCCGCGGATACAGAAATTTTTCAAACAAACTCTGGAATATTGCGCGTTTTGTTTTAACAAGCGCCGACTCGCGCGGACTTATTACTGACTTGCGCGGACAATTAACAACGGAAGACAAAAAATTATTAAAACAATGTGAAGAAATAAAAGAAAAAGTTTCTCAGGAAATTGAAAATTATAGATTTTCTCAAGCCGCCGAAATTGCTTATCATTATGTTTGGCACGATTTTGCCGACAAAATTATTGAAGACAAAAAGAAAATTATTGTTGAAAATTCCAAAGAATCCGATTCGGCAACAGCGCTTCTTTATTTGATTTTGTTGGATTCGATAAAAATGCTCCATCCTTTTATGCCTTTTGTAACCGAAGCGATTTATCAGAGATTGCCTCAAAAAGATAAAGATTTTTTGATGGTGGATAATTGGTAATTTTTGGAAAAATATGGCAACATTTCTAAAGCACTAATGGAGGATGTTAAATGAGTCACAAACTAAATCCCTACGATTTATTTTCAGGTAATCGCATTGGAGAACTTAGGTCGGGGAAAAATTGCGATTCAAAAAAGATTGTTGGAATGAATCCATACACCGGAAAGTCGGTAAAACCTGGGAAAATCGATAAAAACATCAAGATAAAATAGAAATATTTTTTCCAAAGCCGCTTAATTTAAGCGGTTTTTTTGTGTATAATTGGTAAATGGACAAATTTGCCGGAATAGATATATCTAAATTTGGCGGGCTTACCGAAAATGAAGCGCAGGAACGTTTGTTAAAATACGGGCCAAACGAGATTGCTTCGGCAAAAAGACGAAGCTTTTTTTCTATTGCATTAAGCGTTATAAAAGAACCGATGATAGCTTTGTTGATTGTAGCGGGAGCGCTTTATCTTACATTGGGGGATAAAACGGAGGCATTATTTTTGTTATTTTTTGTATTTGTGGTGGCTGGCATAACTTTGTATCAAGAACGCAAAACCGAAAGAGCTCTTGAGGCATTGAGAGATTTATCCAGTCCAAGGGCTCTTGTTTTGAGAGGTGATCAAATGAAAAGAATTGCCGGTCGTGATGTTGCTTTGGGAGATGTGGCGATAATTTCCGAAGGAGACCGAGTGCCGGCTGATGGAGTGGTATTATACTGCTCAAATTTGGAAATTGATGAATCTCTTTTAACCGGAGAATCCGTGCCCGTCTCAAAGTTGGCGAAAAATTCTGAAGGCGGAGTTTACAATCCCGGAGGGGAAAACTCTCCGGCTGTTTTTTCCGGAACCTTAATTACTTCCGGATGGGGCGTGGCAAGGATAATATCCGTCGGTTCCAAAACAGAAATGGGGAAAATAGGAAAATCTCTTGAAAAAATAAAAACAGAAAAAACAAAAATTGAAATAGAAACCAGAAAATTGGTTATTGCCTTTGCCGCGGTGGGATTGATTTTATGTGTGATAGTCGGAGTGGTCTACGGAATTACTCAAAATCATTGGATAAACGGAATTCTCATGGGTTTAGCTCTGGCGATGGCGGTTATTCCGGAAGAATTTCCGGTTGTGTTGGTGGTATTTTTGGCGATTGGGGCTTGGAGAATGTCCAAAAAAAATGTATTGACCAGAAAAATGCCGGCAATAGAAACCTTAGGCTCAACAACCGTGCTGTGTGTTGATAAAACCGGGACATTGACCGAAAACAAAATGGCCGTTAAAAAATTGGTTGATTCCTACGGTAAAGAACATGCTGTCGATTATTCTTCATCGGAAAAAATTCCGGAAGAATTTCATCCGCTTATTGAGGCGTCCTCTTTGGAAAGCCATAAAAATCCGTTTAATCCCATAGGTATGGCATTTTCTAAATTATTTTCTCACTATCTCGCAAACTCCGACCATGAACATAAGGATTGGGAGCTTGAAAAAGAATATCCCTTATCAAAAGAGTTGTTGGCTGTTTGTAGTGCTTGGAAAACTTCAAAGAATGGCGGATATGTAGTTGCCGCCAAAGGAGCCCCGGAAGCAATTATGGATTTGTGCCATTTATCAAAAAATAATTCGGAAACTATACTTTCTAAAGCGACCGAAATGGCAAGCGAAGGAATGAGAGTTTTTGGCGTGGCTAAAGCGACGTATTCCAAAAATAAATTACCCGACAATAAACATGATTTTGAATTTAAATTTGTGGGATTGGTCGGGCTTGAAGATCCGATAAGACCGGATGTAGCCGACTCAATAAAAGAATCTTATAGTGCAGGGATTAGGGTTATTATGATAACCGGCGATTATCCGGAGACCGCTAAAAGCATAGCTCGCCAAATAGGTCTAAAAAATTCGGACGAAGTGATAACCGGACAAGAATTGGAAAAAATGTCAGAGAAAGAGTTTGAAGAAAAAATCAAATCCGTTAATATTTTTGCCCGAGCCGTTCCGGAACATAAATTGAGAATTATTATGGCTTTGAAAAAATATGGCGAAATAGTGGCGATGACGGGTGATGGCGTTAATGACGCCCCCGCCTTAAAGGCGGCCGATATCGGTATTGCTATGGGAGAGCGCGGAACTGATGTTGCCAGAGAGGCGTCCGCTCTGGTTTTAATGAATGATAGCTTTGCTTCGCTTGTGGATGCGGTTCATAGCGGAAGAAGAATTTTTGATAATTTAAGAAAGGCGATGTCTTATATTTTGGCTATACACGTTCCAATCGCCGGGCTTTCACTTGTTCCGGTTTTATTTGGTTGGCCGTTGATTCTTTTCCCGGTCCATATAGTTTTTTTGGAATTAATTATTGACCCGGCTTGTTCTGTGGTTTTTGAATCAGAGCCGGGAGAGCCGGATATAATGAAAAGAAAACCGAGAAAATTAAGCGAAAAAATTTTAAACAAAAAAACAATATTTTCCAGCATTCTTCAGGGGTTGATTGTCACTTTTTTTGCTTTAGGCGTATTTATCGTCGGTGTTGAATCGGGGATGAATCCGGATAGTTTAAGAGCGATAAGTTTTGTCGTTTTGGTTTTATCAAATCTGGGGTTGATAATAATAAATTTATCCATAACCAAATCTCCAATAAAAGAAATAAGCCAAAACATTTCTTTACTTGCGGTTATTGGAGGCGCAATTGTTCTTTTGGGATTGGTTCTTTACGTTCCATTTTTAAGCGATCTTTTTAAATTTGCTCGCCTTGGTTATGTTGATGTGCTGATTGCTTTGGGCGTCGGCTTGATGGCGATGGCAATTTCCAGAGGAATAATGTGGATAGCTCAAATTAAAAATAACTGATTTTTCATGTTATACTTATTAAATCTAAACACATTATGAATCTATTATTGGCTTTGACTTTGGGTTTTGCTCCGGGACTTATTTGGCTGGCCTTCTTTTTAAAAGAAGATATACATCCGGAACCCAGAAGAATGATTGCTAAAGTTTTTTTTGTTGGCGGACTTTCGGCCTTTTTCGCTTATGTTTTGGAATATTATTCCAAAAGTTTCTTTGGGGGTTATTCTTTTATAATAAATGGTCTTTCTGAAGCAAATTTGACGCCTTTTTTGGGATTTGCCGTTATTGAAGAAATTGTTAAATTCTTATTTGTTTGGTCCATAATCAGAAAAAGCCCGTATTTTGACGAACCGATTGATGCTATGATTTATATGATTACCGGCGCTTTGGGCTTTGCTACCGCAGAAAATTTTTTTATAGTCCTTTCCAACTCCGGAGTTGAGGCATTTAATGTTATTTTGTTGAGATTTATCGGAGCAACTCTGCTTCACGCATTATCTTCGGCTGTTTTGGGATATATGTGGGCTTGGGGAATGAAGAAAAAATCTTTGCCGTTTTATATTTTTGGAGGAATGATTTTTGCTTCTTTTTTCCATTTTGTTTTCAATATTTTGGTTTACAGCTTCAATAATTTTTTGATTTATCCAACGGTTTTTTTGGCGGCAATAGGGTTTGTTGTTTTGTATGATTTCGAAAAATTGCGGAAAGAAGAAATTATTGAAGAAAAAATAAAAAGTAATTCCAATCCTTTGCCGTCCTGATAAAACTTGAAACTTTAATTGGCGTGATTATAATACTACATATGGATAACAACAAAGAATTTTTTGAAAAATTGGCCGGAATCTCTTCTGTCAATTCGGAAGATGATTTTGAGCCGGAATTGGTAAAAGCCGACACCAGAACTCCTTTGATTGAAAAAGAAGAATCTTCAAGCAAGGGTGATTTACTTAAAATATCCGGAGAGGATTTCGATTTTGACGACGCCGAAGGTCATTTGACGATAGATGTTTATCAAAACGACGAAAATATTGTTATAGAATCGACAATTGCCGGAGTTAATGTGGATGATTTGGATATTGCCATCACTCCCGAATCGGTTACCATAAAAGGCAAAAGAGAAAAAAAAGAAAAAGTGAAAAAAGACGACTATCTTTATCAAGAATGTTTTTGGGGAAAGTTTTCTCGTTCAATAATTTTGCCTCAAGAAATTGATCCGGACAAATCGCAAGCATCGCTAAAAGAGGGGATATTAAAAATAGTGCTCCCCAAAGTTCATAAAACCAAAAGCAAAAAAGTCAGAGTAAAATTGGACTAATGTCGCTACAAAATATTAAATTAAAAACTGCTCATTATTAGCAGTTTTTAATTTTCTTTTTTACGTTGGACTCTGACTCTATCCAATTGAGAACGCACTTGTTTTCGCAGGCGAATGTTTTTGGGAGTGATCTCCAAATATTCGTCTTCGGCCATTATCTCGAGGCCTCTTTCTAGTGTAAGTTTCATGGGGGGAGTTAGATTGAGTGCTTCATCAGCTCTTGAAGCGCGCATATTGGTTAGGTGTTTTCCTTTTATGGGATTAACCGTTAAATCAATACCTTTTGAAACATTACCAATAACCATACCTTCATAAACCTCGGTTGCCGGATCTATGTATAAGGTTCCGCGATCCTGAAGATTGGCCAAGGAATAACCTAAGGCAGTTCCCGTTTCCATAGAAACCATCGAACCGACATCGCGTTTTTTTATTTCTCCGGTGTATGGCTTAAATCCGATAAATCGACTACATAAAATTCCCTCTCCTTTGGTGTCTATAACAAATTCGCTTCTATATCCCAAAAGCCCTCTGGTTGGAACTTCAAAAGTTAATCTCAGCCAGTTATCATGATTTTGCATATTCATCATTTGTCCTTTGCGTCGGCCCATTTTTTCTATAACAACGCCGGATGATTCCTGAGGAACATCGACAATTGCTTCTTCAAACGGTTCCATTTTTTGTCCATCAACTTCCTTAATAATTACTTGAGGCTGAGAAACCTGAAGTTCGTATCCTTCCCGGCGCATATTTTCCAAAAGAATGGCGACATGCAATTCTCCGCGACCAAATACTTTATAATAATCATTTTGTGAAAAATCTACGCGAAGCCCGATATTTACTTCCAGCTCTTTTTCTAAGCGTTCTTTTATCTGACGAGTGGTAACAAATTTTCCATCACGTCCGGCAAAAGGCGAATCGTTAACCAAAAAATTCAACGAGATGGTTGGTTCATCAACGGTGATGGCCGGAAGTGGTTTTTGGTTATCAGCTGCCGCGATTGTTTCTCCGATATCGATATCGGCAATTCCGGCGATCATAACAATATCTCCGGCATCCGCTTCTTCTACTTCTTTTCTGGCAAGTCCGTTGAATGTAAACAGCTTTGTGATTTTGGCTTTTCTGGTTTCTCCCGATGGTTTGATTACAAAAACCATGTCGGCATTTTTTATTTTCCCCTCATATATTCTACTAATAGCCATTCTTCCCAAAAAATTATCATAAGCCAAATTAAACGGCTGAGCTTGTAGTGGTGCTTGAGTATTTGATTTTGCCGGAGGGACAAACTCTAAAATAGTATCCAATAGAGGAGCAAGATCTTTGGACTCGTCGGATAAATGTTTTTTGGCGATTCCTTCGCGACCGATTGAATAAACGGTTTGAAAATTAAGTTGTTCTTCGCTGGCGCCTAATTCAAAAAACAATTCGTAAACCAATTCTTGCGATAGAGTCGGATTAGCGGCCGGCTTGTCTATTTTATTTATAACCACAATTGGCTTAAGTCCCAGTTCGAGAGATTTTTTTAAAACAAATCTTGTTTGAGGCATGGGGCCTTCCTGGGCATCTACAACCAAAAGCACCGAATCAATAGAACGCAAAACGCGTTCCACCTCGGAGCCAAAATCAGCATGTCCGGGAGTATCCACGATATTGATTTTTGTTACGGGACGTCCTGAGCTTGCGGATGGATAAAATATTGATGTGTTTTTTGAGTAAATCGTAATTCCGCGCTCTTTTTCAAGCGCATTGCTGTCCATGCTGACTCCGCTTTCAACCTTTCCGGTTTGACGCATAAGCGCATCGGTAAGAGCGGTTTTCCCATGGTCCACGTGAGCGATTATTGCTATGTTTCTTATTTCCATATTTGAAATTAAAAAAAGAGGCGGTTAACGCCTGCCTCATAATTTTGCTTTCGGCAAAATTGTTTGGGGCGCGCAATAATTATGATATTGCGAATTTTCATAAAGTATGAAATTAGGAATTAATTAAAGCATTAAACTAATTTTATGTCAAAAATTTTATCCTATTTTGTAATATTGCCGCTACATTTTTTGTGTTTTGGATATTTGCAAAAAATTTTTTCTTGGTTTGAGCATGGAAATCAAAACCATTCATCTTGAGGATAATTTTCTATTTTTCAACGTTTATTTTTTATTCGTCAAAAGGTGTCTGTTTGCGGAATATAGTCGGGCATGCTGATGCACTAAATTATCGCAATAAACCGGAATTATTTAATTAATATAAATCTCGCCATTGATCGTGTCCAGTGTTTGTTATATTATGAAGATAAATAATTTAAGTCGATTTTATTAATATGTTTAAAAAAAATAGTAGAGAATCCGATTCTGAAATTAAAAAATCTAGAGCAAAAAAGCTCGAATCGGACGATGCGTCTGGGGAAGGTCAGGATTCGTTGTTGATTAAGTTACGAACTCTTGAAAGGAGACAGAGTATGTTATCAGGCAAAGACGTCGATAGCGCAGAAAAGACAGATTCCGTGCTAAAAGAAGCGGAAGAGCTTTTATCCGATTATCTTGAAGAGAGCGGAAGCGAGGCGATACTTGAGTCTTCGGTTAATAAAGAAATGTCGGCCTTAGAAGGAAAAATTAAAGAAACCATAGAGTTGATTGGCGGTGAAGAAGAAACACAAAAGACGAAAGATAGAGGAATGATACGAATGATAAGATACGGAAGAAAACGTGAAGAGATAAATGACTTGATTGCTAAGTCAAACGATCAAATTGATAAATTAAGAGAGTCTCAAAAAGGCAGACCTGATGATGCTAATGTTGCTCAAGACATAGCCAGATTGGAAAAAACAAATACTTTGCTTTTGGAATTTTTGGAAAACAAAGTTGCCAGAGAAAATCCTCAATCTTTTATTACTCACTGGATAATAAAGTTAAGAAATTGGAGAAAAGAATATGATGACACCGGATTAATTACAACTCCAAATGTCGAAAAAGTTTATGGAGCCATAAGAGAAAAAGCTAAAAGAGCATTAAACGATGAAAATAAAGTTGGCGTTTTCACGCTATTGGGTGAAACAGGAACTGGAAAAACGGTCGCCGCCAGAAGAATTGCCAAGGAAATGTCCGGTGAGCATAATTATGAATTTATTCAAGCGCATTCCAGGATGGTGCCCGAAGAATTAATCGCCAGATTTGGACTGACGGTAAATGAAGTTGATCCTCAAAAAGTTCCGGAAATGATTAAATTGGCTCAAGAAAATTTTGCCAAGGATAATCCGGGAGTTGTCGGTGATGATAAAAAATTTGCTTTTGATACGATAGAGCAGGTGGTAAAAAGTAGCGCGGCTCAAAAACAACTTGAAACCAAAACAATATATGAGCCGGTTGCAAGAGCGGCTCAGGAGGGTAAAGTGGTGGTTATTGATGAGTTTAATTATCTATCTCCGGAAACTTTGGCGTCGCTTAACGCTTTTTTGGCGTCAGAACCGGGTAAAAATGGAGTTTTTAGTATGGGTGGGAGAAGCGAACAATTTTTGGTACAAAGAGGATTTGGAATTATTTTTACCGGAAATATAGGAAAGAATTTTTTAAACAGAAGTAAGCTTGATCAGGCATCCGTCAACAGAATTTTAACAAATGTTTATGAATATCAATATCCGGATCAAGAAATAAATAAACCACTTGCCGAATCAATTGTTAATCCATCAAAAAATAAAGGGTATTCAAGGGATCTTTTTGATTCTGCCGTTACTTTGTTGGCTGATAAAAAAGGTAATGTTTCGGCACCCATCGGAGCTATGGAGAAAGTTTGGAATATGACGCGGGCATTTTCTATAATTCAAAGACTAAATGCCGGCGAAGATTTTAGATCGCTTGGAATAGATGCAGATGGAGGATTGGAGCAAAAGATAACTGGATTTAAATTTGAATCTATAGCACTTTCGTTTAGGCAGTTAAATTCAATAATTGAGGCCTGGAGATCTGAAGGGTTTAGTCAGCCACTTGATTATTATTTGTATGACATGATAGTGAGGCCAGCTTTTATATTGGCTCCAAAAGAGGCGGCTCAGATTTTATATGTTTTTAGAAGTTGGGGTGGATTATTTGAGGGAGAGCCATGGAATTTAATTGAAGTTGATCCAAAGAGTTGGTCAATTAAGGGTTTAAAGATGATAAATAAAAAAGATATAAAATATGATTCCAAGATTAGCTCGGTAGAATTATCTGATGTTGCTCAGGAAATTTCCGGGCAAGAAATACCGGCATACCAAAAATTTGAAGGTGATGGTGAAGAAGTTAAAAAAAATAGTGAAAGAATAGAGATGGAGCTTGAAGAAATAGAAACAAATTTTGCCAACGCCGTCAAAGAAATGGAGTCTGTTAGTAATTTAGCTGATATTATTTGTGGCGATAAATAAATAAATTTGTTTTTATTTATAATGCCTCTTAACTGCCCAAACATCAAAGAACTCAAAGAAAAGACCAAACAATCTCTGGCCTTGTTAGAACAACTCAAAGAAGAGTTCTCTCAAACAGGAAGTGATAAAACAAGACAAGAAATCATCCCACTTCAAAAAGAGGTAGATTCCAATCTGGAAAAGATGAAAGAGTCCCTTTCTCAATCCATATCCGAAACTCTCAAAGAACAAGGAAATGATACTGTCCCTCCAATCCCCATTAATCCCGAAGGATTTGTTATTGGTGGAGGTATTATTCTTAAAACCCCAGACATAAAACAACTTCCCATTCTTACAGCTCTCAAAGAAGTTTGTGGAGAGCTTTATGCCCCCTCCGCCACATCCATAAATCTCCCCAATCTCAAAGAAATTCATAAATATCTTTATGCCCTCTCCGCCACATCCATAAATCTCCCTAACCTTAAGAAAGTTAATGGAGGTCTTAATGCCTACTCCGCCACATCCATAGATCTCCCCAATCTTAAAGAAGTTGATGGAGATCTTGATGCCTACTCCGCCACATCCGTAAATCTCCCTAGCCTTAAGAAAGTTAATGGAGATCTTTATGTCCTCTCCGCCACATCTATAGATCTTCAATCAATAACGTTAATTAAAGATGATGTCTTTATATCTCAAAAAACATCACCCAAAGTCGTCAAATATATCCAAGACCTCAAAGAGAGGGGAATAATCAAAGGAGAGATAGCGTAACAATAAATTTTTTTATCAAATTGTATTCTATATTGTTAAATAATAATTATAATTTATTTGATTTTGTCTGTCGTGAGTTTTTTTGTTGCAGGTTGTTAGTTATTCAAGGTGCACCTGCTCTCTGAACATTTTAACATAGGCGGCCAGATAGGGATGATTTTCAAGTTCCGGATCGGATTTTATAATTTCATAAGCGCTGTCTCGGGCAGTCTGGACCAGCTGAGGATTTTGAATGGCTTTCATTGCCAGGTCGGGTAGTCCAGATTGTTCTTGCCCCAAAAACTGACCCGGACCTCTTAATTTCAAATCAATTTCTGCCAGCTCAAATCCATTTTTGGCGTTTACCAGCGCCTTCATTCTGTAAGCGGTTGTTTTTGAATTAATATCCGAAAACAAAAAACAATATGATTGATGCTCTCCTCGGCCCACGCGCCCTCTAAACTGATACAATTGGGAAAGACCGAAATGTTCGGAACCTTCAATAAGCATTACGGTAGCGTTGGGGATGTCTATGCCGACTTCAATTACTGAAGTGGAAACCAGAATATCATATTTTTTATCTTTGAAATCCGTCATTATCTTTTGTTTTTCCGCCGACTTCATTCGTCCGTGCAAAGAAGCGATTTTGAAATTCGGAAATATTTTTTTGGATAATTTTTCCGTTTCTTCTTTAACCGATTTTACCTCCAAATTAAATAACTGGCGGCCAGTCAGGGGAGCTTCCGGATCGGGTGGTTCTATTCGCGGACAAATAACAAAAGCTTGTCTCCCGGATTTTATTTGTTGAGTGACAAAATCATAGGCCTTCTGGCGATTAGCTGAAGTCACGGCTTTGGTGATAATTGGTTTTCTGTTTTTTGGCAGTTCATTTATCAAGGATAAATCCAAATCTCCAAAGGCGGTTAAGGCGAGAGTGCGGGGTATTGGTGTTGCGCTCATACTCAACAGGTGTGGTATCACCAACTCGGATTTACTCTGATTAGACTCGGATTTATTCGGATTATCATAATTTTTGTCGTAAATAATCCTTTGTATTTCTAGTTTTACATTTCCGAAATTCACCAATAGAGCTAATTTATATTCAGAACCTTTAAGATAATTCCATACTTGTCTTTTTTCAATATTTCCAATAAATGGCAATGCTTTCAATTCTAATATTATTTTATTTTCTATTATCAGGTCTGGTTTATACGCGCCAACCTTTTTATCGTTATATTTTATCGTGATGGATTTTTCAGTATCGAAATTAATTCTCTTGCTCCGTAGTTCTTCGAGTAGTGCTTTGTGATAAATAACTTCTTTATGACCCGATCCAATTTGATTGTAAACATTAAATAGCGCTCCTCTTATTTTGTATGTAAGATCTTCGTAAATTAAGTTCGGTTTGGCATCATCCGTTTTTATCCGTGTATTAATCTGTGAATATCCGCGTGTGAGCAATGCGCGCTGATTGACTCCGAAACGATGCTGTTCATCAATTACCACCAATGCCGGATTTTTGAATTCAACTCCTTTTTGAATTATAGAGTGAGTTCCTATAATTATTTTTATTTTTCCGGATTTGATTTGGGAAAGAAGTTCCTTTTTCGAGATTTCCGTTTCCAGCCCATCTCCATGAAAAGATAATGTTTGGGCCGACGTTAGTAGCGCTATGCCGTCAGAAAATTCTTCAAAATATTTTTTGAACGTTTCATAGTGCTGGCGGGCAAGGACTTCCGTTGGAGCCATCAAAATTGCTTGTTTATTATTGTTGGCTACAATTAGCGATGCGATTGCGGCAACGATGGTTTTTCCCGAACCAACATCTCCCTGAAGTAGACGGCTTGTCGGGTGCGTTTTTTTTAAATCTTCAAGAATTTCATAGAGTGATTTTTTTTGAGCCAGCGTCAATTCAAATGGTATATATGAAAAAAGCTTTTTTATGTATTCCGGAGAATAATCGCATGAGTAGGCATCTTGTTTTGAAAGATGCTCCCGCTCGGAAGCGTTTACCAGTTGCAGTAAAAATAAATCTTGAAAAGAAAACCTCCTTTCAGCTTCTTGAGCTTGTTCTATCGTGTCCGGGTAATGAATTTGAGCAAACGAGTCGGCGAGTGAAGGAAAATTAAATTCTTGAACTACATTTTCCGGCAAAAATTCGGGACTGTCGGCAAAATCAGGCAATATTTTACTGACAACAAAACGAATCATTTTTGATGTGACCCCTTCGGTTTGGGGATAGACCGGAACCAATCGGCCGGTGTGGCGAGTTTCCTGAAATTCATCATTAATAATTTCAAACATTGGATTTTGGAATGTAAGATGTTTTCCCTGAAGCATCGGTTTTCCGGCAAAATTAGCAAACTTTCCTTCTTTTAAAGTGTTAATTAGAAATTTTTGATTAAACCAAACGGCTTTAACCTTTCCGGTTTCATCAGAAATGGTTGCCTCCACTATCCACATTTTTTTGTGGAAAGTTTTATAGATGCCGACTTTTTCTATTTTTCCATAAACTGTCGCTATTTGACCTTCGGCAAGGTCGGATATTTTTGATATTTTTGAAAAATCCAAATATCTGAAAGGAAAGTAATATAAAACATCTTTAACCGTTTTGAGCTTAAGCTTGGAAAGTTTTTCTGAAATTTTTTGTCCGATGCCTGAAATTGAAGTTAATGGTGATGAAAAAGAAATCATAAAAAACATTTTACTACTTATTGTCTCCAAATTACAGAAATAGCCAATAAATTTTTCTCGATTTTCATCTAAAACTTTATCTTTGTTTGGTGCTCATATTTGCCACCGATCTGAAATTTGACCCGTGGTCAATATCAATAATACTAACAAATTTCACTCAAAATAAGGTTTGGGGCGTATATTTGAGACGGCAAAAAACAATAAAATCAATCTGTCAAGTATCTCACGATCGTGAGATACTTGACAGATTTGTGTCGGTCGCTTATATTTACTCAATTGATTTTTGATATGATTTCCGAAGCAAGTTTGCATTCAATTTTGTCCGATATGATTTTTTGAAAATGTTTTTCCGTTATTTGTGAACGATTTGATGGTAGTTTTTTTAATTTATTTTTTGGTGTTATAATTAAATTAAATATTATAGAATATGAAAACTTGTAAATTCTCAAAAAATTGCAGGAGGTAAAATTCAAACGATACTTTAGAAAATATAATTAATTTAAAAAATATGATAAAAATTTATTCAACTACGCATTGCCCGTATTGCAAAATGGCAAAAGATTACTTTGATAAAAATAAAGTGGAATATAAAGATTACAACGTTGAGGCTGATGAAGAAGCGCTGGCGGATATGGTTAAAAAATCTGGCCAGATGGGAGTCCCGGTAATAGATATTAACGGCACTATTATTGTCGGTTTTGACAGGGGAGCTATTGATCAAGTATTGAGTTCCAAAAAATAAAATCAATTACCAAAATCCCAACAATAAGCTATAATTAAACTAATCGGTATTTGTTAGACCGAATTTATTAAAATTAAAAAATAATTTTATTATGTTAACTCTTGAACAGATGTTAATCAGGTTGGTTATAGCTTTGGCGTTGGGATTTATTATGGGATTTGAAAGAGAGCTTATAGGTAAAGAGGCCGGAGTTAGAACTTGTATGACGGTGGCTTCCGGTGCCGCTATTTTTGCCATGATATCTATAACCCTTCCTTATATTGTGGCAATTTCTCCGGAAAATCTTTCCGATGTTATTGCCAGAAATAGCGGGTTTTTGACGGTTGTTGCCAATATCGTTGTTGGTATCGGATTTTTAGGAGCAGGCATAATTATAAAAACAGAAGAAAAAATAAAAGGAGTAACAACTGCCGCGTTGATCTGGTTTGTGGCGGCGGTTGGCGCTTTGGTTGGATTGGGACTTGTTGATTTTGCAATAATTGCCTCAATAACCATAACCTTGATTTTGTATGTTTTAAGGAATATTAGTTTTGGAAAAAAATCTTAGATTTTTTGTGGTGATTGTTAATTATTAATCAATAAAAAATATGTATGATGTTGCAATAATCGGCGGAGGACCGTCAGGAGTGGCTGCCGGTATTTATGCCTCAAGAAAAAAATTAAAATCGGTTTTAATTACCAAAGATTTTGGTGGTCAATCGGTCAATTCTGCGTCTATTGAAAATTTTATCGGATATAAATCAATTAGCGGAGTTGATTTTGCAAAAACCATCGAAGAGCAACTAAGAGCCAATGACGGAATTGAAATTAAAGACGGATTGCTTGTTGTCTCCGTAAAAAAGCTTGGTGATTATCTTTTTGAAATAACCGATAGCGCCGGCGGAATTTATCAAACAAAAACCATTTTGTATGCGGCGGGTAGCGTTTATAAAAAATTAGAAGTTCCCGGAGAAAAAGAATATGAAGGCAAAGGAGTTTTTTATTGTTCTATCTGTGATGCTCCGCTGATGAAAGGCAAATCGGCGGCGGTAATCGGCGGAGGAAACAGCGCGCTTGAAGCGGTTATAGATCTTTTGCCGTATGCTTCAAAAATTTATTTAATTACCAGAAGTGGCATAAAAGGCGATGCCGTTTATAGAGAAAAAATAGAAAAAGAAAGCAAGGTGGAAATTATAAACAATGCCAATACTCAAGAAATTTTTGGAGATGCTTTTGTCAAAGGAATGAAATACAAAGATTCAACAACAAACGAAGAAAAAACTCTCGATGTTTCCGGAGTTTTTGTTTCTATAGGATGGACGCCAAACTCCGGATTGATAAAGGATTTGGTCAAGGCCGACGCCAAGGGGCATATTTTAGTTGACTCTAAAACTCAACAATCATCAATGCCGGGTATCTGGGCGGCGGGAGATGTAGCAGACGGTCTTTATGCCCAAATCGGTCCGGCGATAGGCGAAGGTATAGTGGCACTATTGAATATCTATGACTATATTGTTTCCGAAAATAAAGCATAAAAACTTTTTGGATTTTGGATTAAAGAAAAAATCTTTTCTTTAAATTACAAAAAAGTGCCTTTTGAGGCGCTTTTTGTTATAATAGAAGTAATTATGATTTTGGTTTATTCTCTCAAAAATTTTATATTAGATATCCTTCTTTTTTTCAAGCATTGGTATTGGGACGGATTTCATTTTATCTACGGTAAAGCGCTTGGAATTATAAGAGGATTGGAAAGGAGTTTGGCAATAAGAATCAATTTAAGATTTCTCTTTCAGCCGTTGTATCAGGAATATAATATTTATGGCTATGTTTTGGGCTTTCTGTTTAGATTATTTAGAATTTTATTTGGCGGATTGGGATATTTATTGATAATGGCATTTTTTCTACTCGTTTATTTATTGTGGGCGGTTTTTCCAATTTTTGCCGTTTATAAAATATTTAAATAATTTTTAAATTAAAGATATTTATGTCTGAAAATAACGAAAACGAAAAAAATAAATATTTGAGAATTGGAATTGAGCAGGTAAGTTTTAATCATTATTTGTTTAATGCCGATAGAATGGGTAGGTCGCTATCCAGAATATTTTTTTATGTTTTTTTTATTTTCGTTTTAGGAGCTATCGTCGCCGGATTTCTTTCCAATATTTCGCATTTGAATTGGGCGGCAGTTTTGGGGTCCCTTTTTGTATTGGATTATATTTTTCATTTTCGCTCATCGCATTTTTCCATTAAAGCTTTATTAAAGGGAGAAATCCCGAAAAACAATGTCGCTCTTTGTGTTGATAGAGAATCTATCCATTATTCGGTTAATGCTTTTGAAAAAATATTGAGTTTGGGAGGAGATTTGAATTTGGCGATGATTATGGAGCTTATGGATACCGGTCCGGTAGAATTGGCGTTATCGAGATTGGACGTCTCAATAAAAGATTTTAAGGAAAAAACGGAAAAAGAATTACAAAACTCAATAAACAATTCAAGTAAAGTTTCAAAAAGCGAACTCTTGGAGCAGATGAAAAAAATTTTTTGGCTAGCTGCAATTGATGCCGATTTTCACGGAAGACATTCGGTAGAAAGCGATCTACTGTTTTCATCTTTAACATCCGTCAACGATCCGTATATCTCAAAAATAATGGATTTTTTTTCAATTAGCGCCCAAGACGTGGATTCGGCGATGGTTTTTGGAAAGTTTTCCAAAAGCAGATGGAGAATTCCTTTTTTTACCGGAGGATTTGGAATGAAAATGGTAAAAATAAAACCATCAAGGGTTAATAGAACCTTTACTTCTCGCCCGACTCCGCTTTTGGACAATTTTTCGGAGGATATAACCGATTTGGCCAGAGCCGGAGTGGAAGGTTTTTTGATAGGTCATCAAAAAGAATATGATCAGATGGTTGATATTTTATCAAGGCAGGGGAGCAGAAATGTTCTTTTAATAGGGGAACCCGGTATTGGCAAGGAATCTTTAGTGGCTCATTTGGCTTTGAATATTGTTTCCGACAATGTTCCAAAAACTCTTTTTGACAGAAGATTGGTTAAGTTTTCGATAGGAGATTTAATATCACAAAGTTCTGAAAATGAAACTTCCGATCTTTTTGCCAAAATAGTCAAAGAAATAATAGCGGCGGGAAATATAATTTTATACATACCAGAAATTCACTTGCTTGCCCAAAAAGCTCAATCCAGCTCCATTCAACTTTATGATTTTTTGATGCCGGTTATAAAGAGCGATGCTTTTCCCGTCATCGGAGCGACTTATCCAAAAGAGTATAAAGAATATATTCAAAATGAAACCGGATTTTCCGAAGTTTTTGAAAACTTAAATATCGGAGAAATATCGCAACAAGAAGCGATAACTCTTTTGACTTACGATTCATTGGTTATGGAAAAAACATATAAAGTGTCTATAAATTTTTCAGCTATAAAGCAAGCGGTTTTTCTAGCGGGAAAATATTTCAATTATAAGCCATTGCCGGCAAATGCCAGAGAAATTTTTAAAGAAGCTCTTGCTTCTGCCACGCAAAAAGGGCAAAAAAGCATAAACGGAGACGATATTGCCGAAGTTGTAGAGAGAAAGATAAATGTTCCAATACACAAAACAGGGAAAGCGGAGGCTCAAACGCTTTTAAATTTGGAGTCGATTATTCATGAAAATTATATAGACCAAGACAAAGCGGTGTCGGCAGTCTCCGAAGCTCTCAGGGCTTATCGTAGTGGTCTTTCTCGCAAAGGCGGGCCAATAGCAACTTTTCTTTTTGTTGGACCGACTGGAGTGGGGAAAACGGAATTATCCAAGATTTTGACCGAAATCCAATTCGGTTCGGAAAAATTCATGGTTCGTTTTGATATGTCCGAATATCAACAAAAAGAGAGCATCTCCCGTTTTATCGGTTCGACTGACGGAAAAATTGCCGGTTCTTTAACTGAGGCAATTATTCAGAGCCCTTACAGTTTAATTTTGTTGGACGAGTTTGAAAAAGCTCATCCGGATATTTTAAATTTGTTTTTACAGGTTTTTGATGACGGAAGATTGACCGATAGTTTGGGACGAGTGGTTGATTTTCAAAATACGATCATCATTGCGACATCGAACGCCCAGTCGGTTTATATTCAAGAACAGATTGCTGCCGGTAAAAAAATTCAGGATTTTGCCGATGAAATAAAGAAAAAATTATTTGATTATTTTAAGCCGGAATTGATTAACAGATTTTCTGACATTATAGTTTTCAAGCCGTTATCAAAAGAAGATATTACTAGTATCGCCAAAATAAATTTGGCGAGCTTGGCAAAAAATCTTGACGAATCACAAGGAATAGTTATTAAATTTGATGAAGACGCAATTGAAAAAATAGCCGCCTTAGGGTATGATCCGGCTTTTGGTGCCAGACCATTAAGAAGGGCAATTGACGAAAGTATCAAGTCGGAACTTTCCAAAGAAATTCTATCCGGTCGGATTTCAAAGGGGCAATCCGTTAATGTTGTTTTGGATCAATCCCAAAATTTTAAATTTGATATAATTTAATAAAATGATTAAAAACGAATCAAAGCCGTATTTTAGAAAAGAAAAAACCGATTTTAAGACAAATCCCTCAGAGAGAGAAATTTCTTCCGGCATTATAATTTATCGCAGATATAAAGGAGAAATTCAGTTTTTGTTGCTTTATTACGGCAGGTCTCAATGGACTTTCCCAAGAGGGAAAATAGAAAAAGAAGAAAAAAGTTTTGCCACCGCCTTGAGAGAAACAAAAGAAGAAACCGGAATAGCAAAAAACGATATTCATTTTATTGACGGCTTTAGGGCTTATGAAAATTGGATTTATATCAAAAACAATAAAAAAGTATTTAAGACGGTGATTTTTTATCTTGGCGAAACAGATAGAAGCAATGTAAAATTAGAAGAGCGCTCTCAGGGATTTGGTTGGTTTGGGTATAGAGATGCGTTGAAAATTTTTTATGGACCGAGAAATAATGAAAACAGAAAGGTCTTGGTTAAAGCGAGCAATTTTTTGAACAATCAAGAAAGAAACAACAAAAAAGTTTCGACTTTGGCAAAAAAAGTTTTAAGTGGTGATGGGGGTGAATAAAAAATAAAAAAATGAACAAGGAAATTTTTAGACTCTATGACATCAGAGGGGAGTATCCTTCTTTAATCAATGAAAAAGAAGTTTTTGAAATTGGTTTCAAATTGACCTCAATTTTTAAGAGAGGCGCCAAAATAGTTATTGGGAGAGATTCTCGATTAAGCTCTCCAAATTTAAGCAAAGCGCTTGAAGATGGACTTAACTCTGCCGGGTTTAATGTGGTGGATGTCGGAATTATTACCACTCCCATGCTTGATTTTGCCGTCGATTTTTTTAAAGCCGAAGGCGGAGTGGTGGTAACGGCATCGCATAATCCAAAAAACGACAATGGTTTGGGGGTGGTTGATTCTTCGGGGCTTTTTATTGGAGGAGAGGATTTATTTTTAAAAATGTCTTCTTTAAAGAATAACTCTAAAACAAAGTTAAAGAAGACAAAAAACAAAACCATAAGAAAAAATATTGACTTAAAATATGCAGAAGAGCTCTCCCGTTATTTTGATGTTTCTAAAAAAACAAAAGCGGTAATAGACTGCTCCAATGGCTCTGCTTCGCCGGTAATAAATAAAATTAAATTTCCAAAAAATGTAGAAGCAATTATAATCAACGATAATCTTGATGGAAATTTTCCGGCGCATGGTCCGGATCCGACTCAAAAAATAGCTCAAAAATATATTGCTGATGCAGTTTTAAAATATAAAGCCGATATCGGGATTGTTTTTGATGGAGACGGCGACAGGGCTCTTTTTGCCGATGGCAAAGGAAAAGTTATCAGACCCGAAAATATTTGGAGAATATTAGCGCAGGAGTCGGACAACAAGAAGCAACCGGTTGTTTTTACCGTCCTTTGTCGATATATGATGGGTTTGATTAAAAATTCATCCGAGATTTCAGACGAGTTTGATTTTATAGAAACAAGAGTCGGTCATTTATTTATGAAAGACGTTTGTCGAAAAAATAAAGCTTTTGCCGGAGTGGAATCGTCTATGCATTATTATTTTCCGGAAGATAATTTTTCCGGCTCGGCGATTTTGGCAATGATAAAAGTTGTTGGTGCCGTTTCAAAATTGCCTTATGATTTTTATCAACTATTGGATATGTTACCCAAAATTTTTGTTTCTCAAGAAATTAATTTCAAATTTGATTTAAAAAAGCTTTCCGAGAGTTATTCAAAAATAAAGAAAATATTTTCCAAAAAAGGCAATAAAATTTATTTTATTGACGGAATTTCAGTTTTGTCTTCGGATTGGTGGTTTAATATTAGGCCATCAAACACGGAAGATCTGGTGAGGTTAAATATAGAAGCCAAAGAAAATAAAAAACTGGAAGAAATAAAAAAACATTTAACAAAAATTTTATCAAAATAAAATCCTCTAGCGAGGATTTTTGTTATGGACGAAATCAGGCATTGGGCCGAGGTCTAACGTTTCTTCGGCTGGAATCGGGTCGCTTTCGTCGTTAATTGGGGGGATTTTCATAAAAACATTTCCGTTTTTCTCATAGCACAAGGACAAAACGACATTGCGGACATTTTCGGTAATGTGGCCGTCATTGTTGCAAAGAAAGAATTTGGAGAGAAGGTCGCAATAATCGGATTCCATTTCATACTTTGGGAATGCCGATTTTATCCAGAGTTTTCTGATGGCAATCAATCCAACCCAGATATTTTCAAAATATTTTTTATCGTTTTTGATTTTGATTATGGCGGCAACGTTTTTTAACGCCTTGCAAATCCCATTGAACAAAATAATCTCAACTTCATGGTCGTTGGACAATCCGATGACGCTCGTCATTATCGCTTGCTCCTTTCCGAGTTGTTCTGATTAATAAAATACAATTTTAAATCGATTATGTCAAATATCGGTATTTGTTTAAATTAGTTTTGATTTGTGATAGAATAATTTTAATTATGGAGTTTTTAAAATTAAATTATTTTTAAAAAATGGAATCAAACAGGTCTCAGTCTTTACTTTTGGCGTTTCTCTTCTTCTTTTTGTTGATTGTGTCGTTTTTTATTGTTGAGCCGTATTTAACGGCAATTATCTTGTCGGCGGTGTTTGCTATAGCTTTTTGGCCGGTATATTTGAAAGTTTTGGAGATAATAAAATCAAAAGCGGCATCATCGCTTTTGATGGTGTTTTTGGTTTTGGTTGTTTTTTTGTTGCCGTTATTTTTTGTTGGTTCACAAGTTTTAAACGAAACATATAGTCTTTATAATTCATTTTTTTCCTCTTCGGGCAATGCTCAAATATCAAACTCCGTAAGTTGGCTTAATCAAAAGATAAACGAATCACTGCCGGCCTTTATGGGTCCTTTTGATTTGGCTTCTTATGCGCGTTCGGTTTTGGACTGGTTTTTGGGAAATGTCGCTCAAATTTTTACCGGCATTGCCAGGGGTTTTTTGATGTTTATTTTGAGTTTATTTATTTTATTTTATTTATTTAAAGACGGCAGAAGAATCAAAAAATTTCTCATCGAACATAGCCCGCTTAACGAGCCATACAACAGCTTATTTATAGAGAAAATGAAAGAGGCGACTAATTCGGTAGTAAGAGGTTCTTTGACTGTTGCTTTTTTACAAAGCATTGTTAGTGGCATCGGATTTTATATTTTTGGAATTCCCAATCCTTCTTTGTGGGGAGGCCTGACTTTTGTCGCTGCCTTTGTCCCGACTCTGGGAACTTCATTGATTATCATCCCGGTGATTATTTATAGTTTTTTTACTTCAAGCTTGATTATGTCGCTTGGACTTTTGATTTGGGGAATCTTGGCTGTTGGGTTGATAGATAATACTTTGGGGCCGATTCTTGTGGGCAAGGGAATGAAAGTCCATCCGCTCGTTGTTTTTATCGGGGTGATTGGAGGGGTGAGTGTTTTTGGGCCGATGGGTTTTGTGGTGGGGCCGATTGTTTTTGCTTTGCTTTATGCGGTTTCCGATGTTTATTTTAATTTAGTTAGAAAAGACAGGGAGGTCTCTTGAGTTTGATTCTGCACCTTTTGATAATATTTTTTTGGAGCTTGTATTTTAAGATTTCCTATTCTATAACATAGCAAACATAGTGGGGCAAAGATTTTAATTGCCAAAAGGTGTGGGGTTGATTTTAACTTTAAAATAAATAAAATTGATAAACTATGATAAATTATGATACTTTCAAACAAGTTGAGTTAAAAGTCGCCAAGATTTTTGAAGCCGAAAGAGTAGAAGGTTCCGAAAAGTTGATAAAGCTCCGAATTTCTTTAGGGGTCGAAGAGAGACAAATAGTTGCCGGAATTGGTTTAAAATATAATCCCGAAGATCTAATCGGAAAAAATATTATTGTCGTTTACAATTTGGAGCCGAGAAAATTAATGGGATTGGAAAGCAATGGAATGTTGCTTGCGGCAAGCAATGAAGGGGATGGGCCGATTCTTTTGACGACAATGGAAGATATTTTGCCCGGTTCAAATATTAATTAAATCAGAAATTATCAAACTTCAATACTCAACATCTAAAAATTTTTGGATTTGAGTATTAAAGTTTGCCGCATTTGTGACTTTTGGGCCTGTAGTAAAACGGTATTACGCAGCATTCGCATTGCTGAAGTAGGGGTTCAATTCCCCTCAGGTCCACCAAGTATTTAAAAATTTTATAGAGTTGTTTAGACATCAACACTCTTGCCAAAGAGTGTTTTTTTATGTATTGTTTGGTTAGCATTTTTCAAACGAAAGGAGACGGTTATGGAAATCGATGATGGCTTGGAAGTTTTCGAAGGAAGCGATTGCCAAGGATCCGATTGTTACACTAAGAGGTGTCCGATCGATGGATTTGTCCAATTCAGCGAAGTGGTTGAATTGGAAAACCAGGAAATTTACAGAGCGGTTCTTTTGGATGAATCCAAAAAAGAGGTAGCAATCGGATTTATTGAAACGACAAAATTGGAAAACCAGGAAATTTACAGAGCAGTTCTTTTGGATGAATCCAAAAAAGAGGTAGCGGTCGGATTTTTCCATCGTTCGGAAATTAAGCCATTTGATGCGGTTTATGTAAAAGTTATGAATGAAAACGAGGGTGGGTATCTGGTTTATTACAATGCCACATCTCAAAGTTATGGGTTTATGCAGGGAGGCGCCGTCTGGATTCCCAAAAATTTGTTGTCGGTAATGACAACTCGAACGATCAGGGGTATTGCTGATGGCAGGATGGTAACTCTCAAGTGCAAATGTGGGGAAGAACTGGTGATGGCCGTTGGCCTACCAAGAACTTTGGCCGCGTGTCCCAAGTGCAAGTGTGTTGACCATGTTGTTTAATTAATATCTTTTTGGGCGCTAAGCGCCCTTTTTTGTTATAATAAAATTATGAGAAAAATAATTTATTATGTGATTGTTTTATTGCTAATTTTTGTCGGAATTTTTTTATATTTTTATTTTAATAAAAACTCAAACTCAATTTCTACAAATCAAACGGGAGAAAAAATTAAAATAGCCGCCACGATATTTCCGGTTTATGATATCGCCAGAAATATTGTTGGCGATAAAATTCAGGTTATTCAAGTAGTTCCTCCGGGAGCTAGTCCTCATACTTTTGAAGTTTCTCCCAAAACGGCAACAGAACTCCAAGGGGTTAAGGCAATATTTAAAATAGGAAACGGACTTGATGATTGGATTGATGGTGTCGCTCAAAGTGGCGCCCCCGATGCTCCGATTTTTATTCTTTCCCAAGGGATTGATTTGAGACGATTTTCTGATGGTAGTGTTGATCCTCATTACTGGTTGGCACTAAATAATGCGCAAACAATTGCTAAAAATATTTTTCAGGATATTTTGGAAATTGATCCTGCTAATAAAGATTATTATCAAAACAATCTGGATGCTTATTTAATAAAACTTGATGTCGCCGACAAAAAAATATCGGCAACTTTGGCTAATGTCTCCCAAAAAAATATCGCTGTTTTTCATGATGCTTGGTATTATTTTACTCAAAGATATGGGCTTAACGTTGTTACCGCCTTTGAGCCGTTTCCCGGAAAAGAGCCCACCCCCCAATACCTCTCGCAATTTATAAATGATATAAAAAAATATAATTTGAAAGTCGTTTTCATTGAGCCGCAATTTTCGGCTCAAAGCTTGGAACAGATTGCCAAAGACCAAGGGGTTAATCTAGTTTTAATCAATCCGGCCGATGGTGGCTCTTCGGGAAACGACGACTTGATAACATTACTTGAAAATGATGCTCAAATAATGGCATCTGTGCTAAAATAGAAAAATGGAACCTCTACTGGATGTTAAAAATCTATCGGTAAAATTTGGTGACGTTTCCGTCTTGGAGAATGTTAATTTTTCTTTGGATAAAGGAGATATTTTAACGATTATCGGTCCCAATGGAGCCGGTAAGACGGTTTTGATAAAATCAATTTTGGGGCTGGTGGAACACAAAGGAGAGGTTAATTTTTTGGGCGATTCAATAATGAAACGAATTGATGAAATTGGATATGTCCCTCAACGATTGGACTTTGACCGGACGTTTCCCATTACGGCAAAAGAGCTGATGGATTTAGTTTTAAAAAAATCAGACATAAAAAATATGGAAATTGTTTGCAATCATTTGGAAATTGATAAATTACTTTCCAAAAAAATTGGAACACTTTCAGGAGGGCAATTGCAGAGAGTTTTAATCGCTCGCGCTGTTGCCGGCAGTCCAAAGCTTTTGATTATGGACGAACCGACGGCGGGGGTAGACATTGGAGGGGTAAGGAGTTTTTATGATATTGTTGGACATTTAAACAAGGAACACGGCATAACTATCATTTTGATTTCTCACGAAATAAACATGGTTTATTCTCTGGCAAGCAAAGTTTTGTGTTTAAATAAAAAAATGATTTGCGTCGGTAATCCAAAAGAAGCAATCAGCAGAAACATTTTAGACAAGCTTTATGGAGGAAGCGTTGAACCAAGAGAGCATACTCATTTATAAAATTTCAGATTATAAAAAGCGTTTTATTGGTGGCAAGTTATCAAATTTAAATGAGCTATTGATTTTTTATCATATTTGTGTTATAATCTATTCAGAACGTTGAATCAAACCGTGCTCATGAGTGTATAAAACACTAATGAGCCAAAAGAAGGAGGGCAAAAATGTTTTTTAAGCGTAAAAGAATTACCGTGTTTGAGCATGGGGTTTTTTCTGTGGATGTTGATAGGTCTCAGAATTTTATTGACACTGTTGGGCGTTACGATGTGGTTAATGGCGATGTCGTTTCTTATCATTTTCCATCGTTGGACATGACTAGGGCAAAAAATCGAGAAGTAAAAATTTTGCTTGTCAGTTTCAACAAGGGGATGGAAGATGTTGAAGTAATGAGTGAGTTTTCTAGACGGGGACTAGATTTTGCTGATTTTTTTGAACTTCTCTCATTAGGCAATCAATATCCGGAAATCCAGAAAAAAATCAATGTATTAACTCTGGATTTTCATTCTACATGGTATGAATTTTACAAGCCGATGGATGCGTATCGGCACTATCCATTTTTGTGCGTAGGAAATTCGCATTGTGGCCGCGGAATTGGAATGTTTCATTCCAACGAAGAGATCACTGCGGGGGCATTTTGGTTTGCGGCCGTGAGTAAATAATCATACGCATCAATACGGCTATTCAGAAAGGGGGTGTGATCATTGTTTTAAAAAACCCTACGCAGAATATTGTGTAGGGTTTTTACTTAGTTTGACAAGAGTTTTCTAAAATATATAATAAAAAGAATTAATTATTATTTTTTTCTATTTCAGAAAATCTCGCTCGAAGGCGGCGTCCTCGTGTTATTTTAGTCGCCGAGAGGGCGGGGATGAATGGGGGGTGCGTCACGGCTCTGCTGTGATACACTAGTTTCATGAGGATTCAAAACCTAAATCATTCCACATATCAACATCAATATCACATTGTTTGATAAGGGCAGGGTATGCAGAATGGAATCCCAAAGAATTAATTGAGAAAAAAGTTTTAGAAAGGATATTTCTTGGAAATTGACTTTTGTATTTTATATATAATTTTATTGATCGTTCCTAAATGTTATTAATTTTAAAAAAGCTATAATATTATCTAAACCAATAATTTAAATAATTAATAATCAATTTTGATAAATGGAAAACATAATCAATCTAATTTCATATCCGTTTGTTTTGAGAGCAATATTTGCCGGTATTGTTACTGCGGCACTGCTGGCTTTCTTGGGAGTTTTTGTGGTGTTAAGAAAAATGTCTTTTTATAGCGATGGCATTGCACATGCGTCTTTGGCTGGAGTGGCGGCGGGGATTTTGCTTTCCAGCCAGCCACTTTTATGGGCAATGATTGTTGGAGTTATTTTTGCGATTTTGGTTTTTTGGCTGGAAAAAAAGACAACGGTTTCGGTTGATGCTATTATTGGCGTTTTGTTTACCGCCAGTTTGGCTTTGGGAGTTGTTTTAATCAATCTCAAATCGGGATATCAGCCGGATTTAATCAGTTTTCTTTTCGGAAATATTTTAACGATTCAATATTCGGATATCTGGCTAATTTTAATTGTCGCTTTAATCACCGGCATTTTTATGATTGTGAAATACAAGCAATATTTACTCTTGTCGCTCAATAAGGATTTGGCTTATCTTTCCGGAATAAATCTTTCTTTATACGAGTTATTGTTTTATATCGCTCTATCGGTTTCGGTAATTTTGGGGATAAAAATAGTCGGAGTTGTTTTAGTGAGCGCTTTGGTGATTGTTCCGGTTTCTTCGGCGAAACTTTTTTCGTCATCGGCAAAATCTCTGGCCATTTGGAGCGTTATTTTGTCGGAGATATCAATGCTTCTGGGAATATTTTTATCGCTGGCGTTTAATCTGCCGACCGGCGCAACTATCGTTTTAACCGAGGCATTCATTTTCTTTGTATTGGTTTTAGCTCCGGCAAAGTCGTGATAATTTTTTGAAATTTGAATTTTTAGATGTATAATTTTTTTATGAAAAAAAGGATAAATATATTGGCGTCTGTCGCTGTTTTTTTTGTCGGATTTTTTTGGGCTTTTTCGGCGCAAGCAATTTGTCCCATCTGCACGGTGGCGGTTGCCGGAGGAGTTGGGTTGGCAAGGTATTTTGGGGTTGATGATACGGTAACCGGAACTTGGGTTGGGGGGCTTATTGTTTCTTTGATTATGTGGACTTTTGACTGGTTTAATAAAAAAAATATAAATTTTTGGGGGAAGAAAACTTTAACCGTTATTCTTTATTATGCGCTTGTCGCGGCGCCGTTGTTTTTTACTAATATTATTGGTCATCCGCTCAATAAGATGTGGGGAATGGATAAATTACTTTTGGGAATTTTAGCCGGAAGTTTGATTTTTTTGATTGCGGTTAATTTATATGAATATTTGAAAAAGAAAAATAACAATCACGCTCATTTTCCCTATGAGAAGGTTGTTTTCCCGGTGCTTGCTTTGTCTATTGTAAGCGGTATATTTTATTTTATTACCAAATAATTTAACGACAAATCTTTTTGCTTAAAAATATGGAAAAAGAAAATAATTTAAAAAAATTAAACGACTTTATTCAAAAAGTCGACGAAATGAAAAAGAAAGACAAAATGGATTTGTCTTCGGATCAGGATTTGAGTATCGCCATAATGAATCTGGTTTCTATTGAGGAGCATTTTTTCTTTACCGGAGCCAAGCTGGGAAAAACCGAATATTACGATATGATAAAAGACGTTCGCGAGATGAGAAAGGAGTTGCTTAAAAAAATAATCAAAGAATATGAAGGAGAGGTTTGGTGCATTTCAAAGCATTTACTCGCCGCTTCGATGCGTCTTATGGAGGTGGGGACAAAACAATTGGGTATGGGAAAAAAAGATGAGGCCTACGAACTTTTTGACAAGGCATATAACTTATACTCTCTTTTTTGGGGGTTAAATATGAAATTGATTAATGTTGGTGATGTGAAGAAAATAGATGACGATGCTTTAAATCGTCATGATACAAAAAAAGGTGGTTTTATGGGAAAACTTGGGGAATTGGTTAAAAAAGCAATTGACTGTTGTGTGGAATAGAATAGAACCTAAATAAACACGGATTTTATACTCAGATTAACGCAGATTAAAATCAAAAAAGACCGGAGGGTCTTTTTTGATGGTAATAAAACAAAGTGTTTTGTATTTATTTTTTCTGTAAGTTTTTTATCTTTAAAATTTTATTTGCTATAAAAGCGCAAGCGATGGCAATAACAAAAGCGCCCGCGATGTCTAAATAGTGGTGTATTCCGACAGCAACCCTTGAAAGGCCAACCAATATTGCTATCAGCCACAAAATCAAGCTCAGGCGATTGTTAATAAACATCCAAATTGAAGCTATCGCTCCCACCAACATGGCGTGGTCAGAAGGAAATCCATTGTCGGGAGAATGGGGGATTAATGGAATAAAGTTGTTCTGGACAAACGGTCGTGGATCATAATAAAAATGACCCAAAATCTTTCCCAAAATGTAAGTGAGTGGCAAAGCAATAATTGCCATTAAAATCGTTTTGATTCTTTTGTCTTTTGATTGTCTCAAAAAATCGGCCAAGGCGATGAGTAGAACAAAGATATAAAGATATTTTGCTCCAAAAATAAGAATTGAGTCCATATTTTTTATGTTAAATATTTCAATTATTTATGATAGCAGATTTTTTTAAAATTGTAATTTTTTATTTGACTAAGTCTTTATTTTGTTTTATAAATGTATTTAGCAGTTTGAAAAGAAAGGAGAGCTAAAATGCCAAAGGAGTCAATAACAGCGGGGATTTGTTTGCTGTCTTTGAGTCCGCCGTCAATCTTGATGGTGTATGATGTGGGGGAGGTTATCATCCAAAAAGATGGCAGTAAATATGTCAAACCACCGGCTTGGAAATTGCCGAGCGGTCGAGCAAAACATTTTGATGCGAGTCCAGCATCGACTGCCGTAAGGGAATTATTTGAAGAAACAGGTATTGAGATTGCAGAAAACAAATTGGACAAAGACTTGATGTTTCAGAGAGTAAAGCGTTCGTTTCGTCCCGACTCCGATTTTCATAGAGATATATTTTTTATGGTAATTTTGGAAAAGAGGGTCGCGACCGGAACTCCCATAGACCCCAAAATCAGGAAATCAAAGTTTGTACCCATTGATGATATTCCAATTCCGGGGAGCGGAATTGGGGAAGCGGAAGTTCCGTTGAGCCATATTGAGGCGATTAACGCCTTGATCGACAAAGCGTCGGATAGATTGATTTCTTTTGGAAAAAATCCTTTCAGTTTTTATTTGCCGACAGAGGCAAGAGAATAAATAGACAAATTAATTCCGTAAATTACAAATCCGCCATGCCGGCGGATTTTTGTTGGCGAAAACGGGAAGGATTTGAATCTTTGATGTTGTTGTTAGTGTAACGATTTTTTCCCGCACAAAGCGGAAGGTGGAGGATTCGAACCTCCGATCCCGTTTCCGGGATACCGCATTTCAAGTGCGGCGCATTAGACCACTCTGCCAACCTTCCGCTTTAAGCGGGATTGCAATTTATAATTTTGTCTCGCTCAAACAAATCGGGAAAAATACCAAAAATCCAAAACCAATAAATGGTTTTGAATTTTGTGGACCGTAGCGGAATCTCACATCGTCCCGATAAATCGGGACTCTCTAAAACCATTCGGTTTTAGTATTTCCTCTACGGGGTATTTACAAAATACCCCGACCCCCAAAGATTCTAATCCACAAATATCCAAAAATCCAAAACCAATAAATGGTTTTGAATTTTGTGGACCGTAGCGGAATCTCACATCGTCCCGATAAATCGGGACTCTCTAAAACCATTCGGTTTTAGTATTTCCTCTACGGGGTATTTACGAAATACCCCGACCCCCAAAGATTCTAATCCGCAAATATCCAAAAATCCAAAACCAATAAATGGTTTTGAATTTTGTGGACCGTAGCGGATTCGAACCGCTGACCTCCTCGTTGCAAACGAGGCGCTCTACCAACTAAGCTAACGGCCCATTTTTTTAACTCTTGTCAAAGCTCTTCATATAATCGACAAATTGGATATTGAGCCCGTTAATCTCGTCAATTTCGGAATTAATGGAATCTATAACCGAATTTATTTGCGCCACTCCATACAATCTTCCGGTCAATTTTTGTCTTAAAAGTTCCAGCAAATTTGAAAGATAATTATTGTAAGCGACTAGTTTATATATCAGCGTTGTTTCAGAACTTATCGCCACCAGCGCTGCTTCACCGGATTTTTGGGGTTTTATGTTCGGAATTTCTTTTGCCATCGTTTCCAATTCTCCCGAAAGCTTAATGGCGGCATCTTGAGCGGAGGCATTTTTTTTCGCTTCTTCAATCAAAACATTTAACGCCTGAGTGCTTTGTCCGGCATTTTCAAGTTGCTGAATCAGTTTGAGATTTTGGGGGGTGTCCTTAACCGCGCCGGCGATTATTTGGGAATAATTCCAAGCCAATTGTCTGGCATTGGAAAAGTCGTCGGGGATTATTGAGCTGGAGCGAATCCAAATAAAATAGGAAATTAAAATAATTGCGATTAAAACAATTATTGCTATCATAATCGCTCTGGTTTTTTTTGTCATCTTTCCCAAAGTCATAAAATAAGATTACTTTTTGTTATTGAAAAAATCAAGAAATCTCAGTGGTATTGTTTTTGGCGGTTTTTAAAAATAAAAACAGCATTGATTCACTTGTATTATTTTTTGATTTTTGATATTTTATCTTAAAGTTTCAAAAAATCGCGGGTATCGTATATCGGTATTACCTCAGCTTTCCAAGCTGATGAGAGGGGTTCGACTCCCCTTACCCGCTCACGACAAAATCCCCACCAGGGGATTTTTGCTGTGAGTAGAAAGAGAGACAAATTTTTGCGACAGAAGAAATTTATTTGAGGGAGACCGACTTGACAACTAAAACAAAGACCATCTTGAATAAAGTGATTTTTTTAATATAATGAATTATTAACTATCGGTTCAGTAAGGATTTTTTTGCCGTAAAACATTCTTTTGATATTTTTATAAATTTATTTAAACTCAAATGAGCATCGACTTTAATTTTTTAAAAGATAGAAAAAAATTTATTTTTTTTATTGCCGCCGTGTCGGCATTTTTAATTTTGGTTTTAATTTATTGGTTTTTTTTCAGCGCTCCGCAAAGGGGAGCCAAAGAAGAAACGTTTTCAATTTTGTCTTCCTATAGTTATTCTCAGGTAGTTGGTCAATTAAGGTCGTCGGGTTTTATAAGAAGCCGAACGGCTTTTGATTTTGCTTTTAGAGGAATTTCGAGAAGCAAAAAAATTTATTCCGGCGGATATATGATTTCAAAGTCAATGAACGTTTTTGAAATTGCGCGAATTTTATCGCATTCGCCATATTTAAGATGGGTGGTTATTCCCGAAGGATTAAGAAAGGAAGAAATTGCCGCCATTTTACAAAAAAATCTTAGCTGGAGCGATGCGCAAAAAAATGAATGGATAAATGTCGATACCAATCAATCACCGGATTATTTTGAAGGAGTTTACTTTCCCGATACTTATTTGGTTCCGATTTCGGAAAGCCCCTCTGATATAGCCAAAAGATTGGTGGCAAAATTTGAACAAGAATTTTCTCCTTACGCCCAACAAGCTCAAAAACAAAACATGAAGTGGACGACGGTTCTAAAAATCGCATCAATTATTCAAAGAGAGGCGGCCGGGGCAAATGACGCCAAATTAATTTCGGGAATCATTTGGAATCGGCTTTTGAAAGGAATGAAACTTGATATGGATTCTACCGTCCAATATGCCAGAGGAAACACCGGCGATGGCTGGTGGGCTCCAATTACGACAGCGGACAAACAGCTGGATTCCCCCTACAATACTTATAAATATTCAGGACTTCCCCCTCACCCGATAGACAATCCCGGAGTTATAGCCATTGATGCCGCTATAAATCCACAAAAAACTGATTGTCTCTATTATTTGCACGACCATTCCGGGCAAATTCACTGCGCCGTTGATTATCAACAGCATTTGAAAAATGTCCAAACTTATTTAAGATAAAAAATAATAATAAAGGCCGGAATTATTTAATTAAAAATAAAAATATGTTTTACGGATGTAACCCCACTTGGGGATTTGGTTGGATTTTTGGATTTATTTTTTGGATTTTGGTAATAGTTTTTATCGTCTCGGTTATAAAATGGGTTAAGCGGGGAAAATTTGAAAATTGTAAGAAAGATTTTCGGCACAACTGGTCTTGGCACAAATCAGCGGTTGATATTTTGAAAGAAAGATACGCCAAAGGAGAAATAGATAAAAAAGAGTTTGAAGAAAAAAAGAGAGATTTGGAATAGGAAGACATTTTCCAAAAACCGCTCATTTGTTTGGGGCGGTTTTTATTTTATTTAAATTGTGATAAAATAAAAAAATAAAACATGATTGAATATATTTTCTCTTTTTTTATTGGGGGAGTGGTAACGCTTGTTATAACTTATTTTGAAATCAACGGAATGCCGTTAGTTTCAAGATTAGCGGCGTTATTTCCCATATTCACCTGGCTTTCTTATGTTTTTATTGGTCAAGTTTCCGGTCCGGAAGCGGTTGCCAAACATTCACTTTTTGTTTTACTTGGAACTCTTGTTGCCTGGGTGCCTTATATGTTGGTGATTTATTTTTTGGCTCCCAAAATCGGATCGACTAAAGCAATTGCCGCCGGCATTGTCACCTTCTTGATTTTAGCGACGATATTTTCTCTTATTTATAAAAAATAATTTTTATTATGCCAAAAACAAAATTAGCGGATATAAAAGAAATTCGCTCTCAGATAAAAGACATAACTACTCCCGGCAGATTTCAACAATTTACTCGTCTTGAAAAGGTGGCTATCTTTATAACCAAACGTGTCGGGACGATGGGATTTTTTCTGACGATTGCCGTTTGGAGTATCGGTTGGGTTTGCTGGAACTTGTTCGCTTCTCAGGGTTTAAGATTTGATCCGTTTCCGGCCTTTGTCTTGTGGCTTTTTATTTCTAATTTTATTCAAATTCTTTTGATGCCCCTTTTAATGGTGGGGGAAAATCTTTTGAATAAATATGCCGAGGCCAGAGCCGAAGCCGACTTTGCCATCAATAAAGTTTCCGAAAAGGAAATAGAATTGATTATTGAATATCTGGAAGATATTTCCGACAAAATAGAAAAAATGACCAAAACCGAAAAAGGGCAAACGGATGTCATGAAAGAAGTAAAAAGAAAAATCAGACAAACCCAAAAATAATTTTTTATGCTTTGGCGACAACAAGAGCAATTATTTTTTTAGCGCCGTATTTTTTCAAAACCCTTGATGCTTCAAAAAGAGTGGCTCCGGAAGTAGAAACGTCATCCACTAAAATTATTTTTTTGCCGGCAATTTTTTGGGAATTTAATGATTGAAAACAATTTTTTACATTCTCTTTTCTATTTGAGAAATCTTTTTGTTTTGCTTGTTGGGGATTATTTTTTACTCTTTGGAGGAGATTTTCCTGAGGTAGTGAAAAATAATTTGCTACTGATTTTGCCATAACTTCCGACTGATTAAATCCTCTTTTGCGAAGCTTTGTCGGATAAAGTGGTATTTGGGTGACTACAAAATCTTTCAGTTCGATCCCGGAGTTTTTAAGGCAAACAATAACCATCGCCGAAAGAATATCTCCGATTTTAATTAATTCTTTATATTTAAAATTATGAATTAGAGCGGGGATTGGCGGAAAAAATTTTGATGCCGGAGCTAAAACATAATTTGATTTGTGGCAGGCGGAATCGGAATTTGCCAACCTGGCTCCGCATTCGGGACAACGCAATGCCGAAAGGATTTGAATTTCGTCAAAGCAATTTTGACAAAGAAATTTTGATTGATCTTCTATATCTGTTCCACAATTGACACAAATTGGAGGGAAGATGATGTCCCAAGCGAGTTTCCAGATTGAAGAGGTGATTTTTTTTGTTTTTTCCATTATAA
Source organism: bacterium (assembly GCA_021780155.1). Lineage (GTDB taxonomy): Bacteria > Patescibacteriota > Minisyncoccia > UBA6257 > JAGOQP01 > JAKAHY01. The sequence goes on from JAJXZH010000032.1 coordinate 34,612, forward strand.
TGATTATAAAAGAAAATCAAAAAAATATTAATATTTTTTGAGGTTATTTTTCCAAGCGATTTTATATGTTTATATTTGATATATTTAAAAAAATTAGTTTAGGTCCATCTTCTTTTTTGGGGGTGGATATTGGCACGACTTCCATAAAGATTGCCGAATTATCAAAAGGAAAATCCAATCCCAACTTGGTAAACTACGCCGTTTTAGAAAGTTATAGCCATTTTGAAAGAGCCAATAATGTAATTCAGGCCAATTCTCTTAAAATTTCAGAACCGGAAGCGACCGCTTTATTAAAGACGCTTTTAAAACAAGTAAAATTTTCCAGTAAAGCGGTTGTTGCCTCCATACCATCGTATGCTTCTTTTATAACTTTTATGGAAATGCCGGTGATGAGCCAGGCCGATACCGAAAAGGCGATGGGGTTTCAAATCAAACAAAATATCCCTTTGCCTCTTTCGGAAATTGCCGTCGATTGGATAAGAGTAGGAGAGCGAACCGATGAAAATGGATTTTCAAAACAACAGATAATGCTCATCGCCATTCCTAATGAAACTATTAATAAATATAAAACTATTTTCAGAAATGCCGGATTGTCTTTGAGGGCGCTTGAAGTTGAAAATTTGGCTTTTTCAAGGGCGATAATTGGAGGTGATAAAACTGCAACTTTGGTTGTTGATATTGGAGCTCATTCTACTAATATCAGTGTCGTGGACCAATCGTTTTTAAAGCATAACACTCAAATTGATTATGCCGGAGATACGCTAACGGAAGCGGTCGTTAAGGGATTGGGGATAAGTTATAAAAGAGCCGAAGAATTAAAAAAACAAAGAGGTATTACCGGCGGCGTGGGCGAGTATGAGTTATCCACTTTGGAAACTCCGTTCATTGATGTTATAATAAGTGAGGTCATTAAAGTAAAAGATAATTTTGAAAATAGTTTTGGAGTAAAAATTCAGCGATGTCTTTTAATCGGAGGGACGGCTAATCTTTTGGGAATGGATAAATATTTTGAAAATCAATTGGGGTTGACGACGGCTTTGGGAAACGGATTGCTTTTTATATCAGTCCCACCACAATTGAATGTCGTTGAAAAAGAACTTCAAACAAGATTTGCCGTTGCTATCGGACTGGCAATTAAAAATTTTATTTAGTAAAATACATACAACAATGCCTGATAACATTAATTCAACTGTTGGAAGAGCGAGAGCGGCCGGAATGCCTTCAACCGGATTTCCTTGGCGACTTTTGGTTGTTTCCATTATTATCTTCGGATTGATGATTTTAATTTGGGCAGGAATTTCTTTTGGATATATTCCTTATTTAAATTCTCAAATCAGTTCGATTGATTCGGCATTCAACAGCTTGTCATCGCAGATAGACACAAATCAACAAAAAGATCTCGCTCAATTTTATTCGCAACTTTATAATATTCAGACATTATCAAACACCCACTCCTATTCTTCGAAGCTGTTTGATTTTTTGGAAAAAGATATTTATCCAACGGTTAAAATCAATAACGCGCAAGTGGATATGAGTTCGGGAAGTCTTTCTATTGACGGGACTGCCACGGATTATGCCACCTTAATAAATCAATTGGCGATTTTGAAAGCCGACCCGGATATCGCTTCCGTTTCTTTGGATTCTTCAAAACAAAATTCATCCAAGGAAGGTAACGGAGTTTTGTTCTCTATAAAATTGATTTTTAATGGAAAGTTTTTTTATCAACCGCCAAAACAATAATTTTAAATAATTTATGAAACCGACTTCAAAAAGAATTTTATTTATATTGCTGACGATGTTATTTCTGATTGCCTCAGTGGTGGTTTATTCGTCTTTTATTCAGAGCGCTTATAGCCAGGTAGTTTTGTTGAGAGGGCAACTAGCTTCAAAACAAAGCAATTATCAACAATTGAGTCAGACAATTTCTCAAATAAAATCATTAATTGATAAATTTCAGAGTCAATCTGCCGATCGCAGTAAAATTTCCCTGATCCTTCCATTATCAAAAGACCCGAGTTATTTATTGAGTCAAATTATTGGGCTATCCCAAATAAATGGAGTTTCCGTATCTTCGGTTGGAACTCAAATTCTTCCGATTCAGCCATCGCAGTCAAATATTATTAAAGGCATAGGGCAAATCAAAGCTGATGTTGCTCTTTCGGGAAGCTATGCTTCTTTTAAGGCCTTTTTGAGACAATTGGAAACAAATATTTTGATTCTGGATGTGAGCAATCTGAAACTATCTTCTTCACAACAATCGGGGAGCGCTCCTACTTTAAATTACAACATTTCCTTGACCAGTTATTATCAATCCAATTAATCAATTTAAATAAAATATGGCAATTTTTATAGAAGAAGAAAAAAATAATGGAGGATGGTTTGGATTCGGGGTTGTTGCGATTGTTTTGATAATAGTGGCGGTTGCTATCTATTATTTGTTTTTTGTTTCTCCGGAATTGATAAGTGTGGTCATTCCTCCAAACCTTCAGGTTATAAACGATGTTAAACAACTTTCCAGTTTTGACCCAAATACGGTTTTAAATAGCGCTTTTTATAACAGCTTAAAGTCGGTAGTTAGTCCTCCAAATCCGCCACCGCCGGGCAATGCCACTCCTTTTGGAGTTTTCTGATTTTTAATTAATAAACCGCAAGTCGCATTCTTAATAAAAATTAAAGTTTAAAAATATCGGCAAATGGAAAATAAAATTTTAATAGATAAATTGATTTCGGCCGGATTTTTAACTCAGGACAATGGACAGAAGCTTCTTCAGGAGGCTTCTTTTGCCAAACGACCGGTTGAGGATTTAATCTATGAAAGAAGAATTGTTCCGGAAGAATCTCTACTTGAAACCAAAAGTAAAATTTTGAATGTTCCTTATAAAAATGTAGATGTTGCGTCGATCGGCGATAATTTGATTAAAATTGTTCCCGAAATGACGGTTAGAAATTTCAGAGTGGTTCCGATGGAATTGAAAGACGATTTGCTTATTGTTGGGATGGTCAACCCGGATGATTCAAGAGCTCAGGATGCGCTTAAATTTATCGCTCGACAAGTTAAGGCCAATTTGGGAATTTATTTAATTCCGATGTCTTTATGGGAAGCGGTTTTGAGAAAATATTCTCCTTATCGTAGCGAAGTGGAAGAAGCGGTTAAATCTATTTCTTCGGTGAGTATTAAAAAAATGTCTTCCGGCCAGCAAATTGTTCAACTGGAAGCGGGACAATCGGCGGGAGAAGATGCGCCAATTATTCGTATTGTGGCCTCAACCCTAAAAGAGGCGGTTTATCAGCGCTCTTCGGATATTCATATCGAACCGCAAAGAAACAGATTGAGAATCAGATTTCGTTTGGACGGAGAACTTCAAGAAGTGGCATCAATGCCGATAGAGCTCTATCAACCGATAGTTTCCCGCATAAAAGTTTTGTCCAATTTAAAAATTGATGAAACCAGAATCCCTCAAGACGGAAGATTTAGAACAATGCTTTTGGGACGAGATATAGATTTTCGTGTAGCGACATTTCCGACTCCGGTTGGTGAAAAAGTCGCTATTCGTGTTTTGGATCCAACGGTCGGACTTAAAGGATTGGAAGAGCTTGGTCTTTTGGGTAGGAATTTAACTATCATAAAAGACGGGATTCAAAAGCCATACGGAATGATTTTAATTACCGGACCAACCGGTTCCGGAAAATCAACCACTCTTTATGCATTAATGCAGGTTTTAAATAAAGAAGATGTAAATATTGTGAGCTTGGAGGACCCGGTTGAATATTATATGGACGGACTCAATCAATCGCAGGTTCATCCGGAAATAGGATATGATTTTGCCTCAGGTCTAAGACAAATTTTGCGTCAGGACCCGGATATTATTATGGTTGGTGAAATTAGAGATAACGAGACGGCAGCGTTGGCGGTTCATGCCGCCTTGACTGGTCATATAGTTCTTTCGACTTTACATACCAACAATGCCGCCGGTGTTATTCCGAGGTTGATAGATATGAAGGTTGACGAATTTTTGTTGCCGGCCTCGCTAAACTTGATGGTTGGTCAAAGATTGGTTCCGCGTCTTTGTCAGCAGTGTAAGAGAGAAAAAGAAATGACTTCTGAATTGAAGGAAATAGTAGAAAGCGTTGTCTCCGAAATGGGTCCTTCGGATTTGAAAGATTTTGGGATTTCTCCTCCTTATAAAATTTACGAATCACCGGGATGTTCGGCTTGCAACAATAAAGGTGTTTCCGGAAGAGTGGCGATGTTTGAAGTGTTAAAAATGACTTCCGAATTGGCGGAAATAGTCGATAAAAAAGGAACAGAAGGAGATATTGTTAATGAAGCAAAAAGGCAAAAAATGATAACTCTAAGACAGGATGGAATAGTTAAAGCGCTTAAAGGACTTGTGTCGCTTGAAGTTGTTTTGAGAGAAACCGAAGAGCTGTGAGTTTCTGTTTTTATTGAAGTTTAAAATGCTCCACCTTTTTTGAATTAAAAAACATAATAGGATATAATATAAATATGATTGACTACAAACAAAAACTAAATGATTTGCTTTTAATGTGCGCCAAACAGGACGCTTCCGATTTGCACATTGCCGTTGGAAGGCATCCAACTTTAAGAATTGATGGCGCGCTGGTTCCTTTGACTAAAGAATCTATTTTAACTCCTCAAGACGCCGAGGGATTGGTTGGCGCCATTTTAACCGAACCCCAAAAAGGGGAATTGTCTTTAAAAAAACAAGTTGACTTTTCATACACCTTTGAAGACAAGGCGCGTTTCAGAGTTAATGCTTATTATCAAAGAGGATTTATGGCGATGGCTTTGCGCTTGATCCCGGCGAAAGTAAAAACTATTGAGGAATTGAGATTGCCTCCCATAGTCCACGATTTTTCTTCCATATCACAGGGGTTTGTTTTAGTTGTCGGTCCCGCCGGCCATGGAAAATCAACCACCTTGGCGGCAATTATCGACGAAATCAATCACAATAGAACCGATCACATTATCACTATTGAAGATCCAATAGAATATCTTTTTTTGCAGGATAAAAGTATTGTTTCTCAAAGAGAGGTAAAAATAGACACTGTTGATTTTTCTGATGCTTTAAGATCGCTTTTAAGGCAAGACCCGGATGTGGTCATGATAGGAGAAATGAGAGATACCGAATCAATTTCAACTGCGCTTACCGCCGCCGAAACCGGACACTTGGTGCTTGCCACCCTACACACCAATTCGGCTTCGCAAACAATAGACCGTATCATTGATAGTTTTTCGGCAGAACAGCAAAGTCAGGTTGCTTCTCAGCTTTCGGCGGTGCTAGTGGGAATAGTTTCCGAGCGTCTTATCCCCAGAATTGATGGCGGAAGAATTCCGGCCTGTGAAATTATGATAGCCAATCCGGCTATAAGAAATTTGATTCGCGAGAGAAAAACTTATCAGATAGATTTGGTTATTGAAACCAATTCTCAAGAGGGAATGATAACCTTGAATCGTTCACTTGCCGATTTGGTAAAAAGAAGAGAAATAAGTTTGGAAAATGCGGAAACATATTCTCTAAATCCATCGGAATTGAGAATTTTGTTGGAAAAATAATTTTAATTTTTGTTTTTACGGTAAATATTAATTGGCTGAAGAATTATGAAATTCAAATATCAAGCAAGAAATAAAACAGGAGAGCTTCAGGTAGGGTTTGTGGAGGGACCAAGCAAAGACGTTGCCATAAACACGCTCACTTCTCATGAGCTTTTTGTCTTGAGTTTGGAGTTAGCCGAAAGAAAAAGCCCTTTTGACAGCATTTTGGGTTTTTTTAACAGAGTCAAAACAAAGGATTTGATGGTTTTTACCAGACAGCTGGCGACAATGCTTGAATCCGAAATGCCCCTAAACAGCGCTTTGCAATCTCTCTACCAGCAAACTCCCAAAGTTGCTTTAAAAGAAGCTGTCTTTGAAATTTTGCAGGATGTTGAAGCCGGACTTTCTTTATCGCAAGCCCTTGAAAGACAGCAGCCAATTTTTTCCGATTTTTATGTAAGCATGGTACGCTCAGCGGAAGTAACCGGACGACTTGAAGAATCAATGATATTTTTGGCAAGTTATATAGAAAAAGAGGCCAACTGGAAAGGCAAGATTTCAACGGCAATGATTTATCCGGCAGTTTTGATAACGATGTTTGTCGTTGTTGCCGGCGTAATGGTGGCGTTTGTTTTCCCAAAAATCGGTCCGGTTTTTCAAGATTCGGGAGTTCAACTCCCTTGGATGACTCAGGCGCTTCTTGTTGCCGGTTCGTTTTTAACCAATTGGTGGTGGTTGGCGATAATGCTTATTGCCGGAATCGCTTTTATCGTTATTGATTATTTTAAAAGCCAGGAAGGGAAAGCGGTTGGCAATCAATTAGTTTTAATTGTTCCGGTTTTTGGAGAACTTTTTAGGAAAATTTATATTGCCCGATTTTCTCAATCTTTGAGCGTCTTGATTAAAGGAGGAATTCCCATTACTCAAGCGATTGAAATTGCTTCTTCCACTATCGGTAATGTGGTTTATGAAGAAATTTTAAAAGACATCGCCGAAGGAGTCAGAGAGGGGGCTTTGCTTTCCAATTTGCTTTCTTCTTATCCCAAATATTTTCCTTTGATGGTGGGACAGATGGCGGCGGTTGGAGAAAGCACCGGAAGGGTTGATGAAATGATGAGCAAAATATCCGATTTTTATGATAATGAAGTCAATGACATGATGGCAAACTTGTCCGAGCTTATTCAGCCGATATTAATTTTGATTATTGGAGTTTTAATCGGGCTTTTGTTTGCCGCTATCTTGCTTCCAATTTACAATCTGGCGCAGTCGTTTAAGATTTAAAAAGATAAAAAATCTGATATAATAACAAATATATTTTTAAGGTCGATTGGCAAGTTGAAAACAATATTTTTGGTCTTTTTAAAAAAAAATTAAAAAAATAATTAAATAAAAAAATATGGAAAAAAATATTTTCAAAAAAAGTTCGGGTTTTACCTTAATTGAAATGCTTATCGTGGTTGCTATTATTGCCGTTTTGGCTTCAATTTTTTTGGTGGGGTTAAGCGGTTTTAGAGGAGCGGCAAACGATTCAAGAAGATTGTCCGATTTACAAAAAGTTCAAAGCTATCTTGAGTTGTATTACAATAAGAATGGTAAATATCCGGTGGCAGCTACTTGGACTGATTTAGGCACCGCCTTGGGAACAGCCAGTATTGGAGTTAATGTTATTCCTAGCGATCCGGTATCTGGTCAAAGTTATTATTATATATATAATCCCCCCAGTAGCCCTCAACAATATGTGATGGCGGCTATTCTCTCTGATGCAACATCAAAATCTGTTACAGATGAAAATGGATCAAAGCTAGACGTCACATTTAGTGGCTGGGGAGGAGCTTTTCCTACTTCCAATTGCGGTCATGCTTCTACGGCTCCAATAGGTGGTGTTTATTGCGTTTCGTCCGGATTTTAATTTAAAAGTATGAGCACATATTTGGAAATTGGCTTGTTTTTGCTTGGTCTTGCTTTTGGGAGTTTTTTGAATGTCGTGACTTTGCGCTACTCTCCGGAAGAGGGCTTTTATCACAAGAAACATTATTCGGGCAGGTCGCGCTGTCTTTATTGCCAAAGAAATCTTTCGTGGTATGAGATGATTCCGTTGTTTAGTTATCTTTTTTTGAAAGGGAAATGTCATTCTTGCCAATCGAAATTAACCGTTCAATATCCTTTAGTGGAGCTTGTTTCGGGTTTAATTTTTGTTTTTGTTCCGATTATTTTGCGCGGATTATTTTTGTCTTTGTCGCCCAATGTTTTGGTTTTAATTGCAACCTCTTCAATTATTTGGATAACGGCTTTTATGTTTATGCTGGCAATGCTGGTTATAGATTGGAGGCATTATGTTATTCCCAATTCCGTGAGCTTGACATTGTTTATAGTGGCTTTGATTTGGATTGTTGTTGGTCAGTATAATGGAGCTTTCAGTAGTATTTATGGGTCATCCTTTTTGAAGCAGTTTGCCGCTATTTTTCCTCAATTTTCTTTCCAGATTTTAAATCATCTGACCGGAGCTTTGCTCGGACTCTTGTTTTTCTTGGCAATATTTGTGTTTTCCAAAGGCAGAGCAATGGGAATGGGAGATGTTAAATTGATGGGAGTTTTGGGGCTCTTGTTCGGATGGCCGGATATTTTAGTCGTTATGCTTTTGTCGTTTATTATTGGAGCTTTAACTTCGGTTTTTTTGATGCTTCGCGGTAAAAAGAAAATAACCGACAAAATTCCATTTGGGCCGTTTATTGTCATCTCGGCGGCAATAGTTTTCTTCTTTGGGGCTGGATTAATGAGTGCTTATTTTGGTATAATTGGAGCGTGAAGTTTCCAATAAAAAAATTAAATATTATTTTTGAATCGAAGGGATTTACATTGGTTGAATTATTGGTAACCGTTTCGTTGATGGCGGTTTTTGTTACTTTTGCTTTGGGTTATAACAGAACTGCCGACCAGCAATTATCTTTGTTTAGGGAAGAGGGAAAATTTGTTAATGAAATTTATAAAGCCCGCTCTTTGGCAATTACCACATTTAATAGAACCGGAAAATCAGTTGATGTTCCTTGCGGGTACGGAATCCACATAGCGTCTTCGACTGCCGTAACTCTTTTCAAAGATTTGCCTGATATTTCCGGAAATTGTAAGACTTACACTCAACCGGCTTTAAATATTTATTCACCAAATAGCGGAGAAGACGTTGAAACAATCTCTTTGAATAAAATTTATATTTCTTATGCTGGTAGCAGTGATTTTTCATTAAACTCGGTTGATTTTCTATTCGTTCCTCCCGATCCATCGGTTTATTCGAATAAAGATTTTCCGATAAATCTTCAATTAACTTCTCCGGCGCTTCCAACCTCTCCTATTTCTATTACTATAAATCAATTTGGTCAGGTCTCAATTCAATAAATAACATTTATGAATTTATTTAAAGAAAACTCAGGACAGGTATTGGTGGAAACAATGGTTGCTTTAACGATGGTTACAATCGGTCTTTTGGGAATTTTGAGTTTACTTTCTTATTCTATTGGATTAAACAAAGTTATTTCCGACCAATATGTTGCCTCTTATCTTGCCGCTGAGGGAATAGAACTCGTTAAAAATATAATAGACAACAACGTTGCCTCCGGAATAGGTGCTTATAATTCAGGATTGAGCTCCGTTGGAAACTATACTGCCGATTATAAAAGCAATTTTCTTACTCCGCTTGATGTAACCAACAGTGTCCCGTTGAGTTTTGATAACTGTTCTTCTGGGACAATGAGATATACATATAGTCCAAGTTGTGGCAATGCCGCCGTAAAGACGTTTTTTTATAGAACCATAAATATTTCTTACTACGACGCAGATGAGATGATAGTTAAATCAACGATTGATTGGACCAGCAGAGGGGGGCTTACCAATGAGATTGTTTTAGAAGATCATTTTTATAATTGGCGTCAATAAAATAAAAAATGAAATTTAATGAGTTTGTAAAATTTAAAAGTCAGGACGGACAGTCGTTGGTTGAAATGCTTATCGCAATGAGTATTTTTGTGATATTTATAGTTATCGCCGTTGGGGGATTTCTTCAAGCGATGGCAAACCAAAGGATTGTTTTAAAACTCAGCGCCGCGACCGATAATATGAGTTTTACTTTGGAACAAATGATGAGGGAAATGAGAGTGGGTAGCAATTTTTCTGTTTCTCCAGATGGCTCCAAGATTAGTTTTAACGGCTATGACGAAAACGGCAACCAAGAAGATATAGATTATGCTCTTAATAGCCTCACCGGAGCAGTCGATAGAACTTTTTCTATTCCCAATCCCGTAGTTGGCAGTATTGTTAATCCAACAACCGCTCCAATGACCGCCGATAATGTGACTGTAAGTTATTTTAACGTTATTAAATCTCAGCCCCATAATCCGGGACCGACGCTGATTAATATTGTGGTGGGAATTACCGCTTCTGATAGAGGAGTTTCCATTACTAATTATATTCAAACAAGTGTAAGTTCGAGGGTATTTTAAATAAAAAATGAAAACAAAAAAAATAAAAATAAATAATAACTTTCAATCAGGACAGGCGATGTTGATTGTAGTTTTAATATTAGGAGCGACAATGCTTGGAGTAACCACTGTTGTCGGCTACATTTCTCTTCAAAAAATAAAAAATGTCGCCAACATTACCGACTCAACCAAGGCCATTTACGCCGCCGATTCGGGAGTGGAGTGGTGTTTTTATAATAAATTCAGTTCCAATGGTACTTCAACTTTTAGTTGTGATGGAAGTTCTCCGACAACCGGCACAAGTAGTTTGTCTTTAAGCAATGGCGCTTCGGTTTCTGTTTCCAATGTTGGCCAAGAAATAAAATCAATTGGAACCGTCAATAATTCCTACAGAGCTTTCGGTATATTTTTAAATGAATTTAATCAATAAATTCTTTTAAAAAACATAAAATTTGATTTTTATTATGACTGAAGAACAGGCAAAAGAAAGAATCGCCAAATTAAGAAAGTTTATAAATTATCACCGGACTTTATATCACACTTTTGATGAGCCGATTTTATCGGATGAAGCGTTTGATACTTTAAAAAACGAGCTTGAAGAATTGGAATACAAATTTCCCAATCTTGTTGTTGCAAATTCCCCCACTCAAGTCGTTGGAGGAAAGCCACTTGATAAGTTCACTAAAGTTAAGCATGAATTTCCGATGCTTTCTTTTGATGACGCTTTTTCCGACCAAGAGATGAAAGAATGGCTGGAGCGTCTGAAAAATTATCTTGGCAAATCGCTGATTGATGCCAATGACGCGCAGATTAATGCGGAAAGAAATTTACACAAGTTGGCGTCAAGTCAACAAAAATTTGCGTCTTTATTTTATTGTGAATTAAAATTGGATGGACTCGCCATAGAACTGGTTTATGATAATGGAAATTTAGTGTTAGGGGCGACTCGAGGAGACGGAGTTTTAGGAGAGGACGTGACTCAAAACGTGAAAACAATACCGTCAATTCCTCAAAAACTTACTCAATTTGGTTTATGGAAAATTCCAAAACATCTTGTGGTAAGGGGAGAAATTTTGGTTTCCAAAATAGAATTGGAAAGAATAAATAAAGAACAAGAAAAAAAAGGATTAAAAATGTTTGCTAACGTAAGGAATCTTGCCGCCGGTTCCATCCGCCAGCTTGATCCTAAAATTGCCACCTCAAGAAAATTGGAATCTTTTCAATATGACATCGTAAACAATTGCGGACAAAAAAATCACGAAGAGGAGCATAAAATGTTGGCCTCTTGGGGATTTAGCATAAATCCTCATAATCGTCCGGCAAAAGATCTAAAAGAAGTGATTGATTTCAGAAATTATTGGGAAAAGCGCAGAGAAAGTTTGGATTATGACATTGATGGAATTGTTGCCATCGTTAATGATAATAAAATTTTTGACTCCGCCGGAATTATCGGTAAAGCGCCCAGAGCGGCAATTGCTTATAAATTTTCTCCTCGTCAGGCATCAACTGTTGTTGAAGATGTCATTGTTCAAGTAGGGAGAACCGGAATTTTAACTCCGGTGGCGGTTTTAAAGCCGACGGAAGTTGGGGGGACGACAATTACTCACGCGACATTACATAATTTTGATGAAATAAAACGACTGGGATTGAAAATCGGAGACACGGTAATTGTTACTCGCGCCGGAGATGTTATCCCTAAAATCATCGGAGTTTACAAAGAGTTGAGAACGGGAAAAGAGAAGGAAATAAAGATTCCGTCAGAATGTCCAATCGACAACGCGCCAATCAAAAAAGATGGAGTCTTTTTGAAATGTTCAAATCCCAGATGTGGGGCGATGAACAGAAATTCAATAATTCATTTTGCTTCCCGAGACGCATTTGATATTAGGGGACTTGGAGACAAAATTGTTGATAGGTTTTTGGACGAAGGATTAATTTCTGGTTCGGCGGACATTTTTCTTTTGAAAGAGGGCGACATTTCTTCTTTAAAAAAATTCGGAGAAAAGTCGGCTCAAAATATTATTAGTCAAATAGAAAAATCAAAAAAAATTTCATTAGACAGATTTATTTATGCGTTGGGAATTTTTCATGTCGGACAAGAAACGGCAAAAACTTTGGCAAAAAAATTTACGTCTTCTGGCAAGGGAATATCTATTTTAGAACTTCAAAAATATTTTGAAAATTTATCTCAAGAGGAGCTTGAAGAAATATCCGATATCGGCCCCAAAGTGGCTTTGAGCATAAAAAATTGGTTTAAAGATTATCACAACCGACAATTTTTAAAGAAAATAGAAAAAGCCGGAGTAGAAGTTTTGGGATATTATGAAAAAAATAAGGGTATTTTTGCCGGTCTTAATATTTGTTTAACCGGAGGATTGAAATCGATGTCTCGCTCAAGAGCCAAAGAAATAATTGAAAACAATGGAGGGCATTTTAATTCGGAAATAACATCAAAAACCGACATTGTCATTGTTGGCGACAACCCCGGTTCTAAATTAAAAAAAGCCAAAGATTTGAAAATAGAAATCTGGGATGAAAAAAAATTTTTAAAAAAAACGGGAGAAAAATAATTTTTTACGATAAAATAAATGATATTGCTATTATGAAAAAAGATTTAGGCACATTTTATAGATTGATGGAAATTTTACCGGCATTTTTAACATGGCTCACCGTTGTTTTGATGTTTCTTTTGTCGTGGAAAATTCCGATCGCGGTCGCCATTTTTATCATACTTTTTGATATTTATTGGTTGCTTAAAACTATTTATTTGTCTTTTCACTTAAAAAGCAGTTTTAATCGGCTCAAAAAAAACTTAAAGATAGATTGGTTAAAATCGTTGGATTTGAATCAAGAAACGGCTCAAAAATGGAAAGAAATTTATCATTTGATTATTTTGCCGATGTATCAGGAGCCGTATTCGGTTGTTAAAGAAACCTTTGATCGGTTGGCTGAATCTAATTATCCGCTTGATAAATTTTTGGTTGTTTTGGCTATTGAAGAAAGAGCCGGTAAGCAAGCGCAGGATGTGGCTTTGGAGATTGAAAAAAATTATGGGAATAAATTTTTTAAATTTTTGATTTCCGTTCATCCGGATGGATTAGAGGGCGAAATTCCCGGCAAAGGCTCAAACGAATCATGGGCCGCCAAGAAGGCCAAGTCGGAAATAATCGATTCAATCGGCATTCCTTATGGCGATATATTGGTTTCTGTTTTTGATGTTGATACTCAGGTTTTTAAAAATTATTTTGGGATTTTAACCGAAACGTTTTTGACCGAAAAAGACGGTCAATTTTCAAGTTATCAACCGGTGCCGTTATTTTTAAATAATATTTATCAAGCGCCGGCCCTGGCGAGAATTATAGGATTTTCTTCGACTTTTTGGCATTTGATGCAACAATCGCGGGCAGAAAAATTGACAACCTTTTCTTCTCATTCGGTTCCATTCAAGGCACTTTGTGAGATTGATTTTTGGCAAAAAAATATAGTTTCCGAGGACTCGAGAATTTTTTGGCAATTTTTTCTTCATTTTGACGGTCATTGGAAAACGGTTCCTCTTTTTTATCCGGTCTCAATGGATGCCAATGTGGCACCAACATTTTGGGGGACAATGATGAATCTTTATAAACAACAAAGGCGATGGGCTTGGGGAAGCGAAAATGCCGCTTTTCTTTTTTCGGGATTTAAGAAGAATAAAAAAATATCTTTTGGGAAAAAAATCTATTGGACATTTCATTTGCTTGAGGGCTATCATTCCTGGGCAACCAGTTCTTTGATTATTTTTGCCTTAGGTTGGCTTCCGATTATGCTGGGAGGAGTTTCTTTTGGAGCGACTTTAATTGCTTATAATTTACCCAGCATTACCAGGTGGATTATGACTTTGGCTTCTTTGGGAATTGTCAGCTCCGCCTTCTTATCCATGGCTTTATTGCCACCAAAACCTTTCGAATTTAAAAAAATAAACAGTTTGTGGTATTTTTTTTCATGGATTTTAATGCCCGCGACACTTATATTTTTTGGATCTTTGCCGGCCATTGAAGCTCAAACGAGATTGGCTTTGTCCGGGAAATTCAGCTTGGATTTTTGGGTGACGCCAAAGCATAGATGATTTAAAATAAAAAAATTAATTTTAATTTAAAAACGATGATTATACTGGCAATTGAGACAAGTTGCGATGAAACCGCCATTGCTCTCGTGGAGGCAAGAGGCGGAATAAATAATTTTGAATTTAAAATTATAAAAAGTTTAGTTGCCTCTCAGATAAAACTTCATGCCAAGTTTGGCGGCGTTGTTCCCAATTTGGCAAAAAGAGAACATCTTAAAAATCTTCCGATTCTTTTGGATAAAATAATGAATGCCAAATACAAAATACGGGATATAGATTTGATTGCCGTTACTGTTGGTCCCGGACTTGAGCCGGCGCTTTGGACGGGGGTGCAATTTGCCAAAGAACTTTCCGATAAATATAAAAAACCGATTATTGGCGTTAATCATCTTGAGGGTCATTTATATAGTTTTTTGTTATCGCAAAAATCAGTAAATATCAAACATCAGTCTGGAAATTTTGGGAAAATACAAAATATAAAATACAAAATAAAAAGTGCGTCCAATTTATTTCCGGCAATTTCTCTGATTGTGAGTGGCGGACACACGATTCTGTCTGAATTAAAAAATATAAAAAAATATGAAAAGTTGGGAGAGACATTGGATGACGCAGTGGGCGAATCGTTCGATAAGGTGGCTCGTTTATTAAATCTTCCTTATCCGGGAGGTCCGGCATTGGAAAAATTGGCAAAACAAGGAGATGAAAAATCAATTTCTTTCCCATCGCCAATGATAAATCAAAACAATTATAATTTTAGTTATTCGGGACTCAAAACTTCCGTTTTGTATTATTTAAAAAATCTTGGCTCAACCGCGGGCGATTTTTCACTTTCAACCAAAGAAAAAAATAATCTGAGAAAAATAGAATCCAAAAAAAATATCAGAGCAGATATTGCGGCTTCATTTCAGCGTGCCGCTTTTAGTTCTCTTGTTAAGAAAGCGCTGCGTGCTGTCAAAGAAAAAAAGGCAAAAACCATTGTTATTGGTGGCGGAGTAGCGGCAAACAAAAATCTTCATGATTTTTTTATTTCGGAAATAGAAAAAAACAATTTGAAAATCAGGCTGATTTTTCCTCCATTGGAGTATTGTATGGATAATGGCGTAATGATTGCTTTGGCGGCATACATAAATAAATCAAAACACAACAAATACCCCATAAAGGCCAACAGCAACTTGAACTTATAAAAAAGCGCCCTTTTGTTTTGGCGCTTCAAAATGATACATTGTCTATGAAAAGTCCGTCGGCAATTTTGTGGCGAGAGATTTCAATCAGCTTTTTTTCCCGCCAATTGGACCGTTTCATTAGGGCGGCGATAGTCGGATTTTGAGAGGCAATCTCAATGACTTTGGTTAAATTGGCTCTTTTAAATTCTTCCACAAAGATTATCGTTGTGATTGTTTTTTGACTTCCTCTGTATAAAAAACTTTGATTGATTTTGAAAATGTAGGCAGTCATTTCTCTTCCTTATCCTTCCCATTTTTTGTGAGAATAATGTTTTGGCCAATAGTAAGTTGAGAGATACCCAAACGATTTTCTCCCATCTGATGAAAAACAAATGTTTCGGTGTCTATGACTATGCTTTTTGTTGATTCTTTTATTGATTTCCCTCCGATTATTTTTTTGAGATCGCCTATGTCAATTGTTATCTCTCCGGAAACAACGCTGATATCATTGATTATTCCGCTATAAATTTGAAAGTCGATAATTTCAATGGATCCGCCTTTAAATTTTTTAAGCTGAGAGTCCGTGATGTTCATCCGTCTTCTCCTTTTTGCCGTTTGATTTTAAAGATCTTGTTTTAATATACTGATTATTTATATTGTGTCAAGTTTTGTTTTTTGATTTTTTAAGTGATAAAGTTAATTTAATTTATGAATTCAATTTTCAGAAAAATAGATTGGCAGATGATGGTTTCCATTTTTATCTTGATTTCTGCCGGATTATTAAGCTTGTTTAGTTCAAGCGCTGATTTTTTTCACAAACAGATTTATTGGATAATTTTAGCTTTGGCCTTATTTGTTTTTCTTGTTTTTGTGGACTTAAGGTCTTTTTTTAGTCATCGATCGGTTGTTAGGGGAATTTATGTTTTAATGGTTATTATTTTGATTTTTGCTCTTTTATTTGCTCCGAGAATAAAAGGGAATCGTTCCTGGATAGTTTTTGGTCCGTTTCAATTTCAACCTTCGGAATTTGCCAAAGTCGTTTTGATTATTGCTTTGGCTTATTTTTTCTCAAAATCTCATGTTGGAATTGGAAGGTGGAAAATTGTTTTGAATTCGTTTTTTTATTTTGCTCTTTTGGGAATAATTGTGGCGGCGCTTCCGGATATGGGATCAGCTTTTGTTTTATTTGCTCTGTGGTTTGGATTTGTATTGGTTTCCGGAATGCCATTTAAAAAAATTGTTATATCTTCATTGGTTTTTATTTTTATTTTTGTTTTGATGTGGTCTTTTATTTTTAAGCCGTATCAGAAAGAAAGAATTTTAGGGGTTCTCTTGCCTCAAAGCGATCCATTGGGCGCAAATTATCACGCCATTCAATCCAAAATTGCCATAGGTTCGGGGGGGATTTTTGGTCAAGGTTTTAGGCAGGGAACTCAGGTGCAACTTGGATTTCTTCCGGAAGCTCAAACCGATTTTATATTTGCCGCCATTGCCGAAGAAGGCGGATTGTTGGCGATGATTATATTGCTCGGCGCTTTTGGCTGGCTGGTTTTGAGAATTATAAAAATGGCAAGCATGATAGAGGGCAATTTTGACAAATTTTTGTGTTTGGGGACGGCAATTTTGTTTTTGTCTCAATTCGTTTTGAATGTTGGCTCTAATTTGGGAGTTCTGCCGATTGTAGGAGTTACTTTTCCTTTTGTGAGTTATGGCGGATCAAGCTTGATTGCCAATACTATTTTAGTGGGGATGATGCAGTCGGCTTGGGTTAAGCGAAGATAACAGGGCGCAAATGAAGCAAAAAATAATAAAAAATAATTTTTTTAAAAACAATCCTGAATTTGTTGCCAAAAATCTTTTGGGCAAGGTTATAGTCAGAAAAATAAAAAACAGAGAGATAAAAATATTAATTTTAGAAACCGAAGCTTATTTGGGAGAAAATGATTTGGCATCTCACGCTCATTTTGGGAAAACCGAAAGAAATAAAGCGATGTTTGAAGATGGGGGTATTTGGTATGTTTATTTGGTTTATGGAATACACTGGCTTTTAAATATCGTCACCGAAAAACAAGACAAGCCGTCGGCTGTTTTAATCAGGAGAGGACTTTCTTTAAATAAAACCAAAAAAATTTTAAATGGTCCGGCAATTGTCGCGCGAACTTTGAAAATTGACGGAAAATTTTATGGCAAAAAAAGTTTGAGAGAATCAGGGTTATGGATTGAAGATTGGGGGATTGATTTAAAAAAAATAAAGATAAGAAAACTTACCAGGGTTGGAGTCGATTATGCCGGCAGATGGGCTGATAAAAAATTAAGGTTTAATCTTGATAATTTAGAGGAATTAGCTATTTTTTGAATAAATAGCTCAAAATGAGATGTTTGAGCCGGGCGTTCTTTTGGGGGGGGCTTGATTTTTATTTTTTAATATGGCATTATTACTTTAACTTCTGCCACCGATTTTTTGGATAATTTTTAAATTAAGGCGACTTTTGTCAATTTCGAAAAATGTGAATTTGACAAGTCCCAAATTTATAGTGTTTAACACCAATTAATTTTATAAAATTGACAAAAATAATCCTCTCGCATACGGAGACGGGGGGATTGATTTTTTTGCGTAAATAAAATAATTAAAATTTTTTATGTCGACAAAAAATATTGAGGTCAAAAAATTCTCTACTCACCCGGGCGATTTCATAAAAATTCCTTTTATGGGAGAGATCCAATTCAATTCTTGGAATTGGTTTTTAAAAAAAGGGATTAAAGAACTTTTTAAGGAGATATCTCCAATCAGAGATTATACGACAAAAGAATACGAACTTTATTTTGAAGATTATGCTTTTGACGAGCCGAAATTTTCCGAAGAAGAATCATGGCAGAGAAGTTCAACTTTTGAGGCCTCTTTGAGGGCTAAAGTTCGTTTGGTTAATTTAAATACAAAAAGAGAGGTTGTCCAAGAGGTGTATCTTGGAGATTATCCGATGATGACCAAAAGAGGAACGTTTACTATAAATGGAGTTGAAAGAGTGGTTGTTTCTCAATTTATAAGATCATCGGGAGTTTATTTCAATGCCAGAGCCATAAGAGGTAAAAAATATTTTGGCGCTAAAATTATTCCAGATAGAGGAAGTTGGATGGAGTTTGAGACCGAAGCCGATGGATTTATTGGAGTTAAAATAGATAAACACAGAAAGGTGGCGGTTACCGACCTTTTGAGGGTGTTTGGGTTGGAACACAACGAAGATATTTTAAAAACATTTTCCGACACAGACAATGGCCAAATCAAATACATTCAAGCAACCTTAAAAAAGGATGCCGCTTCAGATGTCTCAAATTCTTATGTTGAAATTTATAAGAGATTAAGGCCGGGAGATTTAGCCAGCCCGGAAAATGCCAAAGGACTGATAGATGGAATGTTTAAGCGATCCGATAGGTTTTCTTTGTCTGAAGTTGGTCGCTACAAAATGAATCAGAGATTATCCGTTTCATCCAAAGAAAAAATAGATACTCAGCTCATTCGTCTTGAAGATTTGATTTTAATTGTTAAAGAAATAATCAGATTGAATAATGATGACCATGCGGAGCCGGATGATATTGATTCTCTTTCCAATAGACGCGTCAGATCGGTCGGAGAATTGCTTCAATCAAGAATGAGAGTTGGTTTTGCCAGAATGAGAAGAATTATTCAGGACAGAATGTCTACCTTGGAAGTGGAACAAGTTACTCCATTACAATTAATTAATCCAAAGCCACTTTCTTCGGTTGCCAGAGAATTTTTGATTTCTTCGCAGCTTTCCCAATTTATGGATCAAGTTAATCCGTTGGCGGAGCTTTCTCATAAAAGAAGATTATCAGCCTTGGGTCCCGGAGGACTAACTCGCGAACGAGCCGGCTTTGAGGTGCGCGATGTTCACGAATCTCATTATGGGAGAATTTGTCCGGTAGAAACTCCGGAAGGACAAAATATCGGTCTTATAAACCATCTATCTAATTTTGCCAGAGTTAATGATTATGGTTTTTTGGAAACTCCTTATGCCAAAGTAAAAAATGGAAAAGTTACCGATGAAATAGTTTGGATGACGGCTGCCGAAGAAAAAAAACATAAAATTGCCGAAGGAGGAGTAGCGCTTGATAATTTAAAAAGGATTGTAAATGAATCGGTTGAAGCGAGAATCAATGGAGAGCCGGAAGTTTGTTCAAAAGAGGATGTTGATTTTATAGACGTTTCTCCAACTCAAGTAATCAGTGGGGCAACAAATCTTATCCCATTTTTGGAGCATGACGATGGAAACAGGGCTTTGATGGGAGCAAACATGCAAAGACAAGCCGTCCCTTCTATTAGAGCTGAGGCTCCTTTGGTTGGAACCGGAATTGAAGAGCAAATCGCCAAAGATTCCGGAAGAGTAATTATGGCCATAGAAGATGGAGAGGTAATAGAATCCGACGCTCGCCATATTGTTGTTAAAAATAAAAATGGTTCCAAAAATTATTATGATGTTTTGAAATTCAGGCGCTCAAACCAATATACTTCTATTAACAATAAGACTATCGCTAAGGTTGGGCAAAAAGTAAAAAAAGGAGATGTTTTAGCCGATGGTCCGGCGACTGAAAATGGAGTGTTGGCTTTGGGACAAAACCTTTTGGTTGCCTTCATACCTTATTTTGGAGGAAATTATGACGACTCAATTGCTATTTCGGAAATTGTCGCAAGACAAGATAGATTCACCTCTATTTATATAGAAGATTTTTCATGCGATGTGAGAGATACCAAACTTGGACCTGAAGTTACCACCTCAGACATTCCCAATGTTTCGGAGGATAAATTAAGAAATCTCGATGAAGAGGGAGTTATCAGAATCGGCGCGGAAATCAGAGCCGGAGATATTTTGGTCGGAAAAATATCACCCAAAGGAGAAACCGAACTTACAGCCGAAGAAAAACTATTGCGTTCCATCTTTGGAGAGAAAGCAAGAGACGTTAAAGATTCGTCTTTATATCTTCCTCACGGAAAATCAGGAAGAGTTATCGGTATAAAAGTTTTTTCAAGAGAAAGAGGCGACAAACTTGAGCCGGGAATAATAAAAAGAATTCAAGTTGAAGTGGCTCAATTGAGAAAAATAAGAGCCGGAGACAAGCTTGCGGGTAGACACGGAAACAAAGGAGTTATTTCGAGAATTTTTCCGGTTGAAGATATGCCTTATTTAGCCGACGGCACTCCGGTTGATATTGTGTTAAATCCTCTCGGAGTCGCTTCGCGTATGAATTTGGGACAAATTTTGGAAACTCATTTGGGAATGGCTGCAAAAAAGTTGAATTACAGAGCAGTAAGCGAGGTTTTCGTCGGAGCCACCGAAGAAGAAATAAGCGCCGAACTTAAAAAGGCGGGATATCCGGAAAATGGAAAACTTGCCGTTTATAACGGAAAGACCGGAAAGAAATTTGACCAAGATGCGACTGTCGGATACATTTATATGCTTAAACTTAATCACTTAGTTGAAGATAAAATACACATGCGTTCAATTGGTCCTTATTCTTTGGTTACTCAACAGCCACTTGGAGGAAAGGCTCAATTTGGAGGCCAGAGATTTGGAGAAATGGAAGTCTGGGCTCTTGAAGGTTATGGATCCGCTTATACTTTGCAGGAAATGTTAACGATAAAATCGGACGATGTTTTGGGAAGAGCCGCCGCTTTTGAAGCTATTGTTAAAGGTGAAGAATTAAAAATGTCCACAAGCCCTTCGGCATTTAATGTTTTAACTAACGAAATAAACGCGCTTGGATTAAAGGTTGAGCCAATTAAAAAAGAAGATTTGCCCGACGAATCTTTGTAAAAATTAAATTAAAAAAATATGAGTTCAACAGAATTTGATTATTTAAGACTTAAGGTGCCTTCTCCCGAAGAAGTTTTGGCGCAATCCTATGGAGAAGTTACCAAACCGGAAACTATAAATTATAGGACTCAACGCCCCGAAAAAGACGGCCTGTTTTCCGAAAGAATTTTTGGACCGACAAAAGATTACAGGTGTTACTGCGGAAAATTTAAAGGCATTAGATATAAAGGAACGATCTGTGACAAATGCGGAGTGGAAGTTACCCGCGCCATAGTCAGAAGAGAAAGAATGGGACACATTAAATTGGCGGCCCCCGTTACTCATGTTTGGTTTTTGAAAACCGGTAATTCAAAAATCGGAATATTTTTTGATATTCCTTCCCACAAATTAGAAAAAGTCGTTTATTACGCCGCTTATATAATAACTTCGATTAACGAAGAAAAAAGAAAAGAAATTTTAGAGAATCTCGCCGATGAATTTAAAGAAAAGAAAAAAGGACTCAAAGAAAAAACTTCCGAACTAAAAGTCATAGAAGATTCATTTAATCATTCAAAAGATTTTTTGTCTTCTATTAAATTGGGATATGTTTTGGGAGAATCCGACTATTTTGAATTTGCCAGAAAATTTGGAGATGTCTTTGAGGCCGGAAGTGGAGCAGAAGCGTTAAGAAAAATATTGGAAAAAATAAATTTGAAAAAAGAAATTGTGGAAACGGAAAAGCAATTGGAAGCAATTTCCAAAAAAAGAAACAGCATTCATGAAAAGAAGATTTTACAGAAATTGAGAATTTTGCACTCTTTTTATAAAAATGACATCAGGCCGGAGTGGATGATAATGACTGTTTTGCCGGTTTTGCCTCCGGATTTAAGACCGATGGTTGCTCTGGATGGGGGGCGCTACGCCAGTTCCGATTTAAATGATCTTTATAGGAGAGTTATAAATCGCAATAATCGCCTTCAAAAATTGATGGAATTGAGAGCTCCGGAAATTATTATTACCAACGAAAAAAGAATGCTCCAGGAAGCGGTTGACGCTTTAATAGACAATACCGCTCGTTTGGGAAGACAACAACTTTCCAGTCAAAATAGACCGCTTAAATCGTTGGCTGATATTTTGAAAGGAAAGCAGGGTAGATTCAGACAGAATCTTTTGGGAAAAAGAGTGGATTATTCGGCGCGTTCGGTAATTGTTGTCGGTCCGGATTTAAAACTCAACGAATGCGGAATACCAAAGAAAATGGCCCTGGAACTTTTTAAGCCGTTTGTTATAAAAGAAATTTTAGAAAGAGGAATGGCTCATAACATAAAAAATGCCAATCGTTTAATAGAACAAGGAATTCCTGAAGTTTGGGAAATATTGGAAGAAGTTATTACCGACAAATCGGTTTTGTTAAATCGTGCTCCAACATTGCATAGATTGAGTGTTCAAGCGTTTAAGCCGGTTTTGATAGAGGATTTGGCGATCAGAGTTCCTCCAATGGCTTGTGCCGCTTTTAATGCCGACTTTGATGGAGACCAGATGGCTGTTCACTTGCCTCTTTCCAAAGAAGCGCAAAATGAGTCGTGGAACAGAATGCTTTCTTCTAAAAATATTATCAAGCCATCAAATGGGGAACCGAGCGCTACTCCTGCTCAAGATGTGGTTTTGGGGGTTTATTATTTGACTAAAATTTTGGGAGACGTCAAAGACGAATCCAAAATGAAAATTTACAACGATAAAAACGAAGCATTAAAAGCGTTGGAATTTGGTTATATAAAAATAAATGAATCAATAAAAGTTGGTTCCTTAAAATCGGAAATAACTTCCGCTGGGAGATTGATTTTTAATGAAATTCTTCCCAAAGAATTTGGATTTGTTAATTCGGTAATGGATAAAAAGTTTTTGTCCAATTTAGTTTCAAAACATATCAGTATATTTGGTTCCGAAAACACTTGGGAGTTTTTGGACAGAATAAAAAAAGTAGGGCTTGAATATGCCGCTTTGTCAGGAATAACTTGGAGTATGTATGATCTGAAAATTCCAAAAGAAAAGAAAGAAATTGTTCAAAGGGCCTACAAAGATGTTGAAGAAATAAGAAAACAATATGAAAATGGACTTTTGGATTCTTTGGAAAAGAAAGTTAGAACGGTTAGAGTTTGGGAAAAAGTTAAAGATGAAATAGCCAAGCTTGTTCCCGGAGCGCTTTCAGAGACCAATCCGATATTTTATATTATTGACTCAAAAGCCAAGGGGTCTTGGGAGCAGGCGGTTCAAACTACGGGAATGAAGGGACTGGTGGCAAATCCTCAGGGGCAGACAATAGAACTGCCGGTCATTTCTTCTTATAAAGAAGGACTTTCAGTTTTGGAATTTTTCATCAATACCCACGGACTCAGAAAAGGATTGACCGATACCGCTTTAAAAACGGCTCAAGCCGGATACTTAACCAGAAGAATGGTTGATGTTTCTCAGGATATAATAATTGACAGCAAAGATTGTAAAACCAAAGAAGGAAGAGAAATAGACAGAGAAAGCGGAGATAAATATGGATATGATTTTGCCCAAAGAATTTTTGGAAGAGTTTTGGCGCAAGATGTTAAAGAGGGAAATAAAATTATCGCTCAATCCGGAGAGGATGTAACCAAAGAACTTGCCGAAAAAATAGCCAAATCATCGGCTGATAAAGTGATTGTTCGCTCTCCGATAACTTGTAAATCTCTTCACGGCGTTTGCGCTAAATGTTACGGGCTTGATTTGGGACGATTGGAGGAAGTTAAAGAAGGGGAGGCAGTTGGAATTATTGCCGCGCAATCCATCGGAGAGCCGGGCACTCAGCTTACTTTAAGAACTTTCCATTTGGGAGGAGTTGCCGGTCAAGATATAACCTTGGGACTTCCGAGAATTGAAGAAGTTTTTGAAGCCCGTCCTCCAAAAGGAAGAGCGGCTCTTGCCGAAGAAGATGGAATTGTCCAAGATATAGAAGAAACGATGTTTTTGAGAGTTATAAAAGTGAAAGCTCATGGCAAACAGTTGTCTAAATTAAAATCCAAATCAAAGGTAAAAGAATATTCCGCTCCGAGAAATGTGAGTTTATTTGTTAACATCGGAGATAAGGTTAAAAAAGGACAGCAATTATTTGAAGGAAATTTGGATATAAAAGAACTTTTCAAATTGAGAGGCGTGGAAGAAGCCCAAAAATATATCATAAACGAAGTTCAAAAAATATATATTTCCAACGGAAATGTTATTAATGACAAACACATCGAATTGATTGTCAGACAGATGTTTGCCAGAGTATCAATTAAAGAATCCGGAGACACCGACCTTGTTCAAGGCCAAGTGGTTGAAAAGGGGAGATTTTTGGAAATAAACAGACGAATAAAAACCGCGGGCAAAAATCCTGCCAAAGCAAAACAGCTTTTGATGGGAATAACCAGATCCGCTTTGTCGACTGATAGTTTTCTTTCCGCTGCTTCTTTCCAGGAAACTGCCAGAGTATTGGTTAATGCCGCTACTGAGGCAAAAGTGGATAGAATTAGGGGTTTGAAAGAGAATGTTATTATCGGAAAATTGATTCCTGCCGGAACCGGATATGTCAATAATCAAAAAATGAAAGATTCGGAAAAAAACGATGAAGAATGATAAATTCATTATTTAACTTGCAAATCCGATAAAATTCGTGCTATTGTATAAAAAATTTAAAACACAATGAAAGAAGAAAAAAATAAAAAAGAATATGAATTGTCTTTTTGGCTCAAAGAGGGGGCTCCTTTGAACAAGATTGAATTGATGTTAAATAACATGGGAGCTCAAATAACGCACAATTCTGAAATAAAGAAAAACCGTCTTTCTTATCCGATAAAAAAGGAAGTTGAAGGTTATTTTGGATTTGTTCATTTTAACGGAGACGAGCAAGACATTAATGCCATAAATCATGAATTAAAAGTAGATCCGGAAGTTTTGAGATTTTTAATTTCAAAAAATCCGATAAAGAAATCGGAACCGAGGGAATCAAGAAGACAAGCTCCGGAAGAAAAATTTTCCCAAAAGGTTGAAGAAAAGTCCTCAGACCTTGTTACCAATGAAGAATTAGAAAAAAAATTGGAAGAAATATTAAAATAAAAAGTCGGGTAAGTATTTAATTTTTGTTTTTATTTAATTTATTTTATGAACCTGAATAAAGTATTCATCATTGGGAGAATAACAAATGATATTGTTTTAAAAGCGACCAGCACCAATCAGGCGGTAACCAGTTTTAATGTGGCGACCAACAGAGTTTGGACTGATAAGTCGGGGCAAAAACAAGAAGAGGCGGAATTTCATACCGTAGTCGTTTGGGGGAGACAAGCGGAATTGGCGAGTCAATTTCTCTCAAAAGGAAGCCTGGTGTTGATTGAGGGAAGATTAAAAACAAGAAGCTGGAAAGATGCCAACAATCAAAATCATAAAGTAACCGAGATAATTTGCGAAAGAATGCAGTTCGGCCCAAAATCACAAAATTCCGGGTTTAAATCTTCTCAACCGCCACAATCTTACGGAAAATCAAAAAGTGAGCCGACCGCAGAAGAGGATATTCCTCAGATTTCAATGGACGAATCTTTAGAAGATGAAATAAAACCCGAAGATCTTCCGTTTTAAAATTAATTTTTTTAAAAATATTTTATGAAACAATGTTATTTTTGTTCGCAAAACTTAAAAGATGTTGACTTCAAGGACAGCGCTTTGTTGAGGCGTTTTATTTCTTCTCAAGGAAAAATTATTGACCCTCAACATACCAATACTTGCGCCAAACACCAAAGAAAATTAGCTAAAGCCATAAAACGTGCCAGAAATATGGGGATAGTTTCAGCCGTTAGAAAATAGACGCTGTTTGGTGGTTTTTTATTTTTTAAATTAAATATTTTTTATGTTTTCGCTCGATATCTCTCTTTTTTATTTTTTATTTAATCTTGGTCAGAGTTTAAAAATAAATTGGCTTTTTATTTTTTTTGCTTCTTATTTGCCGTATTTTATAGGATTTGCTTTTTTATACCTGATTTACAAAACTAAAGGTGTCAAGGAAAAATTTTATTATTTTAGTTTTGCCGCTTTAACCTCTATTTTAAGCCTTGGAGTTATTACTCAGACCATAAGATTTTTTTTCCATCATCTTCGTCCGTTTATCGCCTTGAATTTAACCCCAATGATTATTGATAATTCGTGGTCCTTTCCTTCCGGGCATTCGGCTTTCTTTTTTGCCGTAGCTTTTTGCACCTTTTTGATTAGCAAAAAATGGGGATGGATTTTAACCGGTTCCACAATTATTGTTGTTGTCTCAAGAATTATTGTTGGCGTTCATTGGCCTTCCGATATTTTGGGTGGGGCAATTGTTGCTTATATTTCTTTTGCTGTTTTTTATTATTGGCTTTTGCCACCTCAAAAAATTATTTTTTCTTCCGAAAATAAAGAGAAGGACAATTCAAAAGACCCGGCTTTAATCCAAGAAAAATAAAACATCTTATACAAGATGTTTTATTTTTGAAATGTAAAATAAGACCAATTAATTAGCAAAAAATAAATTTTTATTCTTTTTTGTTACAAACCTCAATTGCTTTTCGGATAATAACCCTGTCTTTTTCTTTTTCCTCTTCAGAAAGTTCGGCATAAGGCTTGTTTTGTTCTGCTGGAGCCCAACTTCCATTTCTCTCCAACCATTTGTCATGAAGCGTAGAGCTGGCGGTTTCGATAAATGATTCGTCGAGTGGTGTACCGGCCTCAATGGCTTTTTCAACTTCAGTTACTGCAATTTCAGCAGAAATTTTATTTTCTCCCTGCCATTCGCTTGGCAAACCCTCATAAGGAGTGTTGGCTATGTCAACCTCTACTGCTCCACCATGAACTTGTGACCATGCTTCATCTTTTGTCTTTTTTATTCTCGGTTCATAATCTTTTGACTCTTCTCTCCAGCGAGGCTTGCGCCACTCTTCGTGAAGTTGGCTACCGAGGATAGCAATTCTTTCAGCTGTTTTGTTAATTTTTTCCTCCCTTTGTTTGCTTGCCTCTCTTTGTTCATCGGTCATCATCTCTTCGGCTTTTGCCAATTCTTCCGATGACGGATTGTATTTTTCCATGGACATATTTTTTCTTTCTTAATAATTAACTTGTCAATTTTTATAGAAAGTTGACTAGACTTTATATAAATTTATTTGTGCCGTTGATTTATTTTTTTCTCCAAAACTATTTAATTTTTCTTACATGGTGCCCGGGGAGAGACTCGAACTCTCAAGACCTTGCGATCACAGGATTTTGAGTCCTGCGTGTCTACCAGTTCCACCACCCGGGCATATTTAAATAACCTATTATTTTTTTATTATTAACAATGAACGGAATCAAGACGAGCGGAAGTTCTGATTAATTGTTTATCATTGCCTTTGATTTTTTTGATAATACATTGTTTTTTCGGTATAATCAACCCGTATTGTTATTTTATATTGATTTTTTTACAAAAATATATGACTCGTGTTATTGCTGTTTGCAATCAAAAAGGAGGAGTGGGGAAAACAACGACCTCAATAAATCTTGGAGGATATTTGGCGGCTCTGGGAAAAAAAGTTTTGATTATTGATTTTGACCCGCAAGGAAATGCTTCTTCAGGACTTGGATTTCCACCTAGATTTTTGAAAGAAAGCGTTTACCATGCTTTATTTGGATATGCTCACCACGAATCGGTTATTAAACAATCTTCTTTGATAAATTTGCGCGTTATGCCATCAAGTCCCGATTTGGCCGGAGCATTAGTGGAATTGGTTGATGTCCCGGAAAGAGAATTTGTTTTAAAAAAATTAATTAATCGACTGCGTCATGATTATCAATATATATTAATAGATCTTCCGCCGAGTTTGAGTTTGCTGACCGTTAATGGATTGGTTGCTTCCGACGAAGTCCTGGTTCCGATTCAAGCCGAATATTACAGCTTGGAGGGTTTAGGACAGCTTTTGGAAACGATAGAGATGATAAATATAAATCTAATGACCAACATAAAAATAACCGGAGCGATTATTACCATGTTCAATAAAAGAGAAACATTAAGCCGGGAAGTGGCTCGTGATGTTAGACGTCATTTTCCGCATCATGTTTTTCAAGTAGAAATACCGCGCTCAATTTCTCTGGCTGAAAGTCCGAGCTTTTCAAAGCCGGTTATTCTCTATGATCCGTCTTCTCCGGGCGCCAGGGCTTATGAGGCGTTAGCGAGAGAGATTATTGCTCAGGAAAAAGACGATTATAATTTGATGTTGAATAGAGGATTTGGAAGCGTTATTATGTGAATGTTGAATATTTGTTTAATTTATAAATCTATTTTTTAATTTATGTTAGGGAAAGGGCTGGAATCTTTAATCCCCAAAAAAAATATGTCTTCGGGTCAATCTTCCGGAGATAATTTTCAAGGAAGTAATTTTATAACCGATGATAAAAAAAATTCATCGGATTTAAATTTTGAACATAGCCAATCTATTCAGGAAAAATCAAATAATTTAACCACTGATGAACCAAAAATATTGGGTCCGATTTTTCATATTGAAGTTGAAAAAATAATTTTAAATCCTTATCAACCGAGAAAAGAATTTGACCAGGAGGCGTTAAGGGAGCTTTCTATTTCAATCAGAGAATTTGGGATACTTCAGCCGTTAGTGGTATCAAAAATTGAAGAAGAAACAGAACAGGGGACAAAAGTTTCTTATCAACTCATTGCCGGACAAAGACGTCTTATGGCATCAAAGATAGCCGGACTAAAAACTGTTCCTGTAGTTATCAGAAATGCTCTCAAAAAAGCCGAGGCCTTAGAGATGGCAATAGTGGAAAATATTCAGCGCGCCGATTTGAATACTATAGAAACCGCTCGCGCGTATTCGCGATTGTCGGATGAGTTTGGTTTGACTCAAAGAGAAATTGCCGCTCGTCTGGGAAAAAGCAGAGAGGTAATTGCCAATGCTTTACGTCTTCTTTCTTTGCCGACCGAGATCCAAGAGGCGATTTCAAAAGGAAAAATAAACGAAAGTCATGCTCGACTTTTGCTTCAGATAGAAGAACCCGATAAGCAAATGGAAATTTTTAATAAAATTATCAATGAAAATTTGGGAGTTCGCGATATTCGTCTTCATCTTAAACACGATAGAGAGGCGGGTCCACGGGAAAAATCGATAACGGCCGATGATTTGGAATTAAAACGCCTCGAAAAAGATCTGTCCGAATTTTTGGGCGCTCCGGTCAATGTTGAATTTTCAAGAGCGGGAGGCAAAATTGTTATTCATTTTTATTCCCCAGAAGAAGCCAGAGGAATAGCCAATAAAATAAAGCCGGAAGATTTGATGTAAATTCAATATAAAAATGGAAAACAACTTTCTCAAAAAGAAATATAACCTGCACAACACTCCCGAAGTGGAAAGCGCAGCCAAACGCACTCAGGTCCGGACCGGAGAAAAGGTTCCCCAAAATCCCGAAGCTCAAATCCAAAATTATCTAGACCGCTTCAAGGAAATAGTAGACAGAAAAGACCCCGACGAAAGGGAGAGGGGGATCGAAGCTCTCAAAAAAGTCCTTTACGACAAGTTTGTAACCAAATATGAAGAAATTCCCGCAAGTTATTGGAAATCCCAGGAAAATATATTGAGAGAAAGAGGCCAGCTTGGAGATTGGCAAGGTGCTTCTGACGAACAAAGGGAAAAATCGAAGAAGGAAACCGCCGAAGGCCTTTTAGACGACCAAAGGTCTTCTCTTGAGGAGTGGATAGATTATTTTGCCACTTCCGATTCCAGTTATATTCCGGATGAGATAAAATACTGGGTATTTCGAAGCATAACCAGTCTTCAGGAATACGACAAAGATAAAAAAGAATTTAGAAAACGCTCCAATGGCGAAGTCAAAATGTTCCCCGACCTCAATCAGGAAGCCTTGGGATACGTCATAGATTCTTTACTTAAAAAAATCAATGGAGAATCACTGGAATTTGGCTACGATATATCGGAAGAAGAACAGGGAAAATTCAAGCAGTATCTTGACCAGGAAAATTTCTCAAAACTTTATGCTTGGGCGGTAGAATGGGTCAGCCCTATTCCTGAGCACCTAATGAAAGTTACCGATGGTCAATGGGTCAAATATGACCAAGGATCAGATCATATGTCTTTAGTCAAATCGATTCAAAGAAAGGGCACTGGATGGTGCACTGCCGGACAGAATACTGCCCACAAGCAGCTATCGTTGGGAGATTTCTATGTCTATTATTCCCTTGATGACGAACAAAAACCCACTACTCCAAGAATAGCAATAAGAATGGAAGGAAATAAAATAGCTGAAGTCAGAGGAGTTGCTTTCAAGCAAAATCTTGATCCTTATATGTCCGAAATTCTTCAGGAGAAACTACAGGAATTTCCGGATAAAGACAAATATCTCAAGAAAGATTCAGATATGAAAAGACTGACCGAAATAGACAACAAAACCAAGAAAGGAGAACAGCTGACCAAAGAAGACCTCTCTTTTCTTTATGAAATTGACTCAAAGATAGAAGGGTTTGGATATAAAAGAGACCCGAGGATAGAGGAAATAATTTCTTCCAGAGACACAAAAAGTGATCTTTCCAAAGTCACCGGATATTCGCCTGAAGAGATCAGCTTGACAAAAGAAGAAGCTCTCTCGGGAGAGAAAAAATTCCATTACGGAGATCTTGATCTTAGTGATCTCACCTTCGCCAGAGGCCTCAAATTACCCGAGCATATCGGAGGAGGTCTCAATCTCGGTCATCTCATCTCCGCCGAAGGTCTCAAACTACCCGAGCATATCGGAGGAGGTCTCAATCTTGAGGGTCTCACCTTCGCCAGAGGTCTCAAACTACCCGAACATATCGGAGGAAATCTTGATCTTAGCCGTCTCACCTCCGCCGAAGGTCTCAAACTACCCGAACATATCGGAGGAAATATTTATCTTAGCAGTCTTACCTCCGCTGAAGGTCTCAAATTACCCGAACATATCGGAGGAAATATTTATCTTAGCAGTCTTACCTCCGCCGAAGGTCTCAAACTACCTAAACATATCGGAGGAAATATTTATCTTAGCAGTCTTACCTCCGCCGAAGGTCTCAAATTACCCGAACATATCGGAGGAGATCTTTATCTTTGGAGTCTCACCTCCGAAGAAAAAATATATCTTGCCAATAAATTTCCCAATCTTGCCGATAAAATAATATAGAGGTTATAGAAGAAGCCAGAGGAATAGCCAATAAAATAAAGCCGGAAGATTTGATGTAAAAAACTACCTAAAATACAGGTGGTTTTTAATCTATTATTTTGTATCCGATTTCTTTAACTCCATCCACTTTTTTTATCTTAAGCATTAGGCTTTCGGCTTTTTCTTTGTTGTCGGCACTGACAATAATTCGGATGAAAGGATATTTTTCGTTTAGAAAGGTTTCCATTTTTATTACTGGAAAATGATTTCTTGAAATTATTGTGGTTATATCTTTAATGAGTCCAATTCTTGATTTGCAGGCTATTTTGTATTCTGTTTTTTTGGTCTTTGTTACGGATGTTGATTTTTTGATGGAATATTTTATTTTTCTTTTGGCATAATGGGTTTTTACAAAATTAAGCCAGTTTTCCGAAGCGCGTTTATTTTTTTGAGTTAAAATTTCTACAATATCTCCCGATTGGAGTGGGGTATCAAGCGAGGCAATTTTGTTGTTTATTTTTGCTCCGGCGCAGGAGTCGCCGATATTGCTGTGTATGTTATAAGCAAAATCAACCGGGGTTGAACCGACGGGAAGATCCAGGACTTTACCTTCCGGAGTTAAAACAAAAATTCTATCGGAAAAAAAATCTATTTTTAGGGCCTCTATAAATTCTTTTGAACCGGGGAATTGATTTTGCCACTCCTTAAGCTGTTTGGTCCATATAGTTTCTTTGGAATCGACTGCCGATATTTTTCCTTGATTGTATTCGTCTTTTCCTTTTTTTGATTCGTAAAACCAATGAGCGGCGCTTCCATTTTCCGCTTGTTCGTGCATTTCGTCGGTTCTTATTTGAAACTCAGTCGGTTTATCATCAATACAAAAAACCGTTGTGTGTAAACTTTGATAACCATTGGGTTTAGGAAGGGCAATATAATCTTTTATTCTTCCGGGCAATGGAGGCCATGTTTGGTGGATAATTCCAAGCGCTAAATAACACTCTTCAACATTTTTTACGATTATTCTCAAAGCAATTAAATCATAAATGTTTTCAAGGTTTAAATCATAACGAAGAAGTTTTTTGTACAGGCTGTATAATCTTTTTGCCCGGTAATCTATGGAGATTGGGGCAATTCCGGCTTTTTTAAAATTAGCCAAAACCACCGGCTCCACTTTTTTTAAGTATTTCATTCTTTCGTCATATGATTCTTTAACCGAGCCGATAAGCCACCTATGTTTTTCAGGATAAATATAAGGGAATGCTAAATCCTCAAGCTCTCCGGCGACATTCTGCATTCCGAGACGATAAGCGATTGGAGCATAAATCTCCGCCGTTTCCAAAGCAATTCTTTTTTGTTTTTGAACCGGGATGTGACCTAATGTCTTCATGTTGTGCAATCTATCGGCGAGTTTTACAAAAATCACTCTCAAATCTTTACTGATGGCTAAAATCATTTTTCTTAACGACTCTATACTTTGTTCCTCTTCTTTATATTTTATATTTCCCAACTTGGTAACTCCTTCAACCAAAAAAGATATTTCTTCTCCAAATTTATCTTTGATTTCTTGAGCGGAAACACCGCAATCTTCGATTGTGTCGTGCAAAAGCCCTGCCGATACGGATTGATAATCCAATTGCCAAGATGCCAGCTTGAAGGCCGTTTCAAATAAATGAACGAAATAATTTTCGCCACTGGCGCGTTTTTGATTTTTGTGGGCGTTTTTGGAAAATAGAAAAGCTTTGGAAATTGTTTCGGCTCCAATTTTGTCTTCTGGAAAATGTTTGCCGTATTCTTTTAGAATTTTGTCCAAAGTCATATTATTATTTTGTCTTTTTTTTGAAAGATTTTTTTGAAATTTTTTCTTTGGGTTTTTCTTTCCATTGTTTGTAAAGTTCCATTAGCTCTTTTTCCGTTTCCGGTTTTTTATTTATGATAAAATTGCAATCCGGCCAGCGAGTGCAAGCCCAGAAAGGTTTTCCGCGGCCCCGCCCTCTTTTTTCGACGATATCTCCGGGATTTTCTTTCCGCTCCGAAGTATCCAGACATAGGGGGCAAATAAATCCGGTTTTGTTCCAAATTCTTGATATTCCTTTGCATTTTGGATAGTCGACGCACCCCAAAAAATATCCGAATCTTCCTCGCTTCACCTTCATTGGTTTTCCACAAAGGGGGCATTTTTCATTTTTTGTTTTTTCTTCGAGTTCTTTAATTTTTGCCGCTTCTTCCGGCATTGGCAAAGTTACCTTGCTTCCTTCCTGTGGGCAAGCTAAAAATTTTCCCATTCTTCCGAATTTTATCAACATTGGTTTTTTGCAATGAGGACAAGGAGTATCCGAAACTTTAATATCTTTTTTGACTTCCAATTCTTTTTCGTTGAGGTGTTTTTTGAAAGGTCCATAAAATTCTCCACAGACATTAACCCAAGGGATTTTACCTTCGGCTATTTCGTCCAGTTCTTCTTCAATGTGAGCGGTAAAATTAACGTCCACGATTTCGGGAAAGTGTTCTACCAACATATCGTTTACCATAAATCCGATTTCGGTTGGATGATATTTTTTTTCTATTTTTTCCACATAACCGCGTTCTTGTATGGTAGAAAGGGTGGGGGCGTAAGTTGACGGTCTTCCAACCCCAAAGTATTCAAGAGCTTTTATTAGCGCGGCATCGGTGTATCTTGCGGGTGGCTCGGTGAAATGTTGAATTGGAAAAATTTCTTTAAAAAATATCTTCTCGTTTTCTTTCAGCGAAGGAAGATTATTTTGCTCATCTTCTTGAACGTCATTTTCTCCAGATGAATATACTCTTAAAAATCCGTCAAAAATAATTATTTGTCCGGTTGCTCTAAGAGTGTATCTGTCGTCTTTATCTTTAATATCGACGGATGTTTGTTCGACTCTTGCCGATTGCATTTGACAGGCGATAGTTCTTTTCCAAATTAAAGAATATAAGCGTAACTGAGAGCGATCCTTTATGTTTGATATTTCCGGGCTTTTGGCGAGATTTGTGGGACGAATAGCCTCGTGAGCTTCCTGAGCGCCTTTTGTTTTATTGGTAAAATATCTAGGGGAGCTAAGCTGGTAATTTTTTCCGAATGTCTGGCCAATAACTTGCCAAGCTTGGCTTATTGCCGAAGAAGACAAATTCAAGCTGTCCGTTCTCATATAAGTTATCAATCCGTTTTCATAAAGCTTTTGGGCAATAACCATAGTTTGTTTTGCGGAAAATCCCAAACGTCTCGATGCTTCTTGTTGAAGTGTTGACGTGGTGAATGGGGGATAGGGATTTTTATAGGCCTCTTTTTTATTTATTGAAGCGATATTATATTCCAATTTTTTCAAATTGTTGGTTATTTCCTCCGCGCGGTTTTTGTCGGAAATTTCCATTTTATCCAATTTTTTTCCATCTATTGAATAAAGCTTGGCGTTAAAGGTTTTTTTGTCTCCGGTTTTAAAAAAATCGCCTTCTATCGTCCAGTATTCTTCCTTGTTAAAATTTTGAATTTCTCTTTCTCTTTCAACTATTAAGCGCAAAGCGACGCTTTGGACGCGTCCGGCCGAAAGCCCGTATCTTATTTTGCGCCAAAGAAAAGGAGAAAGCTCATATCCAACTAATCTGTCTAAAATTCTTCGCGCTTGTTGCGCGTCAACCAGATTTATATCTATTGTCCGCGGATTTTTTAAAGCGTCCTTTATGGCGCTTTCGGTTATTTCGTGAAAGACGATTCTTTTAAAATCCTTATTTTTTGATTTCTTGTTTTTTGATTCATTTAAAATTTGGGCGATATGCCAAGCAATAGCTTCTCCTTCTCGGTCCTCATCGCTTGCCAAAATGACTTCCTGTGATTTTGACGCTTCTTTTTTTAATATGTCTACATTATCTTTGGCTTTTGGCGGAATGATATAGGTGGGTGTAAAATTATTTTTTACGTCAATACCGAGTTTGCTTTTCGGTAAATCTCTAACGTGGCCGTATGAAGACAGCACTTTAAAATCTTTTCCCAAAAATTCGGAAATAGTTTTTGCTTTAGTGGGCGATTCGACAATTATTAATTTCATAGTTTTATTTGATAATTATTTCCTTCTTGAAAAACAACTTCTTCCAATAATAAGTTTGATAGCGCGCAAGAAACATCACGAGGATTCAGTTTAGTTATTTGACAAATCTTGTCAACTGAAAGTGATCCGGAATATTTTTTTAATTCATCTACTATTTTTTGTTCGTCGGATTTTAAATCTATTTTTTTATTTTCGCCTCTAATCAAATCATAAGACATATCCGAAAGAAAATCATTAACGCTCGTAATCAATCGGGCGCCATTTCTTATAAGCTTGTGAGATCCCTCAAAATTAAAAGAGCCGATAGTTCCCGGGACGACAAAAATCGGTTTTTTCTGCTTGACGGCAAATTTTGCCGTTGTCATTGATCCTGACTTAAAAGGCGCTTCAATTACGATTACCGCCGAAGCAAGAGCGCTTATTATTCTATTTCTCATCAAAAAATTTCCCGGGAATGAAGGTGTTTGAGAGGGATATTCGGATATTAAACATCCTCCGCTCGAAATCATTTTTTCTCCCAATCTGCCGTTTGATGCCGGATAAATCTTATCCAATCCGTTTCCTAAGACGGCGATTGTTTGTCCGCCGGCATCAAGAGCTCCTTGATGGGCGGCCGTATCAATACCTAGTGCAAGTCCGCTGATTATCAAAAAGCCGTTTTTTGCCAAAACAAAAGAAAAATCATAAGCTGTTTTTTTGCCGTAAGAAGATGCCTTTCTGGTCCCAACAATGGCAATTGGGGTTTTATCTTTTGGTATTGTGCCTTTTATATAGATTGATTTTATCGGAGGAGAAATATCGGCAAGTTGTTTTAATAAGTCGTATTTTTTGAAATCCGATTTTTCTATTTTTGTGAAATTGTCTTTCATTCCATTTTATTATACAATATAAACAATAACGGCTTGTGATTAATTTTATATTTTTAATTCATGTTTGACAAAGCATTTGATTTTAAAAAGAGTTTATATGTAAATCTGGGAATTTTGGCGGCAATTATTCTTGTGTTTGTTTCGTTTTCATATCTTTTAAGAATGAGCGTGGACCATCAAGTTTCGGTAATTCAAGACATAAATTCCAAAAAATCTTTTGTTTCGGATTCATCAAACAATCTTTCGATTCTTATAAAACAATGGAATTTTGTCAGAAATTATGTCCAACAGATTTCTTTAATGGTGCCATCCAAAGATAATCTGGTCAATTTTCAAAGAGACCTTAATGATATCTCCCAAAGAGATGGAGTCTCGCTCACTTTTAGTTTTGGATCCGAAACGCCGTCTTCGGGAGCCGGCAATTTGGGATCAATCGGTTTTTCCTCCGTCATCAATGGAACTCAGCAGGGAATTTTAAATTTTATTCAGGATGTTGAAAATAAATATTATTCTCTTAAAATAAGTTCTTTGGAAATGGTAAAGACATCGGATACTTTATCCAAACTCTCAATTACCGGACAAGTATTTTATTCCGGAAAATAATATGAAAATAAGCATTGAATCAATAAAAAAAAATAAAAACGAGATTATTTTTTACTTAATCGGATTAATTTTGTCCGCTGTCGTTATTTTTATTTTTATTGATTCTGTAAATTATCTCGTTTCCAGTTTGGGATCGGCGCTTGAAATTAGTCATTCCAGTTATTCGCCGACTACCTTCAATGTTGATGCTATAAAAACATTGGGTTTGGTTGATTCTATTCCTCCGGCAGTTGAGTCTCCAAAGTAATTTTTTCTTGATTTTTTTTAGTTTATATATAAAATGATTTTATCGGTAGGTTTTGTGGTCCGCTGATTTTGTAATAAATTATTGAGGTAAAGACAATAAGCGTGTGTAGTTCAGTGGTAGAACGCTGTCCTGATAAGACAGAGGTCGAAGGTTCGATCCCTTCCACACGCACAAATAAAATAATTTATAAAATTATTTTATTAGCGTGAAGGAAGGGATCGAATGCGAGCCCCCGTGTTGGAAAATAGGAGTCCCGACTTGTCGGGACGACGTAAGAAACCCTAAGGTTTCTTAGGTGGGGGTCGGGGGTGAGCGGTGAGATAGCGCGGCGTCCTTCCACACGCACAAATAAAATAATTTATAAAATTATTTTATTAGCGTGAAGGAGGGGATCGAATGTGAACCCCCGTGTTGGAAAATAGGAGCAATTTGTTGATTTGTTTTATTGGACTTATGGGCGTTTAGCTCAGTTGGTTAGAGCGTCACATTGACATTGTGAAGGTCAGAGGTCCGACTCCTCTAACGCCCACAAAAATATCTAATGGGGCAAATTGAAAAGGTTGCAGATTCAATCCCCGCAAGGCGTATCAATTGAGTATAAGATTTTAAGTTTTATTTTTAACACTATCCAAAATACATTTTTTGCAAGTGTATTTTTTTATTCTTCGTGCTAATATTTTTTATTATGGACATATTAAAAGAAATTCCGGACAATAAAAAAAATCAAGACAACAGCGATAACGAACGGAGAGCTCTAAGTATTCAAGCCGATTTTAATATTCTCAGAGAGCAGCTTGGGGAAAAATACAAATATAAATCGGTTATGAATGCAATTGCCGAGTTTTCGAAAAAAATTAAAGAACGTTTTGGCGACTCCAGACAAAATTTTAGGCTTTATCACGTTCTTATCGGAAGCACAATAAATCCGAATCGAGTCGACGAAATAGCGGAATTTGATTTTCCGAAAGACAGCGGATTGTCCGTTGAAGATTTTATAAAAAACGGATTTGAACAATCGGTCAAAGAAGAATTTAAAAAATCAAAATAAAAAATATGAATTTTGAAGAATATCAAAAAGAATCAAAAAAGACGGCAAAATATCCCAAAATAGACGGGAAAGGATACTTATATCCGGTTTTGGGTCTGGCCGGAGAAGCCGGTGAAGTTGCCGAAAAAATAAAAAAAGTTTTCAGAGATAAAAACGGGGAAATTTCAGATGAAACTAAAATGGAGATTATTAAAGAATTGGGAGATGTACTTTGGTATTTGGCGCAAATATCATCGGAACTTGATGTTCCTTTTGATAGAGTGGCTCAAGAAAATTTGAAAAAGTTAGCCTCTCGTTTTGAAAGGGATAAAATTTCCGGAAATGGAGATAATAGATAAAAATAAAATGACGGAAATTCAGATTATTTATCAAAACAAAAATTTTATTGCCATAAACAAACCGGCGGGATTATTGGTTCATTCATCGGATTACCAAAAGAAAAAAGAGCCGACTCTCGTTGACTGGCTTTTAAAAAATTTTCCTCAAATAAAAAATGTTGGTGATGATACAAAAAATCGTCCAGGTATCGTCCATCGTCTCGACAAAGACACTTCCGGAATAATGCTCATTCCTTTAAATCAGGATTATTTTTTGTATTTGAAAAAAATGTTTCAGAATAAAAAAATAAAAAAAACTTATCTTGCCGTAGTTAAAGGAGAAATTGAGAGAAAGTCGGGAATAATAGATAAACCCATAGGCATAAAGTCGGGGACAACAAGAAGAACCGTATTTTCGGATAAAATGTCCAAAGAAGCCATAACTGAATATAAACTGATAAAAACTTTCAAAAAAGATGGGCAATATTTTTCACTTCTTGAAGTTTTTCCACTTACCGGCAGGACTCATCAGATAAGAGTTCATTTGAATTATATAGGACATCCGATAATCGGCGATAAGATGTATGGCGGGAAAACTATAGCGGCATTGGCGCCAAGGCAGATGCTTCATTGTTATTCTTTGGAATTTGAATCCGAATTAGGCAAAACAATTAAGCTCGAGGCTCAACCTCCGGAAGATTTTGCATATTTTATTGAACAATGATAATGTTGATATAATTATAATTATTAAAAAACATATTATGGGTAATAAATTTGAAAGTTTTAGCGGGCCGATAAAATCCTCGGACAAAGAAGAGCGGGCGATAAAGAATGCGGCCGAAAACGGCGCCGTAGAAGATGCCATAAAAGAATTAAAAACAGCGGCGGAAATTGCAATGGAAAAAACAGGAGGCTCAATCCCCAAAAAAGAAGAAAAAATGGGCAGAGATATGACTGCTGCCGAATTGGCAATGAAGAAAGCCGATGAGATGATAGCTCAAATGGAAAATAAATCAGGAGAAAACCAACAGGTGAATAAACCGGAAGAGACTCCAAAAGAAGATGTTTTTGCTCCGGAGACGCCATCTTATAACAGTAATATGAGTGGTCCGGGCAATCCGGAAAATGTAGATGAGATAAGAGTTAATTCTCACATTGAGACCGGTGTTACCGTTGAGGATTTAGAAGATGAATTGGCTAAAAAAGAGAAAGAACTCCAAGAACTTGAAAACACCACCCCTGATAATTTTATTTTCAAAGATACTTTTAGCAGAAAGGATATAGAAAAAATAATAGAGAAAAATAAAAAACAACTGATAAAAGATATTGAAAGATTAAAAAATGAAATAGTTAGAATGAAAGC
Organism: bacterium; assembly: GCA_021780155.1. GTDB lineage: Bacteria > Patescibacteriota > Minisyncoccia > UBA6257 > JAGOQP01 > JAKAHY01. The sequence goes on from JAJXZH010000032.1 coordinate 74,409, forward strand.
TGAGGCCGATAAAGAAAAAATTTTATCGGAATTAAGGGCTAAACTTTTGGAAGCTCAAGAAAATTTAGAAAAAGCAAAAATGAGCGCCAAGCCGATGGAAATTGCCTATTGGGATGACATTGTCAAAAAAATAAAAGAAGAAATGTCAAAATATGAAAAAGGCATAGTTCCCGGAGCAATTGATTCCATAAAAAAGGCCTTTGAATCTTTTAAAGACAGCAATGTTTGGGGATTTATAAAAGAAAGAGCCAAAGGTTTCGGGACATTCGGATTTTGGGAATTTCATCAAGCCGAAAGATTAAGAGGTGGAACGGCTAAAGTCGGAAAAACAGTCGAGGAGCAGGCCAAACTGATTTCCGAAGAAGAGCACTTGGACTTAAATGCCGCTTTAGATGAAGCTCGTCATATGGAAAAAGTTTTTGATGCTGCCGGAATTGATTCTACGGATAGAAACAGGGAAGAGTATGAACTTTTGTCGGAAAAAATAACCGACAGAAAAAAGAAAGAAAATGAAGTAGTCGTTAATAAAATAGTTGATGGCATTCCAGCCGCTTTGGAAGCGCGTAATGTCGAAAAATATAGAGAGGCCAATACCGGCAAGATAGCTATGACTCCGGAAAAAGTTAAAGCCATTCAAGAAAAAATAAGAATAGAACTGGAAAAGATGAAAGACGGAACCGCTCGTCAAGATGTTGAAAAGTATGCGACTGTTATGAGAAAAGGATTAGATTCAAAGTGGTGGTCAAGATATATTTATGGAGGTTTGGAAACGGCATTGGATGCAATTGGTTTGAAGTTTATTCTTTCTAAAGTTTTGGCGGAAAAATCAGTGGCGGCAGTTTCGGAAAAATCTCCGGGGCTGGTCTCATCTCATGGTTCTGTTGAAAAAAGTGTTGAAGTGGGAATGAAAGATAATGTCTGGAACGAGTCAAAAAGATTTTTGGTTAAAGAGGGCATTTCCAATCCTTCAAATAAGCAAGTCCTTGAAGCCGCCAGAACTGTGGCGCAAGAAAGTGGAGTAACCGTCCCCGAATGGGGAATAAATGGGCACATTTTGAGCACCAGAATGCCCGCCGGATATCTGCTTAAAATGGGAGGCGTTATAAAAAAATTATTAATGATAAAGTCGTTGGGATAAAATAAAATAAAATTATTATTAAAAATAATTTAAAAAATATGGAAAATAATTTTGAAAAAACCGGTGAATTGCTGGCAAAATCGCCTCTGGATAAAGAAATCATAGATGCAATTTTGGAAAATTTAGACAAGATGCCCGAGAGCGCGTTGAATGATTTGAATGATTCTTTGGAAAAAGAAAACGAACAGCTTGAAAATATTTCCGAGATATTTAAAGAACTTGATGCCGATCAGGATGCAAGATGGAAAAATTTGGAGGTTAAACAAAAAGAAGTCGCCGATAAAATAATGGATGAAGAAATGAATGAGATGGCAAATGGGAAAGAAGACAATACAAGCAAAAACTAAATTTATTTTTGACAATTTGATTTTTCTGTAGTATTATCTTGGCTATTATGTTATCCAAAGAAATTTCCGAAAAAATAAAATCCGGCGCTCTTGTGTCGGTGGTTGAAAGGATTAAAGAGGGCGACAAAGAAAGACAGAGCCAATTTAAGGGGATTGTTTTGTCGCGAAAACACGGCAATCAATCAGGATCAACTTTTACCGTTAGGGCATTAATTGATGGGATTGGCGTTGAAAAGATTTATCCTTTATTTTCGCCGAATATAGTTTCTGTGAAAATTATTTCTTCTCCTAAAAAAGTGGGACGATCAAAACTCTACTATTTAAGAAAGGTTTCCAAAAAGAAATCAAGACAGAAAATCGGAGTAACGGCTTAAAGCGACTCGGTAACTTACGACCAACGATAAACAACAAAAAAACAGGAGAACGCTCTTGTTTTTTTGATTTCATTATTTATAATCTGGTTGTTGGTGGTTAGTTGTTTGTTGTTTGTTGAATTATGCGCGGGTGGCGAAACTGGCAGACGCACTACCTTGAGGTGGTAGCGGGCATTACGTCCCGTGGAGGTTCAAATCCTCTCCCGCGCACAAATAAAAAACAGGGATTACTCCCTGTTTTTTATTTGTTGTGTGTTATGAGGTTCGAATCAGAAGGGGTCGGGAAACTTGTAGTTTCCCGTGTAGGAAAAAGCTCCAAAGGAGCGTCAAGAAACCGGGGGTGTCTTGGGAGGAGCGAAGCGACGACGCGAGAATCCTCTCTGCTTGCCCGTAGTCCCGACTTGTCGGGACGAAGGTGGGTCCCCGCGCATATTCACGATCAATACAAATAAATAAAAACAGGCTAAAACAGCCCGTTTTTAGTTCCTTGACAGATTTATTCAGATATGCTAATATATGCCCATAATCGGGGATGAGAGGATCTTCCTCAAAATCCAAGCCGATAAATAGAACATTGAGATGTGTAATAGCTCTCCCGCTCCGTGGAAGGGGTGAGGTAGAGCAAGGAGGAACAATGAGCAAGACCAGCAAGAAAGCCGCTGCCGTAACCACCGTCCCCGTCGACGCATTTGGTGCCGACGAGAAGGCCAACGCCGAGGCGCTTGGCCCCGCCGCGCTCAAGGCGTGGGGGTCGGCCGCGATGCGGACGATGCGCGCGATGTTCAACTGGGACAGCATCAAGTCCCGGGCGAAGGCGATCGGTCGGCCGCTGGAGATCGGCGATCTCAACGAGCTCTTCCACAAGGACGAGACCGCGCCGACCGGGACGGTCTGCGCGGTCTGTGGGGAGCTGGTGGAGTGCTTCGTGGCTCTGGTCGTGGACCAGAGCACGGGTGAGTTGGTGAAGGATCGCTTCACCGATCAGCCCATCGAGCGCGGCATCTTCGTCGTCCGGAAGCAGCTGGACAGGAGCATGGCTCCTGAGGCTGGCTGTCAGCAGCACCTCGACTTCCTGAGGATCGTCGAGGTTCACGGTGAGAAGCGCAAGGTCCCCGCCCAGAGCTTCGCGCAGGCGAAGGCGAAGGCCGACGCCATCAACGCGAAGTACAACGAGGAGTCTGAGCTTCGTCGGCAGTATGAGACGAAGCACGGTCACACCTCGTCGGGCCCCCTCAAGGGCCACGTGGGCGACGGCCACGTCCGCTTCTCGCGGTAGCTCGCGCTACCGCGAAGGTCACCCGTCAGGACTAAGCCCCGCTTAGCTCTGACAACCCCCCGCTCCCACGAGCTCCGCTCGTTGGGGGTACTCCAACCAGAGCCACAGCAATCACGCTGTGGCTCTTTTCTTTTTTATTGAATACGGATTGATACTGATTAAAAACACGGATTTATACGGATGTATAAATTAAATCAATTGAAATATTTGACATGTTTGTATATTTAGTATATTATATTTTTAGTATTTTTATATGTTAGGAGCGAGCTGACTAACTTCATCCAAAGATGATTGCAAATTAACGCGGATTTAACGCCGATTTTCGCGGATTAAGGGAGTCAGCTCGTTCCTAAAACTCATAAAGAAAGGAGAAAAACGGAAATGAGCGACATAAATGTTTTAGGGCAGTATTTTGATTTATATGTTTTTGATATTCAAAGAAGATCAATACCGAAGGCATATGGTTATAGCAACACTTTGAGGTCCCTCTCAAAGGAAGGGATCAAGGCCGTTATTGATCTGAATTGGAATGGGTTTGATGATATTTGCGACCAGACCAGAGTTGTCTGGAGCAAACTGAGAGAGCTTGCGCTTCCCAAAACATTTCAGGAATATCAAAATTTTGAAACGGCACAAGAAATGATTGAATTATACGCTGTCGGCGGGATGTTCCATGCCATTTTGGATGGAGGCACAATGAGTGTCGTGAATTGGGAATCTTTCAGTCCGGAAAAAATTGAGGTAACACCTCAGGCGTGGCTCTTCGGCTTGTTGGACGCGGGGAGCGAACTGTCTCGAGTGGTAAATCGGTATATTATCAAAAACAGATTGAATCGCGCCCAAAGGTCATCGCTACGGGAGCGATTTCTGGCCATAGCGCACGAGCTCAATGATTTTTTGGACAAATTTTCGGAGATTACTCCGGCTGTCATGGATGCTTATAACAGGTATGGATTTAAGAGCTCATTTCGTTCCAAAATGGGGCAAATTCGTGGCGCCATTGAGTCTCAGGAACGGTTTGTTCTTGAGGCCATAGAGCGTGAAAGTGATTAATTTTTAGTGCACATAAGCGAGAAAGGGTTGCTAAAAGCAACCCGTTTTTATTTTAATGAACTTAATTTACTGAACCAAAATTTTTCAAGTATCTCACAATTACAAAATGCTTTACGGAACGGCATTAATATACAAAAGTTTTTATTTTTTGCCTTTTTATAAAATTTTATTTAGAATAAACTACAACTTATAAAATTATGAAAAGAGAAACTATCATAGCAAAAGACGACACAAGTAATAAACTGCTTGAAGAAATAAAAAATAAAAATGACATCAAAAGCGAAAGAATCAAACGGCTCTTGGCAATGCCCGATCTTTCACGAAAATTAAATTCTCCTTTAAAATTTATTGTTGATGCCATTTTAAATCTAACGATTTTTAGAGATTTTGATATTTTGGAATTTCCCGAGATTGTAAGTGTTAAGGATAACTTTGATTTATTAAATGCCCCTGCCGATCATCCCAGTCGAAAAGAAACCGACACTTATTATGTTGACTCAAATCACATTTTAAGAACGCAAACCACCGTAATGTGGTCATACTACCTCCAGCGCGCCGAAGCCATAGAACAATTAAAAAAAGAAGGCGAAATAGGACTTCTTTCTTATGGGAAAGTTTTTCGCAAGGACGAAATAGACAGGAGCCATTTTCCGGTCTTCCATCAGGTGGACGGACTTTATATTTGTAAAAAAGACAAAAAAATAATTGGCATACCGGAATTGCAGGAAGTGCTTTCGGCGATAACCAAATCAATTTACGGCGAATCGATTGTTTACAAATTTTTGGAAGACACTTTTCCTTTTACAAATCCAAGCACTCAAATAGAAATTCAAAAAGGCGATAGCTGGCTTGAAGTTGTTGGTGCCGGAGTGGTTCATACTCAGGTGTTGAAAAATCTAAACATTGATCCGGAAGTTTACAACGGCTGGGCGTTTGGGTTTGGATTGGAGCGGTTGGCGATGATAAAAATGAACATTTCCGATATCAGAGTATTTTGGTCGGATGATCCCAGAATAACGAGCCAGTTTAAGGATATAAACAGCCAATACAAGGATGTCAGCAAGTATCCAATGACTTATCGCGACATTTCGTTTATTATCAACAAGGAGATCAGTTTAAATAATTATTACGAAATTATAAGAGATTGTGCCGGAGATTTAGTGGAAGAAGTTAAACTGACCGACAAATACGAAAACGCCGAAAAATTTGGGAGCGACAAAATTAGCTATACTTTTAGAATCACTTACCGATCACCGGAAAGAACTTTAACCAACGAAGAGGTTAATCAGATTCAAGAAAAAATTATTGAGAAAACAAAACAGGAATTAAGTGCCGTAGTCCGCTAATTTAAAAATTAAAATATTAAAATTAAAAATATTATTATATGAAAATAGCAATTAATGGATTTGGAAGAATTGGTCGTTTATTTTTTAGGCAAGCATGGAATAATCCCGATATTGAGATAGTTGCTATCAACGATTTGGGGAACGTTGATGATCTTGCGTATCTTTTGAGGCGCGACACGGTTTATCGCACCTGGGATGTTGATGTAAAAAGCGACGCAACAAAAGGCACCTTGGTTGTTGGAGGAAAAGAAATAAAATTTTTACAGCAAAAAGATGCAGCTCAACTTCCTTGGGGAGCGCTTGGTATTGATATTGTTGTGGAATCAACCGGAGTTTTTGAATCATACGAAAAAGCAAAAGTTCATCTGGACGCCGGAGCTAAAAGAGTGGTGATAACCGCGCCTGCCAAAGATGCCGATGGCGAATTGGGACAAACTGTTTTGATTGGAGTCAATGAGGAAAAATTAGGAACATGTAAAATTTCATCAAACGGTTCCTGCACGACAAATTCGGCATCTCCGGTTATTGCCGTGCTATCGGAAAATCCTGGAATAGAAAAAGCCGTTTTAAGCACGGTTCACTCATATACTGCGACTCAGTCGATAGTTGATGGTCCGGTTAAGGGGGATGATTTTAGGCGAGGAAGAGCGGCGGCTCAAAATATTGTTCCTTCAACTACCGGGGCGGCGATTGCTGTTACCAGAGCCATTAAAGAATTAGAGGGAAATTTTGACGGAATTGCCATTAGGGTTCCTTCAATTACCGGTTCGGTTTCGGATATAACTTTTATTTCAAAGCGTCCGACAACTGTCGAAGAAATAAATTCAATCTTAAAACAAGCGGCGGCTTTGCCTCGTTGGCAGGGGATTTTGTCTGTAAGTGATGAGCCATTGGTTTCGTCGGATATAATTGGTATTCCTTATGGGGCGACGGTGGATTTAAAATTTACCAAAGTCATTGGAGGAAATCTGGTTAAAATTCTTTCCTGGTACGATAATGAGTGGGGATATGTAAGCACTCTTGTAAAACACATTTTGAAATTGAAATAATTTTTTTTACCTTTTATTTTTAAATGAAAAAATTTTTTACCGGAAATTTCGGAGTTTTTATTGTATCAGTTGCTTCTTTTTTGCCGGTGTTTTTTTGGATTTTTCAAGAACCGATTTCGATCAGATTTGCCACGACATTTTCTGTTTTTAGGAGTTTTGGTCAGGTTTTTGGTCTTATTGGAATGAGTATGTTTGCGGTTGTTCTTTTTTTGAGCGCTCGGCTAAAAATTTTTGATAAATATTTTGATGGCCTGGGAAGAGCATATGATTTGCATCATTTTTTGGGTGGATTGGCCTTTTCGTTTATTCTTTTCCATCCGTTGTTTTTGGCGCTGGCTTATTTTTCAATGGCTCCACCTTTGGCTTTGAGTTTTTTGTTTTATCCTTCAACGTTTGCCATAAATTACGGCAGGATAGGATTTTTAATTATGGCAATTCTTTTAATTTTGACTTTTTATTACAAAACTTCGATTAAATATCAAAACTGGAAACTATCCCATAAATTGTTGGGTGCCGCTTTTTTCTTTGGGGGTCTCCACTCTCTTTTTATTACCAGCGATATTTCAACCAATGTTGTATTGCGATGGTATATTTTGATTTTGTCGGCGTTGGGTTTGGCGGCTTATATTTATAGGACATTGCTTTATCCTTTTAGCGTCAAGCGTTATCTTTATAAAGTTTCGACAATTAGGAAAATTGGAAATGACGTGATTGAAATCACTATGCTGCCGTTGGAGTCAAAAATGAAATATAAAATCGGGCAATTTATTTTTGTAAGCTTTAAGAGTGATGTTGTCGGCAAAGAATCTCATCCGTTCTCTTTAATCTCTTCTCCTGACGATAACTTTATTCGGATTGCGGCAAAATCTTCAGGAGATTACACAAAAAATTTAACTAATTTATCCATTGGAGATTTAGCGGAGGTTGAGGGGGCGTTTGGTGTTTTTTCTCCGGAAAAATCAAAAAATAAAAATCAGATTTGGATTGCCGGAGGAATAGGAATTACTCCTTTTTTGAGTGCGGCAAGAGGTTTGGATTGGAAAAATTTTTCCGTTGATTTATATTATTCGTTTAAGGAAGAATCCGATGGTGTTTATCTGAAAGAACTTCAAAATATTTCAAACCAAGTTGGTAATTTGAAAGTGGTTCCGTGGATCTCCCAAGATAAAGGGAAAATAAATTTCTATGAAATAAAAAAATTGGATTCAAAAATAAAAGATAAAAGCATTTTTATTTGCGGACCATCGACAATGATTGAATCTCTAAAAAAAGATTTTATTAACGGTGGAGTTTCAAAAAAAAATATTTTTAGCGAAGAATTTAGCATGTAAAAAATATGACAAAAAAAATTGTATCCGTTTCACTTTTTATATTCTGGACGATTTTGGTGTTTTTGGTTGCTGTCGGATTTTTATCCTTTTCAAAAAAATCTGGCCAATCACTTTTACCGTCTCAATCAAAAAATACAACATCCACTTCTTCTGCTGTGGTTGGCAATACATCGGTTTTGACAAAAAATTATTCTTTGAGCGAAGTTGCGCAGCATAATAATCAAAACGATTGTTGGATGGCAATTGGCGGAAAAGTTTACGACATTACTTCTTTTATTGGTTCTCATCCGGGAGGAGAAAGGGCAATTTTGAGTGGTTGCGGAAAAGATGCCACAAACGCTTTTGATAGTCGTCATTCTCAGGCGGCGTTTGATTTATTGCCTCAATTTTTTATTGGGAATCTAAGCCAATAACTGACGCAAAGTTATGCACAGCTAAATAATGCATATTTATTGATTATTTTGTATAATGAAAATAATTAATAATTAATTTATGTTCAAAAAAATATTTTTGTTCTCGCTTATTGCATTGGTCGGTTTCGTTTCCGTTTCTTTCGTTAAGGCCCAGAGCCTTGGTGACTTGCAAGCTCAACTTCAAGCTCTTTTACAACAAGTTGCCAATCTTCAAGCTCAAATAAAGGCTCAAAATGGGGGAACATCAAACGTCTTTTGTTATGCTTTTAACAATAATCTTTCGTTAGGTAGCAGCGGAAATGACGTTGCCGCTCTTCAAACTGCTTTATCTAAAGAGGGATTCACTATCGGCTCAAATGAAACAAACAGTGATACATTCGGCGAATCGACTGCTTCGGCTGTTTCTGGTTTTCAGGAAAAATATTCAAGTGATGTTTTAAAACCATTTAGCCTCAATTATGGAACGGGTTTTGCCGGTAAAGGAACCAGAGCAAAATTAAATAGTTTGTATGGATGCAATGTAAAAAATCCTCCGATAGTTGAACCTCCAGTTTCAACATCAACTCTTCCGGTGATTGGTGGCATTACCGTAACATCTCCAACGACTGGTAATGTGTGGTACACGGGAAATACTTATAAAATTATTTGGAACAGTGGAATGTCATCGGATGTGAAAGTTCAGATAACTTTAAATTCTCCCAGACTTCCTTGTTTAGATACAAATCCTGCTTGTATGGTGGCTGTTGTTCAAAAAGCGCCTTATACCATATCCGCTTCCACGGACAATGATGGCTCTTATGAGTGGACGATCCCAACTAATCTTTCGAGTATATATGTCGGAAGTCAGCAAATTACGGTTCAGACGGTGGGAGGTTCTACATACGGACGAAGTGCTACGTTTACAATTTCGTCGGGCTCAAACGTTACAGTTCCTTCCATTCAAGTCCTTTCTCCAATTTCAGGTAATAGTTATTCTTATGGAAAAACTCTTCCAATAACCTGGTATTGGTTAAGCACGGATGTGACGACTCAAACTCCGGTTGATATTTCAATAATTGGAAACAACTATAAATCGGTTATTGCTCAAAACGTTTCGCCTCAGGCAGGAAGCGATAAGCAAACATATAACTGGACAATGGACACTACATTAAGCGGTGGAGGCAGTGGTTTTGTTATAAATATATGTAAATCCGGAACGACAAATTGTGCTACCAGTGGAGCGTTTAATATTGTTTCCGCGTCATCAGGTCAATCTCCGGTAATCTCCGGAGTTTCTGGTCCGACAACTCTTAGTGTCGGTCAGCAGGGAACTTGGGCGGTGAAAGCATATGATCCTAACAATGGAACATTGAGTTATTCGGTTGTTTGGGGAGATGAGTCTGTTTGTTCGGGAAATGTTTGTGCCACGATCATTAATGGACCTCCTACTCCTCCCGTTCAACAATCAACATTTACTCATACCTATAACACTGCCGGAACATTCACTCCCAAATTTACGGTAACCAATAGTGCCGGACTTAGCGCTCAGACGAGTTTGAGTGTGAATGTCGGCAATGTATCAACGGCATGTGCGCTAACGGCTAAAGTCGTTGGCACTAATTTTGCTGAAAATAATACGCAATGGGGATTTGATGTTGCAGTTAGCGCCGTAAATGCTCCCAGCTCCTCTAATGGTTGGACTACTAATTTTCAAGGATATACTCCCGAAGTGACTGCTTATGGAACAACAAAACACTATGGAAATTTCTTCCTTTCTTCCGGACCATTGCAGTTTACTGCTCGGGATCAGATTAATAGTAGTTGTTCAAACACTATAACAGTTTCTCCCCCGTCTATTAGTAATTCAAAAACAATAACAGTGGTATCGCCGGTTACGGGTCAATCTTATACTGCCGGAAGCGCGCTTAATATAAAATGGACGAGCACTGGTGGAGTAGGTCCGGTTGATATTTCTGCCTGGCCGTCGGTATCCTGTACTTCTGAGGTGCCATGTATGGTATCTACACCAATAATTATTGCTAGCAATATATCCAATTCTGGTTCTTACTCTTGGGCCATACCTCAATCTTGGTCGGGGGTGTATTCGATTAGTGTTTATGAAGATGGATCTACTAACACAAGCGGTTCAAGTGGTAAATTTAATGTTGTTTCCGGTACTTCCGGACAGGTATCAGTCAACACTGCCAGTAACATAATGTATGGCGGCTCTTTTACAAATTATCTAGTAGGGGCTTACACTATCAATTCTTCGGCATCAAATCCTTTGGTCATCCTAAATTCAATTGATGTTGGTTTTTATGTAAACAATGCCAACTTGTCGGCAAATTCCAATCTGTTTATTTCAATCTATGACGTCGCGACCAAGTCGGTTGTTGGAAGTAATATAGCTGATGGTATAAATGGAACGAAAGTTGCGATCCCTCTGCAAAACGAAGCCATCTCACCTGGAACATATAAAACATTATATATATATGTAGACGTGAGTAATTTAAAGACTCCTATTGATGCAACTAAAAATGTCACAATTCAGACACTTGCTGCAAATCTAGAATATATATCTAACGGCGTTGCTGGATCAACGGGGAGTAATACCGTTTTGGGTTCGGCCAATCCTGTGGTTATAACTTCGATAACGGCAACATCGACTCCTTTTAGTATTACCTTTCCTACTGCCGGAACAACAGTAGTTCAGGGACAAACATATAATATAACTTGGTCAGGCGCTGATGCCGGGGTAACAGGTTACGATGTTTATCTTGGCGGTGGAGCTTTGATGAATACTATTCCTACGACAATAAAGAAGCTTGGCACCGTGACTATTGGTTCGGGATATCCAAAATCGTTTTTCTGGACTGTTGGCAATGATGTCGGCACTGGTTCTAATTACTACATTCAGTTTGGGGCGCTTGGCGGACCTGGCGGCGGAGGAGGAATTAGTCCCTCATTTAATATAACTGCTATTTCAAATCCTTTTCCTGTTAGTACAACCACTAATCAATCATCAATTCAGCCAAACTATCAGCAGGCGAATATCTTAAATATTTTGAATACTTTCTCCGCAGAACTTCAGAGCATATCGAATTTATTGTCTCGTTAATTATTAAATAATAATGATAAAAATGGGGGTGAAATGCCCCTGTTTTTATTTTGCTACATATTAATTAAAAAATGAGATATACTTAAATAAACAGGTTTTAAAATTTTTTATTTATTGTTTATTAATTAAATTATTATTTATTAAATATGCTTATTTATATAGGCGCCGACCATAGGGGATTTGCCATTAAAGAATCTATAAAAAAATATCTAACAGATTCGGGATATGAATTAATTGATTTTGGAAATAGCAAAATTAATCCGCAAGATGATTACAATGATTTTGCCGTAAATGTTGCCAAAGAAGTAAGCAAGGACCCTTCTTTGGGCAAGGGGATTTTAATTTGCGGTTCGGGCGTAGGGATGGATATTGTCGCTAATAAATTCAGAAATGTAAGATGTTCTTTATGTTTTTCTTCGGATCAGGCGATGTCGGTTAGGAGCGACGACAATCCAAACGTATTGGCTTTGGCGGCAGATTTTTTGGAAGAAAATGAGGCCAAAAAAATAGTTTCCGTTTGGCTCCAAACCCAATTTGATGGAGAAAGCAATCATTCTCGACGTTTGGAAAAAATAAACGAATTGGAAAGAAGGCTTACCAATTATTTTGAATAAAATGAAAGTTTCCGTTGGCGTTAACGCTAAAAATAAAAATGATTTTTTAGATCAGCTCAAAAAAGCGGAATTTTTTTTACCTGTCGGCGCCAATTTGCATATAGATATTTCAAAAAAAAATTTTTCTTCGATTAATTCTTTTTTTGATTTTAAAATTTTAAAAAAATATTCCCATCGTTTTAATTTGGAAGGGCATTTAATGTTGTCAAAAAAAGATGTCTTGGATAAAAAATGGTTTCTGTCTCCGTTGAAAGTTTTATTTATTCACTCGTCAATTTCACCCGACTGGGAAAAAATTTTTCAATTGGCAAAAAAATACAAAAAGGAAATAGGCGTTGTTATTGATTTTGACGATAACCCAAACAAGATATTTATCCCAAAAGGGGCAAAAAAATTATTGGTCCTCGCTGTTATTCCGGGAAAATCAGGCCAAAAATTTCATCTCAAAACCCTTAAAATAATTTGTTTTTTGAGAAAAAAATACCCTCGTGCTATAATATCGGTTGACGGAGGAATTAGTCCGCAAATCATTAAGCAATTAAAATTAAAAAGAATGGGCGTTAACGGCGTTGTTTCCTCATCATATATATGGGATGCGGAAAATCCCGCCGGTCAGTATGAGGATTTGCGGAGAATTTAAAATCAAAATATAAAAGCATAAAATTTCGGTGTAAAATAAAAAATTATGGATTATATTTCTCACAACAGAATTAAATCGTTATATGGCGTTGCTAATCGTCTCAGAGAGGATGTGATTGAAATGCTGGTTGAGGCTGGCTCGGGACATTCTGCCGGTTCTTTGGATATGGCGGACATTTTTGCGGCGATGTATTTTGGTGTTTTAAATCACAAACCGAAAGATCCAAATTGGGAACAGCGCGACAGATTAATCTTGTCCAACGGTCATATTTGCCCGATTCAATATGCCGCTTTGGCAAGGTCCGGATATTTTCCGCTCAAAGAATTAAAAACATTAAGAAAAATAAATTCTCGTCTTCAGGGTCATCCTCATAGAGGAAGTTTACCCGGAATTGAAACGACATCGGGTCCGCTTGGCTCCGGATTGGCCCAAGGAATTGGAATGGCTTTGGCGGCAAGATTGAACGGCGAAAAGCATCGCATTTATGTTATGGGTTCGGACGGAGAAATGGAGGAAGGAAATTATTGGGAAGCGGTAATGTTTGCCGGAAAAAATCGTCTAAGCAATCTGACTTTGGTTGTTGATAGAAACAATATTCAAATAGACGGCTACACGGAAGATATAATGCCATTGGAATCAATTAGGGATAAGTTTGAAGCTTTCAGGTGGAATGTGATTGATGTTAATGGTCATGATATAGAAGAATTTATTGCCGCAATTTATGAAGCCAAATCAGTTTATGAAAAGCCGACGGCAGTTATTGCTCACACCATCGCCGGCAAAGGAGTTGGTTTTATGGAAGGAAATTATTTATGGCACGGCGTGCCCCCCAACAAAGAACAAGCAAGAGAAGCGCTCAGCCAACTTCGTAAACTGGGCGGAAAAATTAAAAGTGAGCATGAGTAATTTATTTATAATAATATGAGCGCAATTGAATGGGTTAAAAAAATTTATATTTATCTTTTTTCGGCCATTGGACTGATTATTGCCGTAACCGGTTTGATTCAGCTGATTAATTTGGGATTAAAATCGTGGATATTTACCAAAGCCGACAATTATTACAGCTATCCAATGCCGGTATCATCTCCTGACAAAGGACAGGCTACACAACAACAGCCAAATCAAGTGGCAATTGACGAATATCAGAAAAACAATATGGAAAGTCAGAGACAAAGCTCCGCTTCCAATGCTATTGCTATGATAATAGTCGGAGCGCCACTGTTTTTGTATCACTGGAGATTGGCAAGAAAAGAAATGTAAAGTGTAAATATGAAATATAAAAATGACAATGTAGAATTATAAAATTTTAAGATTAGAACACTTTGGATTTTTATTTATCATTTTTAATTTTGATTTTTAAATTTTGATTTATTTAACATGTTAAATTCAGACGCAAAACTTAATCACGATATTTTTTCAAGACACATAGATGAAGCACCGACCCGTGACGGATTTGGCAAAGGACTGCTTGAGGCGGGAAGTGAAAAAAATGTTATTGCTCTATCGGCTGATTTGGAAGAATCCACTCGCTGTCATTGGTTTGCCAAAGTTTATCCGGAAAGATTTTTCGAATGTGGGGTGGCGGAACAGGGAATGGTAACCATTGCTGCCGGGTTGGCAATTTCGGGAAAAATTCCTTTTGTAAATTCATATGCTAATTTTTGTCCGGGAAGAACTTGGGAACAGGTAAGAACGACTGCTTGCTACAATAATGCCAATGTTAAAATCGCCGGTCATCATGCCGGAATTTCGGTAGGGCCGGATGGCGCCACTCATCAAGCTACCGAAGATATTGCCATTATGCGGGCTTTGCCCAATATGAAAGTTGTTGTGCCTTGCGATACAATTGAGGCGCAAAAAGCGGTTGTTTCTTCAACTCAAATTTATGGGCCGATGTATTTACGTTTTCAGAGAGAAAAAACTCCCATAATGACAACAAAAGAAACCCCGTTTGTTTTTGGTAAGGCATATCCTATGTGGATTTCTTCCGGTAAAAATATAGATGTTTTAATAATTTCAGCCGGACCGATTATTTATAATGCGTTATTGGCGGCAAAAGAACTGGAAAAAGAAAAAATAAAAACCGTTGTTTTAAATAGCCATACCATAAAACCGCTTGATGAAAAGGAGATATTAAAATGGGTAAAAAAGTCGGGTGCTGTCGTTACTGTTGAGGAGCATAATATTACCGGCGGACTGGGAGGCGCCATTTCGGAATTGCTTTCAGAAAAAATGCCCACGCCATTGGAGCGCGTTGGTATTAAGGATGTTTTTGGTGAATCCGGACAGCCGGAAGAGCTTATCAAAAAATATCACTTGGACGTTAAAGATGTTGTTGCTGCGGCAAAACGGGTAGTCAAGAAAAAATAAAAATTTTTATTTTTAAAATCGAGTCTGGACAAGAGCTCGATTTTTTGTTATTTGTTATTTAGAACAAAAAAAGGAGCACGTAAATGGCGGAAAAGAAAAGGGTTGGATTTTTGATAATTGCGGGTTGTATAGATGATTTTGAGATAGGCAAGACCGATACCGATTTGAAACCCGGAGATTTTATTGATGTTCGTGGCAGGCGCTATCTAGTTGTATCCGATAGTGGGCGGTCGCGGGCATTTATAGAAATATATATTGTTGCAAAAGATAAATTGCCGGCATACATTAATCTATGCATGTATGAGGGATGCCATAAGCTAGCCAGAAAAATCAAAGATCTCATTGCTCATCCTGAAAAAATTGAGATTAAGAAAGTTCACTTGATAAGATAAAAACGGAAAACCCTGTAATCGGGGTTTTTTTATATTTGAAAATGAGTTATAATATTATCAAGTAAAATATTATATTATGCTTGATGTTATAACTATTGGGACGGTTACCGTTGATATCTTTATTAAGGCGGATTTTTTGAAAACTGTTACTGACAAAAAACATCTTGAAAAAATAGGATTCCCCACGGGTCAGGCTCAGTGTTTTTCTTTTGGTTCTAAAATAGAAATTAAAGAGCCTATTATAGAGATGGGGGGTGGAGCGCATAATTCGGCTATAACTTTTTCCAGAGCGGGATTAAAAACAACCGCGCTGTTTAATGTCGGTTCGGATAAAAACGGAGATTTGATGATTGAAGAGTTTATAAAAAACGGAGTGGACCCTTTAGCTATTGTAGATGACGGAAAAAAAACCGGAGTTTCTTATATTTTATTGGATAAAAGCGGAGAGCGAACAATCCTGGTTTATCGCGGATCATCGGGAGATATTGAAAATAAAGAAATTCCTTTTAATAAATTAAATGCCAGATGGGCTTATATTTCTCCCGGAAGCATTCCCAATGCCGTATTATCAAAAATTTTTTATCTTTTGAAAAAAAATAAAGTCAAAATCGCCATTAATCCATCAAAAGATATGATTGCCGGAGGAATTAAAAGATGTCATCCATTTTTAAAAGAAGCTTCGGTGGTTATTATGAATAAAGAAGAGGCATCTTATTTAACAAAAACTTCTTTTGAAAATAAGGAAAAAATTTTTGAAAAACTGGACGAATATGTTCCGGGAATTGTCGTGATGACTGATGGAAAAAATGGAGCAACCGTATCTGATGGCAGATTTATTTATACTTCCGGAATTTTTAAAGAGAAAAAAGTTGTTGACAGAACCGGAGCGGGGGACGCTTTTGGCAGTTCTTTTGTTGCCGGACTGATAGAGACCGACGAGCAATGTATCAGAGGAATTTGTAATCCGAAAAAAATAGAGTTTGCTTTAAGGAGAGGAGCGGCAAATGCTACCGCGGTTATAGAAAAAATAGGAGCCACTCCGGGAATTTTAACTACCGAAGAATTTATGTCTCAAAAAAGGTGGAAAAAATTTGTCGTCAAAAAAAATTAATAAATTATAAAAAATGACAGCACAAGAAAAAATAGCGGAAATATTAAGAGCAGACAAAGATGTTATTTTAAAAATCGAAAAAAAGTTTGAAAAAATAACTGGAAAAACTGGGGTTTTTGAATCGATTGTCAAACAAAACGACGAAGCAATGGAACAGCGATTGGCCGTTCTTAATTTGAGTAAAAAATCATCCGCCAAATCAATCTTTAATGGATTGATAAATAAAATAGAGTCCGATAACAAAAAATTAATGGAGATAATGAATGAGCCGAATTTTACCTGCAAACAGGGTTGTGAGATTGTTGCTCGTTTTGTTTCTTCGGTTGCCGGAGACAGAAACGGATTTTTCTTAAAGAAAGAAAAATTTATAGAACTAATCAAGGAAACTCCCCCAGAAAAAATTCTTCAGATGCTTGGCTATTCTTCGGTTGAAGAGTTGGTTCAAAAAGAGGATTGGAAAGAGATAGCGGCCGCCTTGCGATTTATTCAAGGAGGAGAATGGATAAACGATGTTTTTTTGCCAAAATATAATAAGTTGACAACCGATGATTTTGAAAAAAGAGATTTTGAGATCATTGCTTTGGGTCCCAAATGGGAAAAGCTTGGAAGAAAATTTGTCGAAAAAAAATACCACAATATCAGTCATTTGAAAGAATTGGGCATAATTTTTATAATTCCTGTTTCTTTGAATTTACCCGGAGAGTTGGTAAGAACCGTTGGGCTTTTATTCCACTACATAAATGAGATAAAATTTTATTCCGAAATTTTCATAAAAATTTCGGAAAACAAAAACGATTTTATAAAAAACATTCAATCGTTATTGAGGGGTGATGTTCCTGATGATAAAAATATTTTGTTGTCAGAAAACTGGCTTATAGTTCAAAGATATCTTGCTAAAGACGACGAAAACGATTGGCGATTATTCTCTCCCCATTTGAATCCGGAAGCGGCTCATTGGGAAAAAGCGGAAAAAATGTTTGTTGATTTAGGGAAAAAATATGATTCATTGGAAAAAGATTTTTCTTTTTGGAAAAATTTAAATTGGGTTGGTGATTATTTTTCGACTGATACGGGCGTTGATGTTTTGGTGAGTTTTAATCTTATTGACACTTCTATGGCGTTAGTTAAAGAAAAAGAGATGATAAAATATCTTTATCACCACCAGGAAGCGCTTTGGAATAAAATATTTTATTCTTATTTTGGAGAAGAAAAAACGGAAGCCATTGTTAAAGAAAATGTTTTGAAAGGTTATGTCGAAATTTCGGAAAATTTAATTAAATAATTTTTTATAATGGCAATACAATTAAGAGAAGCAATTCAGCAGGCAAAATTTCAAAAAACGGCGGTTGGTCATTTTAACATCTCCGATTTGGTGGGTTTAAATGCCATTTTTACGGCAGCATTTTCGCTCAAATTACCGGTGATTATAGGGGTGTCCGAAGGGGAGCGCGAATTTATCGGAACAAGGCAAGCGGCGGCTTTGGTAAAAAGCATTAGGGATGAATACAATTATCCAATTTTTATTAATGCCGACCACACCCACTCTCTGGAAAAAATAAAAGAAGCAGTTAACGCCGGTTTTGATGAGGTTCTTTTTGACGCCGGACAAAAATCGCTTGAGGAAAATATAGCTTTGACCAAAGAAGTTGTCGCATATGTTAAAAATTATAACGAAACATACGGCAAGGATATTATGATTGAGGGAGAGCTTGGATATATTGGCGGTGGTTCGGTGATTTTAGATAGAATACCCGAAGGTGTTTCCATAAAAAAAGAGGATCTGACCAAGCCGGAAGATGCGGCAAGATTTGTTAAAGAAACAAGCGTTGATTTATTGGCCCCGGCGGTAGGAAATATACATGGAATGTTTGCCGATGTTCCGGATCCAAATTTGGATATTCAAAGAATTATAGAGATCTATGAAGCATCTCAAACGCCTTTGGTTTTGCACGGCGCTTCGGGAAATACCGCCGAAGATATCAAGCAGGCGATTGCCTCCGGAGTTTCTATTGTTCAC
>JAJXZH010000016.1 GCA_021780155.1 bacterium
GGAGCTTTTCTATTCTTTCGTAAGCTTCTTTGAGTTCATCTTTTAAAGCGGTGATGTTTTTTTCTTGAGACCTTTGAGATACCTTAAATACTTTTTGTTCGATTGAATCGATTAGATTATCCAATCCCGATTTTTTTTCAAAGACATCTTCGTTGATGTCGGCGGCTAAAGAAATTAAATCTCTTAGAACTCTTTTTTCTCTGACAATTTTGGCGTAATGAGCGGCATGAGCCGAAGAGGGAACTCCATTTATCAAATCTCCCAAATAAGAATTACCTCCAATACTATCCAGCTCATTTTTGGATTTAAGAATGTTGGAAACGCTCAATATATCAACCGGTTCATTTTTTGAAAACAATTCTAAAATAGCGCTGTATATTTTTTGATTTGCAAAAACATAAAAATCCGAAGGGATAATTGAATCGGCCACTTTGGTGATGGCATTTTTATCTATCATTAGCGAACCCAATATTGATCTTTCAGCCTCTAAATCTTGTGGTGGAATTTTAATGGAATCCATTTTATTTTTTGTAAATTAAATATCCCAACGGAGTATCCTCCAACCAGTATCCTAACTCAATAATTTTTTTTCTCAAGACGTCAGACTGGATAAACTGTTTATTATTTCTGGCACGTTCTCTTTTTTTAGCCAAAATCTTTATTTTTAAAGGTATTTTTGGCGTTTTCTCTATTTTTATGCCGAATATCTGAAGATTTTTTACAACAAAGCTTGATATTTCGGTGACTTCTTTTTTGTTTAAACCAAAAACATCCTGCAAATTTCCAATAATTTCAAAAATTGAAGCCAAAGCCTTTGGAGTATTAAAATCGTCCTCCATTGATTGATTGAATTTTTCTTCTGCGGAAGAAATATCGTTTTCTATCTTTTTTGAAATTGTCCCAGATTTTTTTATTAAAGACAATTTATAGACAAAATTTTGAATTGTCGCCAATGATGATTTTGCCTGCTCTGCCGTGTTTTGATCGTAATCGATAGGGGAACGGTAGTGGTGGGATAAAATAATATATCTAAGAACTTGCGGGTCATATTTTTTCAAGAATTCATCAATGGTTATAAAATTACCCGAACTTTTTGACATTTTTTGTCCATTGACCAATAAAAATCCGGTATGCATCCAAAATTTAACCATCGGCTTTTTTCCCGATGCCGATTCTTGTTGCGCTATTTCCGCTTCGTGATGAGGAAATTTTAAATCAATAGCTCCGCCATGAATATCATATTGCGGTCCAAAATAATATTCGGTTATGGCAGTGTCTTCTATGTGCCATCCGGGACGTCCCCAGCCAAATGGAGAATCCCAGAATGGTTCTGTATTTAAAACCACAAATTTCTTTCCAATAGATTCCGTTTTGAATTTATTGTCGTTTACGTTTTGAGGAAATTTCCATAAACAAAAATCGGCTTTATTTCTTTTGTTTAAGCTATCATCTATTCTTGAAACTCCATCTTCCGATTGCTGGATGGTTCTTCGGGCGAGTTTTCCGTAATCTACAAATTTTGAAACATCAAAATAATAGCCGTCGTCTATTTTATAAGCGAACTCTTTTTCAATAAGGGTTTGAACCTGTTTTATAATTTGAGGAATATGCTCGGTAGCTTTGGCGTATTTATTGACGGAAACAATTTCCAAAGATTTTTCATTTTGATGGTATTTTTTTTCGTAATTTTTTTCAAAATCCTTCCAATTTAGCGATCTTTCTCTCGCTCTTTCTATTATTTTGTCGTCTATGTCCGTAACATTTTGGAGATATTTTATTTTCCATCCTTGGTGACGCAAATATCTGACTATAATATCAAATGCCAAATAAGTTCTGGCGTGTCCAATATGGGGGTTATCATAAGGAGTGATCCCACAAACAAACAAACGGATTTCCTTTTTTGTTTTTGGAAAATCTTTTTTGGTTTCGGATAAAGAATCGTAAATTAACATAGTTTCATTCTATATTTGTATTGGTAATTAATCAAAGTCTACTAAATAAATTTTGAATTATCCAATCGATTTTTATTCTTTAGATTGACTAAATACAAAATTTGTTTTATTATCTAAAAAGAACTTTAAAAAGAGAGAGGGGGGGCAAAATGTTTCAAGGGCTTGGAGTCATTGGGGCTTTGTCGGTCTATTTCGTTTCTGGTTTGTTTTTTGGAGCTTTTTTCTTCGGCGGAAAATTTATCGCCAGAAATTAGAATGGTTCCAATTTTTTGGGATCGATTGTTTATGGAATTTTTTTGCTCTTGGCTTTAGTTTCCGCTATTTTTTGCTTGATGGCCTTGGTTGTTCTTTTTGCCAAGTCGTTCTTTCTGGCTCTTGCCGGCGCCCTCTTTGTTTTGCTTATTGCTTTTTTGACAACTTAGAACTTTTTAAAACGGCTTTAATTTTAAAGCCGTTTTTTTATATTAATTTTAAAGCCATTTTTTCTTTTTAAAAATAGCAGTCATAATCAAGAGCAGGGCAATTGTTATTCCCGCCAATATCCAAAAATCATAAGGACTCTTTCCGACAATCGGACGAGAATTAGTGTCTATTGTAAAAAGAGCGAGTAGCACCATTAATGGAAATGTCATAAATGCCAAAACAGAAAATCTTTGCATTATCTTTGTCATTCCTATGGTAAGCATTTGAGTGTTTGTTTGTTCAAAAGATTCTATTGTTTCTTTATAATTTTCACAAGATTGCACCACTTTAAGAAAGTCGCCTTCAAGATCGGAAAAATAAACCTTACTGTTTTCTCCAAAATAATCCGTTCCAATCTTGTTTAGAGAATTAAATATGCTCGTTTGCGATTTAGTAATTAAATGATAACTTAACAGGTCTCTTTTGACGTACGATATTTTTTCCAAGAGCTCTCTTTCTTTGTTTTGAAAAAGATTATTTCTTATATCTTCTATTTTTTCATCAATGTGTCTTAGTTGTCTTAATGAAAACAATAAGCAGGATTCCATCAGATAATAAATTAATCTCGAAGAATCTCCGCTGAGCAATCTATCTTTGTAGTTTTCATTTTCTTCTATTTTGTTCTCAATTATCTGTATTGGTTCGAGAGTGTCATAAGTAACGGTAATTACTGTATTTTTTATTACTAGAAAATCAATCTCGTTCTTTCTTGAAACTTTTTCCAGTGAGTCATAAACCGGAAGCTGATAGACGATAAACATATAATTTCCATATATTTCAACCTTTGATCGTGCCGATGGCTGAGATAATTCCTCTATAATTATCGGATGTATATCAAATTCTTTTTTTAGCGCTTCAAGTTCCTTGCTGTTCGGCCTCACTAAATTTATCCAATTCACCTTTCCTTTTTTTATTATCATAATATTTTTTATTATTCTTTTATTACATTATATCAAAATTAAAAATTTTGTTAAAGATTGTCTTTTTGGCCGTGGCCGTTCACTGTATTCTGTCAAGTATCTCACGATCGTGAGATACTTGACAGAATTGTTTTTTGCGGTTTATAATTTGGCTAAGCTAAGCTTTCTGATTTAGCTAAGGTTCTAAAAAAACAACAACATGAAAGGCGAAATAATGTTTAAAATTTTATCAGCCCTGGATGAAGGCAAGGATACGGCCGTTGATTTGTTTGGCTCCTATCTTATTTGTGGGATGTCCTATAATCATCATAAAGCCTTTTCTTGCGCTAAAAATTTTTTGGAAGTAAGAAAAGAAGACAGACAAAAAAAGAGAGAAGCCAGAGAGCCGGTGAGAAGATTTTATTCTTTTGTCGGCTATCTCGAAAAAGACGGGCTGGTCAAAAAAGAAGAAGTTACCGGAGAGATGAGGGTATTTATTACCAGCAAAGGCAAAAAGAAACTTGAATATTTAAAAACATCGAGAACTTTTTGGTTTCCTTCCAATAAATATTCCAAAAAGATGCCGGAAGATATTGAAAAAATTGATAGTCAGGAAGACAAAAAAGAAAAATTTTTTACCGTGGTGACTTTTGATATCCCCGAAAAACAAAGATCAAAAAGAGACTGGTTAAGGTGCGCTTTGGCTAATATGAATTTTAATATGATTCATAAAAGCGTTTGGATGGGGGGAGATAAAATGCCGGAGGAATTTTTCAGGGATTTGAAAGATTTGAAGATAAGCGATTATATTGAGATATTCAGCATAGACAAGGCCGGTTCTCTGAGAAGGTTAGATGTTGATAGTCATAAAAAAATTTCGGCAATTAAATCGTAAATTGAGTTATAGATGGTCATCTTTTTAATCTGTCAAGCATCTCACGATCGTAAGATACTTGACAGAACGGATTTTCTGCATAAAATATCAAAATAAAAATTATGATAAAATAAAAATTATAATAAAATAAAAAATATGGAAGAAAAAAATATCAACAAAGAAGAAAAAAACAAATTGGAAGAAAACGATACGTTGAGTGATGATTCAAAAAATTCATCTTCTCAATCGACGGGTGATTTAAATAAAAAAAATTCCGAGATTGATTCGCTCAAAAAACAATGTGAAGAGTATCTTGATGGATGGAAGAGAACTAAAGCGGATTTTATAAATTATAAAAAGGACGAATCCAAACGATTGGATTCAATTTTAAAGTTTTCAAACGAAACGATTATTAAAGATTTGTTGAGTGTTTTGGATAGTTTTGACTTGGCGATTCAATCTTTTGGTAAAGATTCAAAACTGGAAAAAGGAGTTTATCTGATTAGATCTCAGATGGAAGATGTTTTAAAAAAATATGGACTTGAAAGAATTATTGTTTCTGTTGGCCAGCAATTTGATCCCGCTTTACATGAAGCAATTGCCGTCATTGAGTCAAATGAACCATCGGGAACGGTAGTGGATGAAGTCGAAAGAGGATACATGCTCTCGGGAAAACTTATCAGAGCGGCAAGAGTAAGAGTTTCAAAATAAAAATAATTAATTATTTAAAAAAATATGTCAAAAATTTTAGGAATTGATTTGGGAACGACAAACTCGGCAATGGCAATTATCGAGGGCGGAGAACCAAAAATTTTAGAAAATATTGAAGGCGCAAGAACCACTCCGTCGGTTGTGGCTATGAGCAAATCAAACGAAAGATTAGTCGGAATGTTGGCAAAGCGTCAAGCCGTGGTTAATCCCAAAAACACGATTTTTTCCGTCAAAAGATTGATTGGGAGAAAATTTTCCGATTCGGAGGTAAAGCGCGACCTTAAGTGGCTTCCTTATGAATTGAAAGAATCTTCCAGTGGCGGAGTTGAAATAAAAATGGGAGAAAAATATTATACTCCGGAAGAAATTTCGGCGATGATTTTGTCCAAATTAAAAGCGGATGCCGAAGCAAAAACCGGAGAAAAAATAGAAGAAGCCGTTATTACTGTCCCGGCTTATTTTGACGATTCACAAAGACAGGCGACAAAAAATGCCGGAGAGATTGCCGGACTTAAAGTTAAAAGAATAATCAACGAACCAACCGCCGCCGCTTTGGCTTACGGATTTAACAAGGGCAAAAATGAAAAAATTTGTGTTTATGATTTTGGCGGAGGAACGTTTGATATTTCCGTTCTTGAAATAGGAGACGATGTAGTTGAAGTCAAGGGCACCGGTGGAGATACTCACTTGGGAGGAGACGATTTTGATCGAGTGATTATGGATTATCTGGTTGGAGAATATAAAAAATCGGAGGGTATTGATCTTTCCAAGGATCCGTTGGCGTTGCAGAGATTGAGAGAGGCCGCTGAAAGAGCAAAACACGAACTTTCTACGGTCACTGAAACTGAAATTAATTTGCCTTATATCAGTTCGGACGCTTCCGGCCCCAAACACTTTTTGATGAAAGTGACCAGAGCTAAGCTTGAAGATTTGGTTAAAGATATGGTTGATAAATCGATTGAGTTGGTCAAGCAGACAATTTCTGAAACAGGGCTCAAAATTCAAGACATCAATGAAGTTGTTTTGGTTGGTGGTCAAACAAGAATGCCCGCAATACAACAAGCGGTTAAAAATCTTTTTGGTAAAGAACCGCACAAAGGAATCAATCCCGATGAGGTGGTTGCTGTCGGGGCGGCGGTTCAGGCGGGAATTTTTCAAGGAGACGTTAAAGATGTTTTATTGCTGGATGTGACTCCGCTTTCTTTGGGTATAGAAA
>JAJXZH010000030.1 GCA_021780155.1 bacterium
AGCAGGGAAGCTTGACGATTACTCGTGATATTGCCTCCCCGGTTAACTACCTCCTTCCCGGAGGCACTAACCAGACGATTGCTAAGTTTGACTTTGCAACCGCAGGTGAAGCTATCAGAGTTACAGCATTGCAGCTCGGCTTGTCTGGAACTACTGCGGCTTCCGGACTGACTAATCTTAAAGCCGTTGATGACCAAGGAACACAGATCGGAACTACCTTTGCTACTGTTGCGTCAATTGGCGATCAGGCGGCTTATTCCAACCTCAACTATTTGATTCCTGCCAACACAACTCGTGTTGTTTCGGTCATAGTTGATGTTGCTTCTGGCGCAACCGGTACATTATCCGGATCTGTTAAAGCTGTTTCAGGACAGGGTTATACATCGTTGGCTAGCGTTGGGCCTTTGTCCAGCACTGGTAACACGTTGTCGGCTTCGGCCACTCTTTTGACCGCTAGCCTCAACTCTGCCCTTTCCAGCGTTAACGTTGTCGCCGGACAGACCGGACAGAAAGTTGCTTCCTTCACCTTGATTGCCGGACCGGCATCAGCGGTGCAGACCTCCAACTTCAGCTTCAAGTACGCGTCTTCTAGTGTCGCTGCTGCTTACCAAAACTTTGTGGTTAAGAACGGCTCAACCCAGATTGGAACAACTCAGGCCACAGCGGTTAACGGCAACTCGTTTACCGTTACTGCCGGAACTCCGTTCAATATCCCGGCTGGCGGACAGCTTGTTATCGACGTTTACGCCGATGCCAAGACAGGTGCTGCTACCGGAACAATTAACGGTGTGGTCAATATGACCAACGCTTCGGCTTTGGCCGTCTCGACCAATCAGGCCATTACTACCGTTACCGGAATTCCTGTCACTGGACAGAGTGTGACTATTGTAACCTCAGGCACTCTTGCCTACTCGGCTTACAATATGCCCGCTTCTGCTCAGGTTGGAATGGGAACAACGGGAGTCAAATTGGCTACTTATCAGTTGACCGGTTCGAACAATGAAGCGATAACCGTTAACAACGTTTATCTGTCTTCAACTTCAACCTTGACTGGTTTGTTCACCAACTTCCGCTTGATGAACGGTTCAACTCAGGTCGGAAGCGGCTTGAGCCTTACTGGAACCACTTCGCCTTACACCTTGACCTTTACGGGTGTTAACTTGAATGTTCCTGTAGGCGGAACCTTGTACTTGGATGTTCTTGCTGATGCAAACAGCTACTCTGCTTTGAACAGCGTTTACACTTCAACTTCAACAGCTCCGACTTCAAGCGTTGTTGTCAGCCAGCTTGATTACCAGGGAGTTGCTTCGTCCCAGACTGGTTCTGTGACGTCAACAACTTATGGCAATCCGTTTACTGTCTTGAGAACAACCTTGGCGGGTAGTGCGGCTACCGGTGTTACTTATGGTGGTTCATACAGCAACTACTTGGTCGGTGCTTACACCTTTGCGGCGGGAGCCGGAAATGGCGTAACATTGACCTCGTTGACTTTGAGCCAGCTGATTAACAACGCCTCTAGCTCAGCTACGACCAGTACGCTCTCAATCTATGATTCAAGTCTTTCTCAGACAGTTGCTACTACCACTGCGTCTTCAACCGGTGGATCGGTTACTGTTGGAAGCTTGAGCATAGTTATCCCGGCCGGTACATCAAAGACGCTTTACATTTACTCTAATGTAAGCGGCTTTACGACCAAGCCTGCTAACTCCAGTGCTTCAATTACCGACCAGATCAACCTTTCGAGCTGGGCGTGGACTGATGGCACGGTTCAGGGAATTGTTCCCAACCCGACCTACAACTTGCCGACCAACACGATTCCGGGTTCTACCAACCCTGTCGTAATTGTTCAGTAATGTTGTAATGGCGAAAGCCATAAACAAAAAACTCCCCAAAAGGGAGTTTTTTGTTTATTGATATAAATGGATATAAGTAGAGATAAGTTGATATAATAAATTTGACTCGGATATTGTAAAGAATTATTATAAAAACATGAAGAAGTATTCAATTGAAGCGTCTTTGCCGGTCTCGGTTATTAAAGAGGGTAAACGGTTTATTGCCTACACTCCGGCACTTGATTTATCGACATCGGGAAAAACTCAAAAAGAGGCAAAAAAACGTTTTATTGAAGCGGTGCAGATTTTTATTGATGAATTGGTAGAAATGAATACTCTTGAACAAGTGTTGTCTAATATGGGATGGAAAAAAGTCCAAAAACAATGGCAGCCGCCATTAGTAGTTTCGCACGAACTGACTCCTATAAGGGTATAGAAACATACGGTTATGTCCCATATCACACCGATTTCTTGGAAGAGATTTGATAAGTTTTTGCGTTATGTCGGATGCGAATTTAAAAGAGAAAAGGGTGACCATAGAATATACGTAAAAGACGGATTAATAAGGCCGCTGGTGGTTCCTCAGGACTCCGAATTGCCGATCTTTATAATAAGAAATAATCTTAGAATTCTAAATATTTCTCCAGAGGAGTATTTAGAAATATTGCAGAGAATTTAAAACGACTTGCCGACAAAACAAAAAACTCCCCAAAAGGGAGTTTTTTGTTTATTGATATAAATGGATATAAGTAGAGATAAGTTGATATAAATGGAGATATATCGATATAAATGGATATGAGTATAAAAAAGCGGACTTGTCTGTCATTCCAAACTTGATTTGGAATCCAGGAATTAGGGACTGGATCCCAGCTTTCGCTGGGATGACAGGTCATTCTTTTCCCCCGTCATTCCAAACTTGATTTGGAATCCAGGAATTAGGGACTGGATCCCAGCTTTCGCTGGGATGACAGGTCATTCTTTTCCCCCGTCATTCCAAACTTGATTTGGAATCCAGGGGTTTTATTATATTAAATATATGAAATCTTATTATGTTTACATCCTTGCCAGCAAAAAGAATGGAACGTTATATATTGGCGTAACTTCGGATTTAATTAAAAGAACCGAAGAGCATAAAAATAATTTAGTAGATGGATTTACTAAAAAATATAATGTTCACAATTTGGTTTATTTTGAAACAACAAACAATATAGAAAGTGCCATTCAACGAGAAAAACAACTCAAGGCATGGAGAAGGAGTTGGAAACTAGATCTAATTGAGAAAGAAAATCCAATGTGGTCAGATTTATATGAAGATTTATTTTAATTTGAACAGCTCTGGATCCTGAATCAAGTTCAGGATGACAGAAAAGGACTAGATCCTGAATCCCTCCTCCGTCCGAACTACGGGAGGGCAGGCGAGTTCAGGATGACGGATGGATAGCTTGTTATTCTGGCCCTCTTTCCCGTCATTCCGGGCTTGACCCGGAATCCAGAAATTAGGGGCTGGATTCTGGATTAAATCCAGAATGACAAACTAAATACATAGAGGTCTTTATTTGATAACGGCCATTTTTTGTAATATCATTTGTTCATATGAAAAATGTCATTAAGTGGCTCTTGTATCTTTTGGCCCTCACTCCTTTAATCGTCGACTCCTCGGTCTATTTTCCTTACATAACCGGAAAAACAATGCTCGTCCGCCTGGCGGTCTCTGTCGCCGCTCTTCTCTATGCTTCGTACCTGTTTTTTTCCGACCAGTTCAGGAAAGAACAGCTTGAGCGTTTCAAAAAAATAATAAAAAATCCGATAACGATATTTACCCTCGCATTTTTTGCCGTTTTTATCGTCAGCGCGGCATTTGCGATGGATACCTTCCGGGCATTTTTCGGGGATGTAGAGAGAGCCGAAGGGGTATTCGGGATGATGTATTTTTACGTCTTTATGATGTTGAGCGCGCTTCTGTTTGAGAGCAAAGACTGGCTCAATTTTTTCAGAATAACTTTGGTTACGGGGGCAATTCTTTTTGTTCACGAGATGATTCAGTTTTTCAGCGGAACCGTTCGTCCGGCTTCTTTTACCGGAAACCCGATTTATCTGGCCGCATTTTTTCTGTTTGTAATAATGAGTTCTTTGCTGGTTATTGCCGACGAGACAAAAAAACATTCCGGTTACTGGAGAATTCTTGCCTGGCCTATTATCCCTCTTTCAATAGTTGGAATTTTTGTCACCGAATCACGTGGAGTTATTGTTGGAATGGTCGCGGCGATCGTTGCGCTTGCGGTTTATTTTGCCTTTAGGGGAAAAGAAATAAAATTATTCAGAAAAATAAGTTTAAAAACAATTTCCATATATGCTTTGGCTGCCGTGGTTATTTTTTCCGGATTGTTTTTTGCCACTCGCACGGCTAATTTCTGGAAAAAAGTTCCCGGCTTGGACCGATTATCCCAGGTTTCTTCTACTGATATCAGTACTCAAACCCGCCTTATAGCATTTGGCGTCGGTTTGGATTCAATCAATCCGGCCAAAAATACTCTGAAAGAATTTCTTATCGGTTGGGGTCCGGAAAACTTTCATATTGCCTACAATATCCATTATAATCCCCGCTATTTTGAATTTGAGCAGCAGTGGTTTGACAGAGCTCACAACAAATTGATGGATGTGGCGGTTATGAACGGAATGGTCGGCCTTCTGGCATACCTTGGGCTTTGGATTTCTTTGTTTTGGATGGCCGTCAAGAAAAAAGAAAATATATGGGAATCGGCGATTTTGATATTTTTCGGAGTTTCCTATTTTGTCCAGAATTTGTTTGTTTTTGATTCCATATCGACTTACACTCCGTTTTTTGTGATGTTGGCTTTCGGAATATTCCTGACTTCAAAACATTCCGAACCCGCGCATCAAAATTCCTCCAAAATGACCAAGGGGGAAATAGCCTACATTTCCGGCTCTTCTGTTGTTGCTTTGTTTATGGCTTTTGCGGCAGTCGCCTTTTTCCTTGTGCCTTATTTCCAGATGCGGACATTCCTTGATCTTTGGAGGTCGGGAGATATTAATCAGGTTATGAAGGCGGGAGATGAGCTAACCCCCTATACTTATGCCCAGGAAAACATCCGGACATCGTTTCTGGATTACTCTATGCAATATCTTGGACAAAACAACGACAATGCAAACAAAATTTTTGAACAGGCGTTAAATTCCGTCGGCGAATTGGTTCAAAACGAACCCCTTGAGCCCAGAGATGACTTGGCGCTTGTACGCGCATTTGCATATTTGGCTCAAGCCAGCCGTAACGTAAGTTATCTGCAGTTAGCCGAAAATTATGCAAGAAGGGCATATAGTTTGGCGCCAAAAAGGCAGGACGTCCGGGTTCAGCTTGCTTATACTCTGGCGCAGGAGGGAAAAAAGGATGAAGCTATCAAACTTTTGAAAGACACAATAGCGCTGGATCCGAAAGTCGGCGACGTGCATTATTATTTTGCGGCAATACTCTCGTCATTCGGTGGAGATTACAAAGAGGTATTCAGCGAGATGGAGGACGCTCTGAACTCGGGAAACTTTACCAAGCTTATGAATGGCAATGAAGTGAACACTGTCGTCATCCAAACTTACGAGCAAACGCTCAAAGATGCTTTGGCTAACAGAGATGAAAATATCTTTGTCGGTTCCGCCCAGCGCCTGGAACAGCTGGTTCCCGATCAGAAAAGCGAGCTGGAAAATATAATAAACTTTGCTCAAAAAGGAATGTGGGGTAACATAAAATTGTTAAGCAAGTAATAAGTAATAATCAGTAAATAGTAATTAGTAATTAGTGAAAAAGAAGATAGAAATAGAGATAAATGGAGATAGCGTGTCATCCCGTTGAAAAACGGGATCCAGAGTCAAAGAACATAATCCTGGATTCCAGCTTTCGCTGGAATGACAACGCCCGTTCTGTCATTCCGGGCTTGACCCGGAATCCAGTCCTTTTCTGTCATCCCGTTGAAAAACGGGATCCAGGAATTAGTAGCTGGATTTCAACACTCTTTCCTGTCGTTCCGATCCACCCAGGGCGGAGAGGGATTTCTGATGGATTTATTCTCCCTTTGCTAAAGGGAGTACCCGTTAGGGGGAGGGATTTCTGAACCACTACAAATCCTCCGTCTCGGGGACTCGCCACCTCCTTTAGCAAAGGAGGAATAAGGCGAAACTCTGGATTCTGGATTAAATCCAGAATGACAACGCCCGTTCTGTCATTCCGGGCTTGACCCGGAATCCAGTCCTTTTCCGTCATCCCGTTGAAAAACGGGATCCAAGAATGGATTCCAAATCAAGTTTGGCACATTCGCACTGCTGTGCTCAGTATTTCCTCGCTGCCGCTCGTCAAAATGACAAAGAGTGTGTCATCCCGTTGAAAAACGGGATCCAAGAATGGATTCCCTGCCTACCCGTCTCGCTAAAACTATAGTGAAGAAAATAGAAGTATCACATAATCTTTTTTCCGGAATGTCTTGACAAGCCGTAATACAATGTAATACAATTTATTACATAAAGTCGTCATTAATCAATCATACAAAAATATGAGAGACATTATTAATATTTCTCTTCCCAAAAATTTGTCAGATGAAGTCAAGGTTGAAGTTAAAAAGGGAAACTTTGTTTCTACTAGTGAATTTTTTCGCCACCTGTTAAGGGTTTGGAAAGAAGATTCTTTATACCGGGAGTTGGAAAAAAGCCGTAAGGAATTTTCTCAAGGAAAAGCGCGAAAATTACGCTCACTTAAAGACCTAAGATAAAAATGCGTATTTATTACACGCCAAACTTTAAAAGGCAATATAAGAAATTGTCGGAAAAAATTAAGGATTTAGCCGAAGCTCAAGAGAAAATTTTTGTTATTGATCCGTTCAATCCAAAGCTATCGACCCATAAACTTCATGGGCGTTTTAAGGATTTTTGGTCATTTTCTATTGATGCTAAGCACAGAATTATTTTTGAATTTATCAAAAGCGATAAAGTTGTTTTCCATTCAGTTGGTGATCACAATATTTACTCCGCATAATGATTTTTTCCAATCATCCTGAGCGTAGCGAAGGATTTCTTGATGTGTCATTCCGGGCTTGACCCGGAATCCAGTCCTTTTTCGTCATCCTGTTGAAAAACGGGATCCAAGAATGGATTCCAAATCAAGTTTGGAATGACAAAACATATTCCCTTCCTGTCATTCCGGGCTTGACCCGGAACCCAGTCCTTTTCTGTCATCCCGTTGAAAAACGGGATCCAGATTTAACAAACAGCGCAACCAATTACAATATCAAAATTTGCCATAAAAATGATATTATGATATCATTTTTATAATAAATTTATGGCGAAAATAATCAAAAGAATTGCCGGAGAAAGGATAAGAGAGAGGCTTTTTAAGGGGAAAGTTATTGTTTTGTATGGCGCCAGACAAGTAGGCAAAACAACCTTATCAAAAAAAATATTGGAAGAATTCGGAGATAAAGGCAGATATCTTAATTGTGAATTGCTGTCTGTTCAGAACGGCTTAGCCGAAATGGAAGCGGAAAAATTAAAATCATATCTGGGCAATTACAAAATCGTTGTTTTGGACGAAGCTCAAAACATTCCTGATATCGGCAAAAAATTGAAGATTATGGTTGATACCTATCCGGATATTCAAATCATTGCTACCAGTTCCTCAAGTTTCGATTTGGCCGGTAAAATATCCGAACCGCTGACCGGCAGAATCTTTACAATAATTTTGTATCCGTTTTCCGCCCAAGAAATAGTAGATTCTTCGGATAGATTTTCTTTTGATGCCAAGCTTGAGAGATTGCTTCGTTTCGGGTCGTATCCGGAAGTATTTTCTTTGCCAGATAAGGGGGCTGAGGAACGTCTGAATGAAATAGCTTCGGATTATTTGTACAAAGATATTTTAAAGTTTGAAGGGGTTAGAAAATCCAATGCTATCAAAGATTTATTGCAGTTGCTTGCTTTACAAATATCCGGAGAAGTCTCATATCAGGAGCTGGGTCAGGCGCTGGGGGTTAACCGGCTGACAGTTCAAAAATACATAACCATTTTGGAACAGAGTTTTGTTATTTTTCAGTTACGCGCTCTATCAAGAAATAAGCGAAAAGAAATTTCTAAAAATGTAAAAATTTATTTTACGGATGTCGGAATAAGAAATAGCTTGATTCAGAACTATAATCCATTGAATATCCGCGATGACGTAGGCCAACTTTGGGAAAATTTTTGCATTGCCGAAAGAATAAAAGCAAACAATAACAATGGCAGAAGTGTCAATTCTTATTTTTGGAGAAGTTATGAAAAAAAGGAAGTTGACTACATTGAAGAATCCGGTGGAAAAATACAGGGATATGAATTAAAATGGAACATTACCAAAACTGGACGGGAGTCTTTGGTGAAAGATTTCACGGATATTTATCATAGTAATGTTAGAATGATTACAAAAAAGAATATAGAAGATTTTCTTTTGTAATTCTATGTTTTTGTCGGTTCCGCTCAGCGTTTGGAACAGCTGGTTCCCGATCAGAAAAGCGAGCTGGAAAATATAATAAACTTTGCTCAAAAAGGAATGTGGGGGAGTATAAAATTGTTAAGCAAGTAATAAGTAATAATCAGTAAATAGTAATTAGTAATTAGTGAAAAAGAAGATAGAAATAGAGATAAATGGAGATAGCGTGTCATCCCGTTGAAAAACGGGATCCAGTCCTTTTCTGTCATCCCGTTGAAAAACGGGATCTAGTCCTTTTCTGTCATCCTGAACTTGATTCAGGATCCAGAGTCAAAGAACATAATCCTGGATTCCAGCTTTCGCTGGAATGACGGAAAAGAATGACAACGCCCGTTCCGTCATTCCGGGCTTGACCCGGAATCCAGTCCTTTTCTGTCATCCCGTTGAAAAACGGGATCCATAGTCAAAGAATATAATCCTGGATTCCAGTTTCCACTGGAATGACGGAAAAGAATGACAACTCCCGTTCCGTCATTCCGGGCTTGACCCGGAATCCAGTCCTTTTCTGTCATCCTGAACTCGCCTATCCTCCCGTAGTTCGGACGGAGGAGGGATTCAGGATCCAGGACTGGATTTTTTCCGAATAATAAAAAGGCCGTTATTTGATAACGGCTCTTTTTTGTAATATCATTTGTCCATATGAAAAAAGCGCTTATTACTGGCATCACAGGACAAGACGGGTCGTATTTGGCCGAGTTGCTTCTTGAAAAGGGGTATGAAGTACACGGGATTATCAGAAGGTCATCGAGTTTCAATAGGGGCCGAATAGAACATTTACATCCGGATATGCATCAAGAGGGTCCGAGAGTTATCTTGCATTATGGAGACATGACCGATTCCGGAAATCTCTTCTCTCTTATCTACGAAATTCAACCCGATGAGATATACAATCTTGCCGCACAGAGTCATGTGAGGGTTTCCTTTGATGTTCCCGAATATACTGCCAACGTTGTTGCCTTGGGAGCAATCAGAATTCTTGATGCTATTAGAAATTTCGAGAAAGTTTCTAATAAAAAGATTAAGTTTTATCAAGCCAGTTCCTCTGAAATGTTTGGCGCTACTCCTCCTCCACAAAATGAGAAATCAATCTTTCATCCGAGAAGTCCCTACGGATGTTCAAAGGTTTTTGCTTATCACACCACTGTTAATTATAGGGAGGCGTATGGCATATTTGCATCCAATGGAATTCTATTTAATCACGAAAGTCCTCGAAGAGGGGAAAATTTTGTAACAAAAAAAATAACTCGTGGAGTCGCCAGAATTAAAGCTGGGCTGGACAAAAAAATATATCTTGGAAATTTAGATGCCAAGCGTGACTGGGGATATGCCCCCGAGTATGTGGAGGCAATGTGGATAATGCTACAAGCCGAAAAGCCCGATGATTATGTTGTTGGAACCGGAGAATCCCATTCAATAAAAGATTTTTTGGAGATTGCTTTCAAAAAAGCAGACCTTGGAGATTGGAAGCAATATGTTGAGATAGATAAACAATATTTTAGACCAACAGAAGTTGAAAATCTTATAGCCGATGCAACAAAGATAAAAAACCAACTTGGATGGGAGCCTAAAACAAAATTTGAAGACCTTGTCGGAATAATGGTAGAAGCGGATATAAAAGAGTCCAATAAACGAATATGAAGACTGCTTTTATTACCGGTATTGGAGGTCAAGACGGATATTTTCTGACAAAACTTCTTTTGAGCAAAAATTATTTTGTTTGTGGATTGGATAAATCATCTTCAAATATTGGCAATCTCGAACCTTTTGTTAATAACAAAAAACTCAAGATTTTTTTTGGTGATATTTGCGACAAAAATATTATAAATAAGCTTGTAAATAAATATAAATTTGACGAAATATATCATCTCGCGGGGCAAACATCTATTCATCCATCGCTTAAAAATCCCGATTTAGCTTATAGAGATAACATAGATAGCGTCATTCACCTGCTTGAAGAAGTAAGGAAACATTCGCCAAAAACGAAATTTTTTCTTGCCACATCAGCCGAACTTTTTGGAGATAAGCCCCTTACCGTTCCTCAAAATGAAAAAACTCCATTTTTTCCGAGAAATCCTTACGGTTTTTCTAAGCTGGCCGCCTTTCGGTTGGTTAAATATTATAGAGAAAATTATAAAATATTTTCTTGTAGTGGAATTTTATTTAATCACGAATCGGAAGTAAGGGGAGAACAATTTGTAACAAGAAAAATAAGTATGGGCGTTGCTAAAATTTATGCGGGTAAACAAAAACAGATTATACTCGGAGATATAAGCGCCAAAAGAGATTGGGGTTATGCCGGAGATTATGTTGAGGCAATGTGGAAAATGCTTCAGTATAAAAAACCGGATGATTATGTTATTGCTACCGGTAAATCACATTCCGTAAAGGATTTTGTTGATGAGGCATTTAATTGTGTAGGAATAAAACTTCTTTGGATAAAAAGAGGAAAATTTTTATTGGCTAAAAATTCAAAAACAAAAGAGGTGATCGTAAAAGCCGATTTGCCTGATAAAAACAATAATATGAGAAAAAAATTTTTATTAGTCGGTGATTCATCCAAAGTTCGCAAAGTTTTAAAATGGAAGCCAAAAATTGATTTTAAAAAAATCGTCAAAATTATGGTTACTGCGGATATAAAAATATTGTCCAATAAAAAATAGCTCAACGTCAAAATAAAAACTTTATCTTTAATAGAAAAAATAATATTATTACACAATGTTATATCAAGAAATAAAAAAATGCAGGATTTGCGGGAATCCGAATCTGGTCTCGATTATTAATTTGGGAGATCAGGCGCTAACCGGCGTCTTTCCTGTCGTTGGGGAAGAAATTGAATGTGATCCGTTGGAAATTGTTAAATGTTTTAGCGACAAAGGTGAAAGTGTTTGTGGTCTTGTCCAGCTGAAACATGACTATCAGATGGAAAAATTATATGGTGACAATTACGGCTATCGCTCAGGCCTTAACAAGTCAATGATTAATCACTTGGGTGAAATCGTCGGAAAAATAGAAAATAAAGTGCATCTTTCCGATGGCGATTTGGTTATTGATATCGCGAGCAATGATGGTACGCTTCTTTCTGCTTATAAAAATAAAAAACTTGAATTGTTGGGAATAGACCCGACTTCCGAAAAATTTGGCTCATATTATCCGGAATATATAAAGCATATTCCTGAATTTTTTTCTTCGGAAATTGTCAAAAAATTATACGGAGATAAAAAGGCAAAAGCGATAACTTCTATTGCTATGTTTTATGATCTTCCTGACCCGTTAAGAATTATGCGAGAAATAGAAGAAGTAATGGACCCCGAAGGGATATGGGTTGTTGAGCAAAGTTATATGCCGGCAATGATAGATAACACTTCGTATGACACAATTTGTCATGAGCACTTGGAATATTATGCTCTTAAACAATTTCAATGGATGGCTCAATCGGTCGGATTGAAAATTATAGATATTGAATTTAACGATACTAATGGAGCAAGTTTTTGTTTAACGGTGGCAAAAAAAAATTCGTCACATAGTGAAGTTTCCGAAAGAATAAACCAATTTTTGTCCGTTGAGGAAGATAGAGGATTCAATAAAATGGCTGTTTATGAAGAATTCAGGGAGAAAACAATCAGACACAAGGAAGAACTGGTGAAACTTATAAAAAAAATAAAATCCGAAAACAAAAAAGTTTTTGGGTATGGCGCGTCAACCAAGGGAAATGTTATTTTACAATATTGCGGAATAACGACCGAAGACATACCATATATTGCCGAAGTAAATGAATACAAATTTGGCAGAGTTACTCCGGGAACCAAAATCCCCATAATTTCAGAAAAAGATGCCCTAGCAATGCATCCGGATTATTATCTGGTGCTTCCGTGGCATTTTAAAAAAGGAATTATTGAAAGAGAAAAAGAATATTTAAAATCGGGTGGAAAATTGATTTTTCCATTGCCGAGAATTGAGATTGTTTAGAAAAATTTTATGAATAGAAAGGTTCTTTTTGTTAATCATAAAAAATCCCAATGCGGCGTCTATGAATTTGGAAAAAATATCGGTGCTGTTTTGCTACGCTCAAAAAAATACGATTTTGTTTATGCCGAGTGCTCATCGATAAATGAATTGAAAGCAGATATCAGTAAGAATAATCCGGATGTAATTATTTATAATTATACTTTATCAACAATGCCGTGGGTGGCAGACAAAATCTCTCGCGGACTGTATAGAAACAATATAATCAATATCAATATTCCTCAGATTGGTATTATACATGAAATAACCCAAAATATTTCCAACAGAGCCACCGCTTACAGAAGCAAGTTTTTATTTGGCAGGGGAATAAATTTATCTAATTCATTGTTTGATTTTTATATTGCTCCCGATCCAACTTTGTTGTTAAAAAATAGCCT
Source organism: bacterium (assembly GCA_021780155.1). Lineage (GTDB taxonomy): Bacteria > Patescibacteriota > Minisyncoccia > UBA6257 > JAGOQP01 > JAKAHY01. The sequence continues at coordinate 12,747 of JAJXZH010000030.1, forward strand.
TGTTTATAAGACTGGAAGATTAATTTTGCCATATAAAAATAATTTTAAAGTTCCCAAAATACCGACTATTGGAAGTTTCGGATTTGGAACGCCCAAAAAAGGTTTTGAAAAAATAGTTCAATTAGTTCAAAAAGAATTTGACGAGGCCATAATAAGGTTTAATATTCCTTCCGCTGATTTTGGAGATAGGGATGGAGTTGGAGCAAAAAACATAGCAAAAAGATGTAATGCTTTAATAAATAAACCGGGGATTAAGTTGCATATATCCCATTATTTTTTCGATCACGCAGGCGTTTTAGATTTTCTTGCAAAAAATACCATTAATGTTTTTTTGTATGAAGATACAAATGGTCGTGGCTTATCTAGTGTTATAGACAATGCACTGGCAGTTAAAAGACCCATTGCCATATCTGAGAGTACTATGTTTAGACACGTGACCGATGCTAGTCCCTCCATTTGTATCACAAAAAATAATTTAAAAACTATTATAGAAAATGGCATCACTCCATTGTTAAAATACTACAGTGAATGGACTCCTGATAATCTTTTGTGGGATTATGAGAGAATATTGGATTCAATATTTTATAAACAAAATAATTTGGAAAATCATAAAAAAAATATTGCAAGCATATTATATTTTGAATTAAATAAACTATTACTGCGTCCGATCAAATCATTTACGTGGCTGAGAAGCTCAAAAGATGAAGTAGTAGATGATATGCAAGTAGTTAATTCGGCTTCATATAATCCCGTACGTATTTCAGTCGGAGATTCATTAAATCGCATCTTGGACAACGATGCTCGTAATTTATATAAACCCGCAATTAATAAGATAACAGAATTAGTCCCCAAAACAATTTCTAAGAAAATACCAGAGGCAAATGTACAGCAAGCATTTGTGTTTGATACTGCTTGGCGCTATATTTCTTTATACAAAAATCCAAAGATTTTATGCATTGGTAGCTACGAAGACACCGCCTCGATGAGTCTTATAAAAATGGGGCTTAAAGTGGAAGAGATTGACCCCGTATTAAATTATTCTTTGCAGGAATATGTCACAAAGCCATCAACTACCAAAGAATCATACGATATTATTTTTTCAACTTCTGTTATTGAACACGACAGAGATGATGAGTCATTTATAAAATGCGTCAGTGATTTGCTAGCCCCAGGAGGTGTGTTTATTATGACCTGCGATTATAAAGATGGGTGGGTGCCCGGTGATCTCAAGCCAGATGTTGATTTTAGATTTTATACTAAAAATGATTTAAAAAATCGCTTGTTGCCACTGATGAAAAATTGTGAATTAGTAGATAAGCCACAATGGGATTGTTCAAATCCGGACTTTTATTATTTAAATAAATATCGATATACTTTTGCGACATTCGTTGTAGAAAAACATATAAAAAATAATTAAATCAAATAAATAATCAGTTATGAATAAGCCGATTTTATCTATTTGCATTGCTACTTATAATAGATCTGATTATATCAGCGAGACGCTTAATAGCATTATCCCCCAATTAGATGATGATACCGAATTACTTATAGTAGACGGAGCTTCTACTGACCACACTCAAAATATTGTAGAGGAATTTGTCAAAAAAGATTCAAGAATACGCTATATTCGTCTTGCAACTAAAGGTGGGGTTGACCAAGATTATGATAAATCAGTGGAATTGGCACGCGGAGAATTCTGTTGGCTTTTTACCGATGATGATTTGCTTAAGCCCGGAGCGATAAGTGCCGTAAAAGAATTATTGCCTAAAGGGTACGATCTGATAATTGTAAATGCGGAAGTGTGCAACAAAGATTTGTCAAAAGTTATAGAAAGTCATAGAGTAAAAATCCAAAAAAATAAATTATATTTTCCTGATGATACAGACAATTTTTTTATTGATGTTATAAATCATATTTCATTTATTGGGGCTGTAGTAATTCGTCGCAGCGTCTGGTTAGATCGTAATCGTGAGTCATATTTTGGAACCGATTTTATACATGTAGGCGTCATATTTGAAAAAAAAATTAAAACTCCGATTCTTGTTATGTCCGATCCATTTATATCCATTCGTTGGGGGAATGCCCAGTGGTCGCCTAGAGGATTTGATATTTGGATGTTTAAATGGCCCAAATTAATCTGGTCATTTAATATCATTTCCAGTGAGGCAAAACATAGAATTATTAATCCAGAACCGTGGCGAAGTCTCAAATTTATTGCATTCCAACGGAGAATGGGGCACTATTCAATGCAATCTTATAAAACATATCTTTCAAAACAAAAAATAAATTATGGATTGAGAATATTCTATCTAATCATTGCAATATTTCCCAGAAAGTTGTTCTCGTTTATTTATGATTTTTTGTATAAAATAAAAAACAAAAAATCTCAGAACTACTAAATTTATGCCCAAAGTTTCAATAATAATTATAAATTGGAATGGATTAGAGGATACTATTGAATGTCTCGAGTCGTTAAATAAAATCGCTTACCAAAATTACGAAGTAATTATTGTTGATAACGGATCAAAAGGAAATGATGCTGATATTTTGGAAGAAAGATACAAAAATTATATTAAACTAATCAAAAATAAGGACAATTTAGGATTTACTGAAGGGAATAATATTGGCATTAGGAAAGCGTTGGAAGACCCAGCGTGTAAATATATTTTATTCCTCAACAATGATACGACAATTAGACCCGATTCTTTGTCCAAAATTGTGGAGATTGCAGAACGAGGCGAATATAAACATTTTGGGAGCTTCCAATCAAAAATTATTTCATATTATAATCATAAGCTGATTGATTCTGCCGGGATTGACTACAGTAAAAATTCTTTGTCTTTTAATCGTGGAAGCTTAGAGCTGGTAGAAAATTATTCGCTGGATAAAGAAATATTTGGATGCTGTTTTGCTGCGGCGCTGTGTCGGAGAGCGGCAATTGAAGATCTCCTAAAAAATGACGGCACGTTTTTCGATAAGGACTTCTTTATATATGCCGAGGACTTAGATGTTGATTTCCGTTTGCAGTGGCGTGGATGGAGAAGTTTATACGTTGCCGATTCCATTGTTTATCACAAAGGTAGTCAGTCAACCAAAGATGAAAAAGCCTTGCCAATTTATTATTCTCGGAAAAATGAGATATCTGTTATGGCAAAAAATATTCCTATCAGTTTTCTTATTAAATATTCCCCTTTTATTCTTATAACGCGCGCGATGGTGATTGGCGTTAATTTCATAAAAAGAGGAAAGGTTGGGCTGGTAGTTATTAAGGCGACCATAAAAGGAATTCTATCCTGGCATTCGATGAGAAAAAAGGGGAATACATATAGAAAAGATAGATCTCAATGGGATAGAATGAATAAGTTGTTTGTGTGGAAATGGATAGTCAAAAAAAATTACGCAAATAAATCCTGAAAACTTTTTTAATAAGCAGATTTCAGCGCATCTATTTTTTGTCTGCTTGGTATAATAAAATAATCGTTACAATTATTACGGGCCAAAATGTATTCCCAAAGCGTTAACAAAATGAAAAAAATAGCTTATATTGATCATTCATTTCATAAAAAAACTCAAAGCACGGATTTTTTTAGGGATATTTTGAGAAAAGAATTTATTTTAGAAGATTTCTGGGACGATTCATGGAAGGGCGGAAGGGCGGTGACTGCCACTGAAATAAACGAGTTCAATCCGGATGTCGTTATTTATTTTCAATCAATCGGAAAAGTATCGGAGATAAAAAAAATCAAATCCAAAAACATAATTTGGGTACCGATGGAAGATGGCTATTTTAGAAAAAAGATTGAATGGCTGAATTATAAAAAATTGAATTTAAAAATCCTTTGTTTTTCCAAAGCCGTTTTTCAAAAAGCTTCCAACTTGGGATTTGATGCTTTGTATGTTCAATATTTTATTGAACCAAAAAATGAGCCAAAAGACTTATCGGTTTTGAGAGTCTATTTTTGGCAGAGAAGCAAAAACATAGTTTGGGATACCGTCAAAAAATTGATTGGAAATCAGAATGTGAATAAATTAATTTTTAGAAACATCCCTGATCCTTTTATGCTGGGGACGCCGGTTCCTTTGGAGGATGATATAAAAAAATATAATATAGAAATTTTGGATAAATGGATGGAAAAAAAAGAAATGGAAAAAATATTATCAGATTCCAATGTTTTTATAGCGCCGAGAAAATATGAGGGAATAGGAATGGCTTTTTTGGAGGCGATGGCTTATGGTATGGCGGTTATCGCTCCGAACACTTCGACTCACAATGAATACATAAAATCCGGCTTTAATGGATATCTTTATGATTTAAACGATCCAAAACCGATCGATTTTTCAGATTTAAAAGATATATCCGCTAACGCTCTTAAAACCGTTAGTGATGGCTACAAGAAGTGGGTAGAATCAAAAGATGAGATTGTTAACTTTATTAACAAGGAATCAAAGACGGAGCCGCTTGATTTCCGGGAAAAATCATTATTGTTGATAGAAAACATTTTTTATCTCCCGCTGATTTATGCCAAAAGAACTGTCAAAAAAATGATAAAAAAATTATTGGGTAATTTTAAAATAAAATGAAAATTTCAATAATAACCGTTTGTTATAACAGCGCTTCAACAATAGAACGAGCGATAAAAAGCGTTCTATCTCAAGATTATTCCAATATTGAATATATTATTATTGATGGAGGATCTACCGATGGAACGGTTGAAATTATTAATAAATATAAAGATAAAATAACCCAATTTGTTTCGGAAAAAGATGAGGGTATTTATGATGCAATGAATAAAGGAATTGCGCTTGCCACAGGGGATATCGTCGGCATTTTGAACTCTGATGATTTTTATGCCGATAATTTTATTTTATCTGAAATTGCCAATGCTTTCGGAGGTGGAATGATTGATGCTGTTTATGGGAATGTGGCTTATTTTATCTCCGGAAAAGAGGGAAAAATTTTTAGATATTGGAAAGCGGGAGAATTTTCTCAAGCAAAGATAAAAAATGGATGGATGCCGCCTCACCCCGCATTCTTTGTGAAAAAAGATTGGTATAAAAGATATGGCAATTTCAGGTTGGACTTTGGAACAAGCGCCGATTATGAACTACTGCTTCGGTTTATGCTGGCCGGAATTAAAATGAAATATGTAAATAAAACTTTTGTAAATATGCAAGCCGGAGGAGCTAGCGGTAAAAGTTTTCTGGCGCGATGGCGAGCGTGGCAGATGATTAGAAAAGCTTGGACTGTCAATAACAAACGTCCGCCACTTTTTTTGATTGAACGAAGAATTTTATCAAAATTTACTCAATTTATTTTTAGAAGAATATCAAATTGAGGTGCTAATAAATATTTTTTTAATCTCACCGAAGGCTGGTTCTTTGAGCGCAAACAACATCCCAAAATAAACCACTCCGGAGATTAATATATTTATAACAACATTTATTCCCGCCAGCCAAAGCAATGTGGTCGCAAGTGCCATAATAACTCCCGATACGATAATTTTTTTGGCTCCGTCAAAAATACTGAAGTTATTTAATTTTTTCATCGCGTACCATAAATAAGTATTGCTGAATATCTGGGAAAAAAGCGTGGCAATTGCCGAACCCTCCATTCCCCAATGGGGAATTAATAGTAAATCAAGCAAGACATTGGCTATCCCGCCAATAGCGGAAGAAACGATTAAGCTTTTTTGGTGGTCATAAGCGAAAATGGCGCCACCAACGATGTTGGCGGCATAATCGAATGATAGCCCAATCATAAAGATAGAAAATGTTATTCCGCCAACGGCATATGCGGAACCAAAAATTAGATGCATAATCTGACCGCCGAGAATTATTCCACCCAAAGAAAGTGGGACCGAAATTAGAAAAATAAATGAAACAATCTGTTCAAGTGTAGCTCTGAATTTTTCAGGGTCGTTTTTTGCAAGACGGGAGAAAATAGGAAGAGTGCTCATTTGAATAACCATCGGAATCAAATAAAGCAATTGCACGATGCGAATCACGGCCGAATAAATACCGACATCGGAAGCAGTTTTCATCCAGCTGATTATAAGAACGTCCGTGGTGGTAAAAAGCGTTCCCAAAACGCTGGTGATAGCAAATGGCCAAGCGGTCTTGAGTATAAAACCCATTCGTTTTAGAGATGCCTCGTGTAATATTTTGTGAAAACTTTTTCGCGATAGTGATATTGCAACAAATGCGCCAATAGCAGTGCCTACAACATAGGCCTTTGTAAAAAATAAAGGAGTTGCCGATATCTTAAGAAAAATAAATCCAAAAACGACTATGCCGATACTTGCTGATAAAAATGAAGCGGCATCCCACTGCATTTTTTCTTCAGATCGGAAAAGCGACGAAAGGAATTCTCGTATGCTATCAAAAATTATGATGAGCGCGGCAAAAGGAAGGAGTTCTTTTGCTCCTGGAAGTGTAGAAAATAAAGGGGCGATAGTGACAACAGCTGCTACGCTTACCGCAATAATAACAGCTTTCATAACTAAAGTTGTTGAGAAAAGAGAATGCCTTTCTTCAGGAGTTGCCTTGGCTCCTTCACGGACTAGGACGGCATTTATTCCCGGGTCAACAAAGAGGGTAAAAAATCCGGCCAAAGTTGTGGCGTAAGAAAAAACTCCATAGCCGGCAGTTCCGAGAACGCGCGCTCCGTAAATAACGATAGCGGCTTTGATAATACGTCCGCCAAAATTGGAAATAGAGAGCCAAATGGTGTTTTTGGCCACCGTTTGCTTGGTGGTTTTGTTTTCTAAAAGAAAAGACTTGATGCGGGAAAACATATTAGTAAATAGTAATCAGTAATTAGACATTAGTAAATGGTAAATTAGACACTAGTAAATTAGACATTAGTAACTAGACACTAGTAAATTAGACAATAGTAAATAGTAAATAAATAAGAAATTCCAAATAACAAGCATCAAATAACAAATAAATTCCAATAACCGAAATTTAAATTCAAGTTGTCATTCCAGCGAAAGCTGGAATCCAGGACTGGATTCCGGGTCAAGCCCGGAATGACGGAGGTGGAAAGAGATACTAAATGGATATAAGTAGATATAAATAGAGATAGATGGAGATGAGTAAAAACTGAGATAAGTAGAGAGATGTGGAGATACAATCTATATCAATTTATATCGCGCAGCACATATCTATTTCTATCGGTCCTCTATATCTCGCGAAGTGTATATCAATTTATATCGGTCCTCTATATCTCGCGCAGCGTATATCTATTTGTATCGTTTATTTTATATCAGTAATTAAACAAAAACATTTTCATCGTCTTGAGAACAATCAGAAAGTCCAGGGTGAATGAACGCTCTTTTATATAATAGAGGTCATACTGAAGTTTCTCATAGGCTTCTTCTATTGAAGCGCTCGGTTTGTAATTGACCTGCGCCCAGCCGGTAACTCCCGGCTTAATCAAATGGCGGGCATCGTAGTAAGGTATTTTTTTGCGGAAGCTTTCCACAAGCGGAAGGCTTTCGGGGCGCGGGCCGACAAAAGACATAGTTCCTCTCAGGACGTTAAACAGCTGTGGCACTTCGTCAAAATGAGTAAATCTTAGGAACTTTCCAAAGCCCGTAATTCTTGGGTCGTTGATTTCGGTCCAATCGGGGCCTTCTTTGTGGGCGCCGTCAATCATTGTCCGGAATTTATAGATGGTAAAAGTTTTTTGTTTTCTGCCGACTCTGGGCTGGGTGTAAAAGGCCGGCCCCTTTGATGTCAGTTTGATGCCGATTGCCGCCAATAAGATGAGAGGGGAAAGAATAATCAGTAATATCAGCGAAGATAAAATTTCCAGAGGTCTTTTTATTGTTTCGTATATTCTTTGGCTTTTGGATATGTTGGTGCTGACCCACAGATAATGAATGGAAGAAAGAGGAACTTTTTTGTAGAAAAGCTCATAAGCCGAAGTGAAATCCATAACCTCAATTCCACGGGGGAGATTTTTGTAAATATCCTCTAGTATTTTTTGGGAGTGTTCGGCTTCGGGGCTGATTATAATGGTATCTATGTCGTATTTGTCCAGAATTTCGGAAAAATATTCGCTTGTTGTATTTTCAACGTCGCTGATTTGAAACGAGACTTTATATCCGAGCTGGGGGTTACCAAAAAGATATTCATTCATCGCGTCCGATTCTTTGCTGCTGCCAACCATAAGTACTTTGCGTTGCGGAGTTTTTGCCCAGAGGGTAAACAATTCGCGCCATCCATAAGAAAAAACAAAAAAGATAAACGAGAAAATTACCAGATTTCTTTTGGGTGCGATGTTGAACGACGGAATAAGATAAAATGCAATCATAGAAACAACCAGGCTGGAAATGGCTGCGATCATCAACTGTTGGGCCGTTCCAAACCGATTTTTTACCGTTCGCAAATCGTACAATCCGGAAATATAAAAGATTGCCACCCATAATATAAAAACTATGGAAAATGGAACCAGATGGGCGTCTGTGTAAAATCGATTGATTACTCCATAGCGGACAAAAATCATCAGAAAAAGCGCCGCATAAAGAAGCGCTATGTCGCCTATTACAAGAATCGCCTGCTTTATCTTAATAAGCATGTGGGCTTAGTATATCGCGGATTAGACCATTAATAAAGATGGCCGGCAACGGCTTTAGAATTGAAATTGGCGTCATATTCTTGTTCCGCGTTCTAAGATTTGATATATATTATTTGTCGGTTTATAATCCATTGCATACAATTTTATTTCAATCTATACTGGACTAATTAATAACTAATTTTTATGCCAAAAAACAACAAAACGACCATTGCTCTGAGTATTATTGTCGCGGCAATCATAATTGCCGGAGCGATATTGTATGTCGCCAGGCCCAAAACGACCGTGGCTCCCGCCGCCTCCAACAGCCAGCCGTCGCTTGCCGACAAAGGGCTCTCTATTGATGGATTGCCGGTCTTAGGCGACCCTAAAGCCCCGGCTACGATTCTGGAATTTGGGGATTTCCAGTGCATTGCTTGTGTCCGATTCTTCGCTATGGCCGAGCCGCAAATAACAAAAGATTTAATCAATACCGGAAAAGCCAATATGGTATTTAAGATTTTGGATTTTATAGGCCCGGAATCGATTGATGCGGCAGAAGCCGCCGAATGTTCGGCTGACCAGGGAAAGTTCTGGGAAATGCACGATGCCATCTATAACGCAGAGTTAAACGAAGTTAAGGCAAATAAAAACAACGAAAATTCCGGAAATCTTACCAAAAACTTTTTTGTGAGCACTGCCAAAAATCTTGGCATGGATGTAAATCAGTTTACTTCTTGCTATGATTCTCAGAAATATGCTTCAAAAATTGCCTCGTTCTATACGGATGCGGGTAAGGCATTGGGAGGGTTAATTTCTACTCCTTCAATTTTTGTCATAAAGAACGGAGTCGGACAAAAAGTTGATAATCCGTTTGATGTCACTTCGTTTGAAAAAATAGTGAATCAGTAAATAAGAAATTTCAAATAACAAATATCAAATAACAAATAAATTCCAATAACCAAAATTTAAATTCAAAAATATGCACAGATATTGCAGATTATTTAAAAAATTCAGAAAATAGAAAAACACGGAGATGGATGGAGAAACATAGATATAAGTGGATATAAATTGAAATAAAACAATCTATATCGTGGAGCACATATCCATCCGTATCAATAAATATCAATTAAAATTATTAATTAAAAAATAAAAATATGGTAAAAATATATTCAACAACGCACTGTCCGTATTGCAAAATGGCCAAGGATTATTTCACTAAAACCAACGTCGAATTCAAGGACTTCAATGTGGAAGCCGATGATGAGGCTTTGGCAGAAATGGTAAAAAAATCCGGTCAGATGGGAGTTCCGGTTATAGACATAAATGGAACAATCATTGTCGGTTTTGACAGACAGGCAATAGAACATGCTTTGAGCGCTAAATAGCGCCAAAGCATGTAAATCCCAAGCACCAAATATCAAATGGCAAAAAGAAACCCTTCAATCATTAAAAAAAATAATTGAGGTTTAAAATTTGGAATTTATTTGTTATTTGGAATTTGGGATTTGGAATTTAATTAATTTTATTAATTCACTATGCTTACCCTCGAACAAATGATAATCCGGTTGGTCATTGCCATGATTTTGGGAGCCATCATCGGATTTGAACGCGAACTTATGGGTAAAGAGGCCGGGATAAGGACCTCAATGATGGTTTCTGTCGGAGCGGCAATCTTTGCGATGATATCCATTTCGCTTCCTTATATCGTCGCGCTTTCTCCGGAAGATTTACCCGACATTATCGCCAGAAACAGCGGGTTTTTGGGAGTTGTCGCCAACATTGTTGTCGGTATAGGATTTTTGGGCGCCGGAATCATTATAAAAACCGACGAACGCGTCAAAGGAATCACAACTGCGGCAGTTGTCTGGGTTGTGGCTTCCATCGGGACTTTGGTCGGATTGGGCTTGGGAGAATTTGCCATCATCTCCGCGGTTTTAATTTCCGCCACGCTTTATCTTTTGAGAAATCTCAACATTGCCCAGAAAGTGGTTGAAAAAAAGAAACAGGAAATAGAATAGATGCTTAAATTCCAAGAACCAAGCACCAAATAACAAATAATAGCCAATGACCGAAAGCTCAAATTCCAGGAACTATGATTTGGAAGGAAGAACTTTCAAGTTCAATAAATCGGTAGTGTTGTGTTCTAAAAAACTATCTAGGAGCATATCTAATATCGAATATATTAAACAGGTCATTAGGTCATCCGGCTCTATTGGTGCTAATTATATTGAGGCTAATGAGTCTCTTAGTAAGAAAGATTTTCTGATGAGAATAAAAATCTGTAGAAAGGAAGCTAAAGAAACGGCTTACTGGTTAAGGCTATTGGAGGAAACTAATGATGTTCAATTTAGTGCCGAATTGAGGGATTTGTTGGATGAGGCTAATCAACTTAAAAAAATATTTTCAGCAATTATCGAAAAGAGTCTGTAGTTTATTTTTTGGAAGTTGGAATTTATTTGTAATTTGTTATTTGTAATTTGTAATTTATTATTTCAATTATGATTTACGACACTATAATCATCGGCGGGGGGCCGGCGGGAGTTGCTGCCGGAATCTATGCCGCCAGAAAAAAACTTAATTCATTGCTGTTGACCAAGGATTTCGGAGGTCAGTCGGTTAATTCGGCCGTGATAGAAAACTTTATCGGCTACAAAGCAATAAGCG
>JAJXZH010000002.1 GCA_021780155.1 bacterium
CCAATCCCAACTTAGCAACCAATGCGGACACGATTAACAAGCTTACGGGTTCCTATTCACCGAGGGAAATAAACAGAGATTATTACAGGAGTTATACTGTTGATGCAAGGATGATAAAAAAATACAAGAACAATCAAATCTTTTCAAAAAAATTCAAGATGACTTTGGAGGTTTTTCTCAGTGGGAAAAAGAATTCAGAACAATTGCATCGGCTCGTGGCATAGGATGGGGAATTCTTTATTATGACAATAAATCCGAACATCTTATAAATAATTGGGTTAATGAGCATGATGCCGGCCATTTGGCGGGTCTTCCGATACTTCTTAATATAGATGTTTTTGAACACGCCTTTATGCTGGATTATGGGACAAAAAAAGCCGATTACATAAACACTTTTATGGAAGCGGTAGATTGGGACGTTGTTTCCGAAAGATTCAATAAATTGATTTAATTTAACGGCAGTTTCAAATTAGCCGGCTGGATTTTTTTGCCTTCCGGCTGAATTTTGGTTATTAAAAAATAATTATCGGATATTTTTTCCGCTTCAATCAACTTAATTCTCTTGTTGTTTATTATTGAATAAACTCCCGGTTCCGGATTTAAAGATTTTATTTTTCTGAAAATAATTTCTGGATTGTCTTTTTGTAAATCAACAAAACCGTCTCCAGTTTCAAATTTTTTGGTATAAACGGCATCAAATTCATTTTGAGGTCTTGGGGTTATTTTATTTTCCGCGAAAAGAGGCAAATTTCTAATTAAAAGATTTGCTGAGGCAAAAGCAAGTTTTTCTTCCAGTTCTTCATAATTGGGCAATTTATCCGAAAGATCCATTGTTTCTTGAGCTAAAATTGGTCCATGATCGGTCTTTTCATCTATTAAAAAAATAGAAGTCCCAAATATCTTATCTCCGTTCAAAATAGCGCCTTGTATTGGAGATGCGCCTCTGTATTTTGGCAAAAGAGAGGGATGGACTCCGATTATTCCCAAAGGGAAGAAATCTATAACCTCTTTTGGAATGATTTTGGAATAAGCCGCTACAATCGCAAATTTATTTTTTGGAATTTCTCCGCTTTTAAATAATTTGACCAGATCTTCTTTTGATTCCGGTTGAAATATTTTTATTGGAAGATTTTTTTTAATTACCAATTCTTTTGTCAGTGGGGGAGTGATTGTTTTTTTTCTGCCAAAAGGCTTGTCCGGATTGCAAATCAAAACAGACGGAATAATATTATTTTCTTCCAATTTTTCAAGAATTATTTTGGCAAATTTGGGACTTCCAAAAAAAACAAATGACGAATTTATCATATTATTTTATTGATATTTTTTTAAATCTTTTGACTTGTCGGAAAATAAAATTCCGTTTAAATGGTCTATCTCGTGTTGAAAAATCCTTGCCAAATATCCTTCGGCTTTGATTTTTATTTTTCTGCCGTTTTTATCAAATCCGGTTATTGTTATTTTATCCGCTCTTTCTACGGAGCCATAATATTGGGGGACGCTTAAGCAACCCTCTACATCGGAAATATATTTTTTGGAAATAGATTCCACTTTAGGATTAAATACGGCGTAAAATTTTCCGATATATCCGGACCCATCTTCGTTGGGTAATTGAGCGACAAAAACTTTCATATTTAATCCGATTTGAGGGGCAGCCAAACCTACGCCACGATTTTTTATCATCATCATCCTCATAAAAAGAACCAAGTCGTTTATGTCTTTTTTTGAAAAGTTATCAAAATTGAAATCTTTAAATTTTCCTTTTAAGAACTTTTTTTGAGATTCAATTTCTGTTGTCCAGATTTTCTGGCTTTCTTCTTTAACCATGTTTTTTTTAAAATTATATTTTTAAATATTCCTCTTTCTTTAATTAATTTCATAAAATAAGCCCCTTTTGATAAAACATTTTTTCTTTCCGAAACATCTTTGGCAATTTCCATTAAGACTTGTTTGTTTATAGTTTTAGCTAATTTTATGTAAAAAGCCCTATTTTTTTTATCTTGAAGCATTTCGGAAATAATCAATCCGGTGTGTTGAAAATCTTTAAAAACATGGGTTTGTTTTCTTCTTGAAGCAATTGTTTTTAAATAATCTTTTTCAATCATTTTTTTAATGATATAATAAATAGCCAATAAATCAAATCGTCTCAATTTTAAATCATTTTATTTGAATACGATTTTGTCTGGTGGTATAATTTTATTTAAATAAATATATGAAAAAACACATAAAAGAAATAGGAATTTTCACGGCAGTGTCAATTATTTCGATTGCCATTATGGGCGGTTTTTATTATTTGGGATTTGTTAAGGGAAACGAGCAAACAAGAAATATAACCGTAGAAGGAGTAGGAAACGTTAATCAGCCCGGAACGGGGAATTTTGGAACTTTTTGGGATGTTTGGAATGCAATAAAATCAAAATATGTTTATCAAAGCTCAACAGAAGACAATCAAAAGTTAATTTATGGCGCGGCATCGGGGCTGGTTTCTTCGCTTGGCGACCCTTACTCGGTATTTTTTCCTCCACAAGACGCGAGCCAGTTTAACCAAGATATGACCGGACAATTTGGAGGAATTGGGGCGGAAATTGGAGCCAACAAACAAGGGCAAATAGTAGTTATTGCTCCTATCAATGGAACTCCGGCTTATAAAGCGGGGATAGAATCGGGGGATTTAATTTTAAAAATTGACAATCAAGTTACTTCCGGATTGTCCGTTGATGAAGCCGTTAAAAAAATAAGAGGGAAAGAAGGGACCGACGTAACCTTAACTATTATAAGAAACGGATGGAATAATCCAAAAGACATTAAAATAAATAGACAAATTATAAATGTTCCAACCGTTGATTTTGAAATGGTAGATAGCAACGGGAAAAAGGACCCAAATGGAACAATTGCTTACATAAGAATTTATAACTTTTATGAGCAATCTCCTTATTTATTTTATCAAGCGGCCCTGCAGGCGTCTGCCAATCATGCCAAGGGAATAATTATTGATTTGAGAGATAATCCCGGAGGATATTTGGATGCTGCAGTTAGTGTTGGTGGCTGGTTTGTGGATAAAGGAAGAGTAATTGTTACCGAAGAATTTAGAGATCCAAAGAATAACAATGTTTTTAATTCTTCCGGACCTTCAATATTTGATAAGACGCCAACTCTTGTGATAATTAACAAGGGATCGGCTTCGGCTTCGGAAATTCTCGCGGGAGCCCTAAAAGAAGATGACGGAGCGTTAATTGTCGGAGAAAAAAGCTTTGGCAAGGGAACGGTCCAAGAATTGATTCCATTCTCAGATGGTTCAATGATGAAACTCACGATCGCTCACTGGCTTACTCCTAAGGGCAATCAAATAGACAAAAACGGAATTACTCCCGATATTGCCATTACTTCAAAAGAATCAACATCAACAGCCGACACTCTAAAAAGCAGTTATAACAATGATTTGAGTTCAGATTATGTGTTTCAGCAATCAATTAAAATAATAGATAAAAAAATTCAATAAAAATAAAATGAAAGTTTTGCTTTTAAGTGAAGTTTCTAAAGTGGGACGGAAAGGAGAAATAGTTGAAGTATCCGAAGGATATGCAAAAAATTTTCTTTTAAGAAAAAATTTGGCAAAAATTGCCAACGCTCAAATAATTTTAGAAGATAAACAAAAGAGAGAAAGAGAGGCAAAAATTTTAGAAGAAAAGAAAAAAGAAATATCCGATATTGCCAAGAAAATATCCGAACAGAAGTTTCAATTTAATGTAAAGACCGGAGAAAATAATCAAATTTTTTCATCGATTCATGATTTTCAAATAAAAGAAAAAATAATGAATTTTGTGAAAAATAACGGCGCAGCCAACATTAAAGAAGATGATATTATTTTGGATATAAAACCAATTAAAGAATTAGGAACTAAAAAAATATCTGTTAAAATCGGCAAGGGAGGATTGGGTGAAAATATTCAATTGGAAATAGAGATACTGCCACAACAATAGATAAAAAAACAGCCGAGACAATCGGCTGTTTTTATTTAACGCTGATTTTTGTGGCATATTTCAGTCTGCCGTTAAAATTCGTTTTTTTAACTCTTTTAAATTGGACAACGCCGGATTTGGCCGCATAAAGAGTGTCGTCAGCACCTCTCTTGATATTAAAACCGGGAAGATATTTTGTCCCTCTTTGTCTAATCAAAATTTCGCCAGCATTGACTTTTTGTCCCTGTTGACGTTTAACTCCCAATCTTTTTGATTCTGATTCTCGGCCCAACTTAGTTGAACCGAGCTGTTTAGTATGTGCCATAAAGGTATGATTTTAATCTTTAAAATTATCTACCGCTATAAATATTTCGCCAAATTTTTATGATAGCGAGATATAATAACCTATAGATTTATTGTTGCAAATGAAATTATAGCGTATAATTTAGGAATATGTCAAATGCAAAATTGGTTTTTGATGTGGAAACAATAGGCAATGACTTTGAATCTTTAGATAAAATGTCTCAAGAGCATCTTTTAAAATACACCGAAAGCCAAGAGGAAGAAGACGAAGCAAAAAAAGGAACGAGTTTTTATCCGCTCACCGGAGAGGTTGTGGTAATAGGAATGTTGAATCCCGATACAAATCAAGGGAAAATTTTAGCTCGAAACGAAAAGAAAATAAAAATTCCAGATGAACTTGAATCGGGGATAGTTGTCGAGCAGGGGAGTGAAAAAGAAATTTTGGAAAATTTTTGGGAAACAATAAAACAATATAATACTTTTATTTCTTTTTTTTGGCAGGGGGTTTGATGTTCCTTTTTTGGAAATTCGTTCGGCAATATTCGGAATTAAGCCGTCAAAAAATTTACTTTCCAATAGATATCTCAATTCTCAACCTTTTGGAATAAAACATATAGATTTGGCAGATCAATTAACTTTTTATGGAGCAACAAGAAATCACTTTCCTTTGCATATGTGGAGTAAGGCATTTGGGATAGAAAGCCCAAAAGAGCAGGGAGTAACGGGAGATGATGTCACCGGTCTTTACAAAGAAAATAAATTGTTGGAAATAGTAGAATACAATTTAAGAGATTTAAAATCTACTGCCGAGCTTTACCGTCGATGGGATAAATATCTCAATTTATAATTTTATGTTTTTAAGATTGAAAATCTGGTCCAGAAAAAATAAAAAAAATATTTTACTTTCAATTATGGGATTGCTAATAATCTTGTTGACTTATGCTCTTGGTTTTATGTCCGGAAGGGATTTTTCAAAAATTCCCATTATTGTACAAAAATATTCAAATTAAAATCTGATTAAGAAAAAATAGGCGAGATCCACTTATTTTTTGTTAGCCTCTTTAATTATTTTTTAAAGTGTTTTAAATAATCTTGAATTCTATAAATTATTGTTCTAATCTTACTATTAGAATTTTGATTAGAAAGGAGCTCACAATGTCTGACCCTAACGAGGATTATTGTATGGAAGCCGAGACGGGGGATATAGTTAAATTTCCAAACGGAGATTTGGGTATTATTACCGGTTGGGACATTATTTGTGGTGGCCACGTCAGAGAAATTAGAATTTATCCTTTTGTAGGATTTTGTAAGCGCTTGATCGGCATCTTCCGATATAGTTGCTGGAGCTTTTGTGAGGAAGAGATAAACAAACTTACAAAAGTTGGGTCAATCACGTGTCTTAAAAAATCATAGTAATATTGGCCGAAAATAAAAACACAAGTTCTTTGTTCTTTGGTATCTGAAACAAAACGTGTTGAATAATTTAAAGTTTAAA
>JAJXZH010000012.1 GCA_021780155.1 bacterium
TGTTTTTGTGAGATGCCGCATCCTATGCGGCGCCACATCAAATGATAAAAGGAGCGGAGCGACTATGTTTTTGTGAGATGCCGCATCCTATGCGGCGCCACATCAAATGATAAAAGGAGCGAAGTGACGTAAGAAACCCAAAGGTTTCTTAGAGGCGGTTATGACTCTCTATTTTCTTACCTCGTTGAAAAATATATCTACCTCTGGCTCCCTGTCTTTTAGGTAACTATCGTATTCCAAAACGCTGATACCATCATAGCTTTCGCTGAGATTGCCAACAATTTCCTTCACATATTTTTCCAAGTCGTCGATAAACGCGTCTAGAACCGTTACCGATACATCCGTTTTTATCTCGCCAACTCTTTGGTCGGCATGAAGCATGTATTTATTCAAGACAGTTTCCAATTTCTTATCTTTCCAAGTTCCAAACAATTCTATGTGTCTATCTTTCAACAATTCGTCTTTGGTGTGTTGAACAATGAATTGGAAACTGTGAGCGTTCCCATCTCTATCGAAAAATTTTCTGCAATCACTTAATTGCGAAATGACATACCCGTACCAAACCAACGCCATCATATCGTTATCCGCCGTGAGCTTCGTCTTCTTCATTTCGGTTTCAAACTTCCTAAAAACAACTCGGCGCTTCAGTATGTCGAGTAAGAGATTCTGAAAGAAAGTTAGTTTGTCGTTCAAGTGCATGCAATTTTCCATATGTTACTGAATCGAGTTTTTATCAAGGCCGGTCTGGATATTGATCATGTATTTTTTTATTTTCTATAAGACCTTGCTCAATCATATCGTCGATTTTACGGCCGTATTCATCACTAATTTTCTTCCCGTCAGACAATCTTTTTCTCATAGTTCTCAAATGGCCTACATAATTTTCCAGATTTTTTAACGACATAGACGCCACTATCTGCGTAAGATAATTATTTGCATTAAGGACGCCAATTTGCTTTTCAGGATGAAGCAAGCTCGTAATCATCAACCAAGCCTGTTGCTGTTCAGCAGTATCCAATAGCTTTGGCTTGCCTAAATCAGACCACTTAAAGAACCCTCCCAAACTTAATAAGCTGGGCGTTTCCTTTTCGGCTTTTATAATTTCTGGGGGGACGGGCTTTCCTTTCTTGAGGAAAAGATTTTCCGCACATTCGTCCATATATCTGACAATCTTAAAACAGCGTTCATCGAGTTCGCGGTCATTTTGTAGGACACAAGTGTCATATCCGTCCTCAATTATTTTTCTTATCATTTTATTCACTTCAGTTATATGAGAACCTTCGTGTGCTACAAATAAGTCCGAATTAACATATATTTCCAAATCTTGGATTTGTTGCAAAGCTTGATTCCGCTCTTCGATATCTTTCTCTATCGCTACTTGGTTCTCGGCAGGAGATACGCTCTCCCCCAACGCTTGTCTAACAGCAATCAATTCCTGATGCCTCCCAATAAAATCCGCTTTCGTTTTTTTGGCTCTGTCTTGGTACTTTTTAATTTGCTTTAACAAAGGAGAGTTTCCCAATTTTTCTGTATGATCCTTTACTGCTAACACCATTTCCTCTAGAGAAATGGAAACTTGAAAATCTTCCGAATTGAATATTTCTTGAAGCTCGTCGTCGCTAATCCTTTTAGCTTCAAATTCATCTTGGAGTATTTTTAATATATCGGCCTTATCATCAATATCGTGTGATTTTTTTGTAAATTTATCGCCCCATTTCTCACGGATTTCTTCATCGTAAGCCTTATACATTGCCATATGAGCCAACTCTTCTGGGGTATGCGATTTTTCTGATTCTCCCGTGTCCAAGAAATCACGATGCGATTGCACATGATTTTTTATCGAGTAGAATTTTTCCAATGCCTCGGATTGTTTAGTCACCTCCGTGCCACAATTAGCACAAAACACATCACCTTCATTTATCTTATTTTCACAATTTGAGCAGTACATATGATTAAATTATTGAACGAAGCTCGACAGGTTAAGTTGACTCATTTTATCCAAAAATCCTTGGTATACGGCTTGATTTTCGGAACAATAAGATTTAATTCCCGCAACAAGTTGCTTGATGGTTTCGTTAAAGAAATTTAGTAGTTGCTCGGCGTTTTTATATCGCTCAAAATTCTTATTCGCTTGCTGAAGAGCATAAGCAGCTCCGCCCGCACCAGCGATAGCTCGGAAAGTTTGATTGCCATTATTTTTATTAGTGCTATTCCCTATACCAGCCGATAATCCCATCAAGACAAAATTCCATCTTCTGCTACTTTTAGCTTTCTTCGCTTGTTGCTTTATTTCCAAATAATAATCGCGGAATTTTTCAATCTGTTGCATAGATATTTCGCAATAAGTGTTTTGATGTTGTTCTTTCAAAGATGGAGATAACTTGGAGGCCTTAATGAAACAATTTAATGCCTGCTGGACATTGGTCTCGCCAGAATCCAATTTATATAACTTAACCATGCCGATATAAGTCCACGCTGTGGGGTCGTGGTATGTAAAAGCAAGATTTTCAAAAATCTTTTCGGCTTCATCTATATCTTCGTTTTCAAGCTTATAGATGGCTCTCTGTATTTCGTCGTCCACTAATGCCTCGTTTTGAACTTCCGTCTTGCGAATTTGATTATTGCCAATCGGATTGCCGCATTTATTGCAAAACTTTGAAGTTTCTCCGAGTTGATTGCCACAATTTACACAAAACATAGCTAATAATTATTTTATAAAATAATTGATACTTTTGCCGTACACCTTCGCAAATTCCGCCAACTCCACCGCGTCCATGCCGCGCTCGCCCCGTTCAATTTTTGAGAGATAGGTCTGCGGCCTTTTCAATCACTTACCCGCTTCTACTTGGATCAGTCCTGCTTCTAGGTGAGTGGCACGGAGTTTTTGTTTTAGCTTCCGATACTTTAGCTGATGCTCCTTCGACATAGACATACTAACACGATATAGTCGATTGTGGAATATACCATTTTGGTATATTCCTGGGAGGGCGGAATTTTTCAGAAAAGCGAGGTAGTGCGAGAGCTGGATTGCCGTCAGGGTAGTCAATTGTGATTAATGGGGTGAATGATGGGGTAAATCGGTCAGGAATTTTGTTTGAAATGCATCCGAACATTATGGCACAAATACCACGAAAACAAGAAGCGAAGCGATATGATATAAAAACCGTAGATGCGGTTTTTTATTTTTTCATTTTTGATTTATAATTAAAGAATGCTAAACCAAGAACAAAAAATAATAAAAATAATAGAAAAAACACTGCCGGCGGTCGTTTCCATAGAATCTTATAAAGATCTAAAGGAGATTGAAGAAAAGAGACCCCAATGGATTTTCCCATTTTTTGAAAAAGACGTTTTTAAAACAGAGATTTTAAAGAAAAAAATAAAAGAAGGACACATTCATTTTGGCGGAGGATCGGGATTTATTATTGATAAATCAGGAATTATTGCCACTAACGCGCACGTTATTGTCAGAGATTATTTTGATTATGAGATAACCGATTTTTCGGGTAAAAAATTTTTGGCATCTTTAATTTCCACCGACATCATACATGATATTTCTTTCTTAAAAATAAAATCAGATTTATCTTTTTTAAGCATTCCACTTGGCGATTCTTCCAAAATAAAGTTAGGTCAATCGGTGCTGGCAATAGGAAACGCTTTAGGTATTTTTAGTAATACTGTTTCTTCAGGAATTATTTCTGGATTATCCAGAAGTATTGAGGCTAATAACGAGTCGGTGTCGGAAAATCTTCATGGACTCATTCAAACAGACGCCGCCATCAATCCCGGAAATTCCGGCGGACCATTAATTAATATGTCGGGAGAAGCAATCGGCATTAATGCCGCCAGTGTTACACGAGCCGAAAATATAGGTTTTGCCATACCGATAAGCATTATTAAAAAAGATTTGGAACAAATAAAAAAATATGGCAAAATTATTCGACCTTTTTTGGGAATAAAATATGTATCCATAGACCAAAAAATAGGAAACATTTTTAATTTGCCGGTCAATTATGGCGCCTTGGCAATAAGCCCCGATAGAGCAAGTGATTCCATAATAAAAAATAGCCCGGCTTACAGAGCGGGAATCAGAAACAAAGACATTATATTGGCAATAGACGACAAAAAAATAACTCTATCATTTACTATTCAAGATTTTTTGGACAACGCCAAAATAAATCAAAAAATATCACTAAAAATTTTAAGAGGCAACAAAGAGATAAATTTGCAAGCTACTTTGGATTCAATCTAAAAATATCTATCACAAGGTTTAGAACTAAAATAAAAACTATCTGTTGTGATAATACTCTACATAAGGAGCGCCTCCTTCACGAGGCTTGGATTGGGCGTTGCTTATGGCGCCAATTAAAAAAAAGACAAAAAAACCTATAGCCGCAAAAATGGCAATTTTTTTGACAATTTCCATAAAATCAAAACAAAATATTGATAATTCTATCTGGGACAAAAACGACCCTTTTTATTTCATTGCCCTTAAAATAATTTTCAAATTTATTGTCAGCTTTAACAATTTTCAAAATTTCTTCTTTTTGAGTTCCGGGAAGAAAATCCATAACTCCTCTTGTTTTCCCATTAAACTGAATGGCAATTTTTATCGTCTGCGCAAATGATTTTTTGAGGTTATACTCCGGCCATTTTGATAAAAGAGTTGATTTTTTATTTTTCAAAACATCGCGCCAAATTGACTCGGAGATAAAAGGAGCAAAAGGAGAAAGCATCAAAATAAATTTTTGAGCATATTCTTTGGAAAAATAATCGAGAGATTCCAATTCTTTTAATAAAATCATCAGAGCGCTGATGGCCGTGTTAAAACGCAGATTTTCAATATCTTCGGTTATTTTTTTGAGAGATTGATTAAATTTATTTTCAAAATCCGATTCTGTTTTTTGAGAATGGGGCTTTGCCGTTTTTGAATTGAAATGTTTTTGATACAAAAACCAAACTCTGTTCAAAAATCTTAAAATACCTAAAATTCCTTTTGTGTTCCAAGGTTTTGGATCTTCAAGCGGACCCATAAACATTTCATACATTCTCAATGTGTCGGCGCCAAATTCTTTAATTATATCGTCGGGATTGGCGACGTTGCCTCTCGACTTTGACATTTTTTCTCCGTCAGTCCCCAAAATCAGCCCTTGATTTACCAAACGAGCGAATGGCTCGGGATCCTTGATTATTTTTTTATCAAATAAAAATCTGTGCCAAAATCTGGCATAAAGCAAATGTAAAACCGCATGCTCCACTCCCCCGATATATAAATCCACCGGCATAAATGATTTTTCTTTTTTGATATCAATTATTTTTTTATTGTTTTTCGGGTCTATATATCTTAAATAATACCAGCAAGAACCGGCCCATTGAGGCATTGTGTTTGTTTCTCTTTTCGCCGGTCCACCACATCTCGGACAAGTCGTGTTAACCCAATTTTTGATTCCCGCCAAAGGCGAAGACAAAGAACCGGTCGGCTGATAACTTTTTACCTTAGGCAATTTGAGAGGCAGATCGCTTTCTTTAATCGGAATCCATCCGGGATTTAAAATTTCGCCCTTGCTAAAATTTTTTATTTTTTCATTTTTATTATTTATTTTTCCGGCACAATGCTGACAAAAAACAAGAGGAATCGGTTCGCCCCAATATCGCTGTCTTGAAAATATCCAATCTCTCAACTTAAACTGGATTTCTTTTTTGCCTCCCACAAAATCAGTGATTGCCGAAATTGCTTCTCTGTTTTTTTGACCGTTGAATTTACCGGAGCTGATTAAAATCCCGTCTTCTTCATAGACTTTATTATCAATAACATTTTTGCCATCATAACTGATAACAAAAATTATCGGCAGGTTAAATTTCTTGGCGAAATCCCAATCCCTTTGATCGTGAGCCGGAACGGCCATAATCGCTCCCGTTCCATAATAAGGCAAAACATAATCGGCTACCCAAACGGATACTTCCTTTCCGGTCGCCGGATTTATCGCTTTAATTCCTTTCAGTTCAACGCCTGTTTTGTCTTTAACTTCGCTGATTCTTTCCTGATCTGATTTGTTTTTTGATTTTTCTACATATTTTTTTACTTCATTAAAATTTTCTATTGAAGATTTTAAATTTGAAATAATTTTATGTTCCGGAGCCACCACAAGATAAGTCGCTCCAAAAATAGTATCGGGTCGAGTGGTAAACACCTCCACAAACTCCGATTCACGCTGATTGGCACTCTGATTTCCTCTATTATTTCCGCTTTTATCCGCGTTAAAATCCGTGTCAATTTGTGATGCGATTGAAAATTGTATGCGAGCTCCCTGTGAACGACCTATCCAATTTTTTTGCATCGTCTTTACCCGTTGAGGCCAATTCAAAGAATCCAAACCATCAATCAGTTTATCGGCGTAAGCGGTTATTTTAAGCATCCATTGCTTTAATTCTTTTCTTTCAACTTTAGTTGAGCATCGAGCGCAAACTCCGCCTTCCGCCTCTTCGTCGGAGAGAACTGTTTTGCAAGAAGGGCACCAATTAACAGAAACCTCTTTTTCGTAAGCCAATCCGTCTTTAAAAAGTTGCAAAAAAATCCACTGGGTCCATTTGTAATAATTCGGGTCGGTAGTATTGATTTCCCTTGACCAATCATAAGAAAAACCTAAGTTTTTAAGTTGTCTTTTAAAATTAGCCACATTTTTTTTGACAACAATTTCCGGATGAATTTTGTTTTTAATGGCATAATTTTCCGCCGGCAGTCCAAAAGCATCCCAACCCATAGGATGAAGCACGTTAAAGCCTCTCATCCTGTAAAATCGAGAGACAATATCGGAAACGGTATATCCTTCCACGTGACCGACATGAAGCCCCTCTCCCGAAGGGTAAGGAAACATATCAAGCACATATTTGTTTTTTGAACGATTTGAAGAAAATGAAGATGATTTAACTTCAAAAATTTTTTCTTTTTCCCATTGTTTTTTCCATTTTTTTTGAGCCGAAATAAAATCAAAAGGTTTCATAACAGATTTTTATTTTATATTAAAATTATAGGCAACAAAACAACCTTATTCAAGATTAAAAAATTATTTAATAGCTGACTGATTTATTTTAAAACTGAGGGTGAAAGAAACCTGATTTGCCCCAACCGGGACAAAACTGGAGAGAGGCAAATCAACTCCGCTAATATAAGGAAGAGCGGCTAATTTATTTTTGAAATCAACAACCATATCCTGTGTCGGCGCTACGCCATTTAGAGTAATCGGAAAATCCAATGACTGAACATAAATTCTATCAATACTCACTCCGTTTACCGCCTGGCTATTTATGTCGCTTAAGGCCTTGGACCACCTTGTCTGCTGATTTTTAGCGTTTATTGCCGAATCAGCCGAAGAATTAAAACTTGTAGCCGCACCTTTGAGAGAATTTAGATAAGAAACATTATACCCCCCGGAAACTCTGGAAAAATCCGTAACCAGATGATTAATATAGCTGGATAAAAAAATATAAGTCCCAATCATCGACAAAAGAACGATGACAAACACCGAAGCCAAAACATTTCTCCACATTGATATAAAAGCCAAAACTCTTGAATGATAAAATTGAACCTCGGTTCCTTCGGGAGCCAAACTAATATCAACATCCACAGCTCTTGAAGCTACTCCTCTTAATCCGGCGCCAAAAGCGATAAATAAATTTTGGTCTACCTGATAATCTTTCAAAACAAGTGGTTCTATTTTTAGAGGCAAACTTGATTCCACAATTTGGCTTACCTGATTTTCCAAATTTGGAGCGATAACATAAATAGAATCAATGGAGCTGTTGAAATGCGAAGAATAAAAATTAACAACCCGATGACTTTCTTCAATGATTGTTCTGGAAAAATCTTTAAAAGATATCTGCTTTTGTCCGGAATAATCACTAACCAAAGCCGACCAAGGAGCAAATCGGCTGAAATAAAGATATCCCCTTCTTATAATATCAAACCCAAGCCCATCGCTGCTTACATAAAGCAAAAAATATGATTTTTTTGAATCATAAGAATTTGAAAGCTGAGAGATAACGCGAGTAATTGATGCCGCTCTTTGTTCAATGGCAACGGGAACAAATTGGCTTTCCGATAAAACTTCATAAACTTTATCTATTATTGACCTTTCGGCGAAGGAAGCCAAAATTTCCGTTTCTTGGGAATTAACTCCATCCTCAACTTTTTCCCAGTCAATATAAGCGCTCGTAAAATCAATCGGAGAAATAACCTGAAGATTCAAACGAACGGCCTCTTCCAAACTTGATGATTTTAGATTCGGCAAGACAAATTGCTGAGTATAGACATTGGTATCGGAAATGGAAACCACTACCGGAATTTTTTTATTTTTAACGGCGGTCACCAAAGAATGAAGCTGGGTTAAAGCGGAAATCATCGCCGATTTATTTTGAACTTTACCTCCCACAAAAGAATCCGCCGGAAATTTTACCGAAAAATTGGAAACTTTTTTTGTCTCCGGATCAATATCCACAAAGACCGCTCCCCCATCTCCCAACTCAAGACCGCCAACATCAACTCTCGGTTTTAAAATTCTTCCTATTTTTTTAAAAGATTTTAAGGAAAATTTCATATCTATTTTCTTGAATCAAACATTAATTTCTTTTTCGTATTGAATGTTTACGGAACCGGTTGATGGGTCAACATACAAAAGAGCTCTCATTTTGACATTTTTATTTAATGCCGAACCCAAAGAAGTTATTTCATAAGTTCCGGTTAGAGCCGAAGTATCGCAAATTGTATTGACGGTCGTATGGTTAACACAAACAGTGACTTGAGCCATTGCGCCGTTAACGCTGATAGTATAGGGATTGGGGGTTGGATTGAAATTTTTATTTCGGGAGATTTTCAATATAGCATCGCTAATCCCCGACTGAGCGGCAAAAGAAGCGGTGTAGACGATTCTCTCACCAAGCTGTCTCTGGCTTGAAAAATAAGAAGAAACCAAAGCGGCTATAGCAATTTCAGCAACTATTGCCGAAATAATTAAAATAATAGTAATAGCGGCAGCCCCATTGAGAATGGATTTGTTTTTACTTTTTTTCGCGTAAAAATTATAAATTGCGTCCATTTGTAAGATTATAGCATAAACGATTATTTGAATCCAAAAACAGAGCTTGGTTTTGACGAGTTTTAAAAATTTTTTAAGCAATTAGCAAAAACAAAGCATCCAAAAAATGTTTCGCAGATAAATCCGATTAGAGTGAGCGAAAATAAATATAAACTAAATCTATTTTATTGTTTTGATGGAGAAGTCGTCGGAGCGGTGGAAGTTCCTTGGTTTGTCGGAGCGGTTTGATTTGAATTTGTTGTCGGTTGATTTGCCGTTCCTGATTGCTGATTTGAATTGTTTATTTCGGAAGCGGTTCCATTCAAATAAGGAATCAGTTGACTCATATCGGAAATTTTTGCGCTCCAAACAATTTTGTCTTTATTTAATTGAATAGTTCCGTCCGGTCCCCAAGGAGATTTGGAAAATTGCGCCAAAGAACTATTGCCCTGAGAGTTTCTTTGTAAATACCAAACATTAGACAAAGACCAATGAGGAAAAGTGGAAAGTTCTCCAAAATACAAATCGCCGGTATCCAAATAAACGGCATAATAAGTTTTTTGAGAACCAAATTTCTGCCAATAATAAATCCCGCCCAAGACAACGACCACCGCCGTCAAAACAATGACGGCAAAAATTAATATTTTATTTGTTTTGTTCATAGTTTAGATATTATAAATTATTTAATAATTAAAAACAATTCTAAATAGATTCCTTCTTACAAAAAATTACGGAATGGACACAATTTTAATTTATTATGGATTACTACTGTTTGAGGCTGGAATAGTGGAAGGAAATGGTCTTTGGACAGAAGTTGACGGTAGTGCCGGCATTAATTGAATTTTTGTTGCCGGAAAATTAATAAGATTCAATATATTCGTATTTGAAATTACAGTTATTGTGTCTCCATCCCTTAAATCGGATAATTTTATATTTATCTCATCAAACGGAGCCGGTGGAGTAATTAGCTTGGCAGATTGGCTTTGAATTTCTTTTTGGTATGCCAACATTTCGTCCTGATATGTTGCTTGATCTTTTTGTTCTATTTTAACCACTTGAGTCGCATCCGTAATAGCAATTTTTCTAGTTGCCGGAAAATTTTCAGCAAAAGGATTTTGTGTAATTGGAGCTGCCTTAAGAGTCAGGACACCACTATTAATATTTTGAATCGTGCCGCTTAAAGAATAAATTTCTGTCGGTAATGGAAATAGTTTATTAACCTCGGCTATTTTCCCGGCGTAAGATGCCATAATTGAACGGGTTCCAAAATAATATCCCAACACGCATCCTGCAACAAGACCGATTATGGCTGTAATTATAATTATTACAACAAGTTTTTTCATAAAATCTTTTTAATATTTTATTCTACCGCTTCACATTTTTATACATTTATACCATTATATCAGTCACTATTTACTATTTAACACTTTATCTATTACTCCCATATTTGCTGTTCCGTCGGAATTTAAAATTCCATTTTGAATTAGAAGATTTTTATCAAGTTCTTTGCCTACTTTTGAATAATGGGTGTCATTATTACTTAATTTAAATTGTTGCTCAAAATTATTTATGTCTTTAGTGCTGGTTGATGCCGGAACAAAATGAGTATTAGGTTGAATAGGCATTGAATTTTCAAATCCGCCTCTAAATCCTGTCACAAAATAATCAAATGCAACATCTTTTGTGTCATTTGATTTTATGGTTATTGTGTCATAATTTTTATCGGCCACATAAAGCGAGGCGGGATTGCCATTTGGAGTTACGGTAACAATCAGAGGTTTTTGATGGCTAACTACTGTTTTAAAATCATCGGGAATTTGAATTACAGCAACGCCATTGGTTATTTGTCCTTCGCCGTCAAAAAATACTTTGGTATCCGCACCTTCCATTGATACATAATTTATCTCTTTTGTCGGGTCATTTGGATACGGCTGAATAAATGATTTTGTCCCAGCAACCGTTAAATTTCCGGTGACATAAACATTCCCTGAAAAATAGCCGGCGTAGTTAGTGCTATAGCCATAGACACCATAACTACTGCCAGAACCATAAACACCTGTTGGACCCGTACCATAAACACCATATGAATTTGTGCTCTGGCCTCCGACGCCATAACCAGTTCCGCCATAAGCCATGATACCTGTATAACCTGAGGATGCATAGACACCAATACCTGATGACGAGTTACCATAAATACCATAACTAGTGCCAGAACCATAAACACCCGTTGAACCCGTACCATACACACCATAACCACTACTCGAACCCCCAGTTCCAGTAACGCCATTCCCGGTAGCACCTCCAGTCCCCGAAACGCCCGCACCGCTACCAGCTCCATACCCGACAACGCCAGCTCCGTTTCCACTCGCCTGTCCAGATACACCCGTAGAAGGTCCTGAACCCCATACTCCATTAGATGTTCCCTGGGCCCAAACTCCATTTCCACCGGTCGCAACCGTTATTCCATTAACTGCATTAGGAGCTGTTCCTACTCCAATATAACTTGTTATATATCCAATTCCAGAAACATAAAGAGGATAGGAAGCGCTAGGAGCAACACCAACTCCTAAATAATTTGTTATGTATTCGCTTCCAGCAACCTGAAGAGTATAACTCGGACTTGCTGTTCCAATCCCAACATTAGTTCCGTTATCATATATTAATGAATTCGTTATGTCTTGTCCTGCATCAAATTTAGCGACATAGCCAGACGTTCCGCTTCCAGTAATTGTTCCTCCGGAATTTTGGTCAGTTGCACAGCCAAAATATCCACTCGCATTCCAAATGACTTTTTGGGTTGTAGCATTAGTGCAAGATTGAACACTACCAGTATTATTTATACTCAAAGTTCCCGATGTTGTTATCGGTCCGCCCGTAAGTCCGGCACCAGAGCCAACACTGGTAACAGTTCCACTTCCACTTCCCGAAGGCCAAGCGGTTTGACAAACTCCAGCCATACAAAGTCCGGTTGCAGCGCGAACATAACCCGTTGAATAGATATCTCCACTAACGGTTAATGGATAAGAAGGTGTTGTTGTTGCAATGCCGACGTTGCCGCCTGCTTTAACTGTAAATAATGGATTATTATTTGAATCATATATGTAAAGTGGATTGGCACCAGTATATCGAGATTGAATGTTAAGCCCAGTGTTTTGATCGGCATTCCCGCCGGTCGGAGTAAGTATTCTCATCGCGGCGTTATTTGATGCAACATTTTCGTTTATGGAAACTAAATCGGTAAGAGGGTTAACGGTGGTTACAATGTTTAAAGCTCCACCACCAGACGACGCATCTATGTGCAGTTTCGCCCCCGGATTTGCTGTTCCAATTCCAACATTTCCACCAGTATAATACATATTACCACTACTAAGTTGCCAAAAATAAGGGGTGCCACCAGTAGGCGCAAGAGTTGGGCCGGTAAAAGCCAAAACAACTCCAGCCACCGTCAAGCCAATAATTATCGCCAACAAAATATTTTTTACTCTAAAAAATTTTTTCATTTTTTGATTATTTATATTATATCACATTACAAAAATATAAAAACAACAAGTCATTATGGCGACCAATTTAAATCAACATCGGTAACGGTTGGCGAAGTGGTTAGTCCCGAATCGGGAGATAAAATGATTTTATATCTGAAATATCTATTATTGTTGTGATAAGCGGGATTGATGGCCATAGAAGAACCAAAAGTCGGATTGTAATAAGTCAGATTGGTTCCATCGGGACCGACATAATTCCATCCACTCGTTAAAGCAACAGAAACTTTATAGTTTGATACTCCACAAAGTCCAGTGTCGG
Organism: bacterium; assembly: GCA_021780155.1. Lineage (GTDB taxonomy): Bacteria > Patescibacteriota > Minisyncoccia > UBA6257 > JAGOQP01 > JAKAHY01. Next base: position 12,873 of record JAJXZH010000012.1, read on the forward strand.
CGCAATTGAAACTTATCCAACCGACAATATCATTCCAAGCATATCCGGTAAACATTCCGGTGCTTGGATTAACATTAACTTGATAAGAAACAGTTCCGGGACAATTCGCGGTTGACTGTCCTCCGCAAAAACTTATCCACCCAATTTCATCGTTCCATGCCCATCCGGAAAGATTGCCGCTTACGGTGTCGCGAACAACTTGATAATTTGATGTGGCGCAAATATTTCCATTTGGAGATGTGGAACAATCCAAAGAAATTTCTCCGACATTGGTATTATAGGCGTATCCAACCAAATTATTTGTCTGGACCGAAACATTACCGGCAGTGTACCCAAAATCAAGCCATCCTATATAATCATTCCAAGCATAACGATAAACGGAATCAATCGGACCAGTTGGACTGCCTCCACTTGAAGATGTTGAGTTTGAAGTGGCGATTTGAAATTTGACCGACGAACCATTATTAGCGGTCCCATTCCAAACAATGCTATTGAAAGCCGCGCCGTTTGCTATTTGAGTATCAAAAATACTAGAGTAAAGAGTTCCACTCGTAGAAACCGAAGAAAGGGCTAGTGTTTTTCCGGCAGAAATATTTGTCGAAGTTGAGTATTGATTATTAAAAACAGTAAAAGGCCCGTCATATCCACTCCCTCCCGACCAATTGTTCTGAGTAGCGATAACGCTTCTGCTTCTTGAAACATAATCATAAAATTGATATTTTCCACCATCTTGTCTTGTTATGACTGCATTTATTTTTTGAGTTGAAGGGTCGTTGTTGACATCGGTTGCTCCGGCAGTAGCAGTGTTAGTGCATCTGGTTACCGGATTTGAGGTAATATCCCCTATTCCACAAAGAGTTCTATTAACATTATCCACATAAAAATATCTGGAATAAACAGAACTGCTATAAAGTTGAGAAATTTCATTTGCCGAAAGAGCGCGGTTGTAAACGCGAACATCGTCGATACTTCCAGAAAAAACATTTGTCTGATCTGATTGATCAGCTCCTATCCCAAACCACCCACTATTACTTATACTACCAGTTGAAGCTGACAAACTTGTTCCTGTTCCCTGCAAAACCCCATCTAAATAATAGAAGGCTTGATTTGTTGTCCGCTGTACTACAACCGCAATATTATGCCAAGTACCAACGTAAGTATAATTTCCAATGGTATAGCTGTTTGCGTTTGAATCATTCACTTGAAGTATCAGAGAAGATCCATTGGTATAAATAATATATCCAGGAGGATAAACCCGTTTACCTATAATTATATGAACCCCTGAAAGTGATGACGCATTAATCCATGTAGAAATAGAAAAATTTGACGTTCCAAAATCCGCCGTAGATGAATTTGTTGTTATAAAATTATTACTCCCATTGAAACTCAAACACCCACCCACCTGACAATTTACTCCCGTTTGTCTTATTGGTCCGTTTACTAAAGTTCCGTTGTTTAAGTTTCCGGATGTATCATAAGCGATATTTCCGCCAGTTTCGGCAAAATTCCAATGCCCAACAAGTCCGGAAACGATGTCATTTGAAAGCATTCCTTCTTGACCGGCAACCGCCATCGAAGAAGTCGCTCCCGAAGCAATAAAATATGGATTGCTTGAGCCGTGCCCTAAATCAAAAACATTGTGCCAATCTGAAGCGGCAAATTGTTTGACTCTACTGATTAAATCATAAGCATAAGAAGAGGTAGTTTGAGAGTTGCGATTTTCATAATTTTGACGGACAACCGCGACAATCGCCACTGATGCGGCAACTAAAAGCCCCCCTCCAACAACCATCGCCACCAAAACTTCCACCAAAAGCTGACCGGATTCTTTATAAATGACACCTTTTATTTTACGCCCTGTATTTTTTATAAAAACCAAATACATCTTTAACATTTTTTTAATTATATCACTAACGTTATTTTAAATATAGTAAACAACCTTTTATTAAAGAATGTGGCGAAATTAACAAACTGAATAATTTATCTTTTATTAAAGAACGTGGCGAAGTTAACGGACTGAAGAATTTACTTTTATAAATTATTATTTAACGGACAATTTCTTTTAATTATTTACTGATAATTATTTGTTGATAATTATTTACTAACTCGATATAAATTCCCTCCTACTCTTACATTATTATCCGATCGGATAATAATGTAAGAATTGTTAGTTTTAGTTATTGAAGATTGCACTACAATCAATACGATTAACACAATTGACGCAATCAACGCGATCGACATAGTCAACACGATCAACACGATCTACATAATTAACACAACGCCAATCATTTTAATCAATAATTTTTTTAATACTCCCCAATTTTGATATTTCCAAAATTTCCACAAACGACACAAGGCCAAGAGTTTTGAGATCTTCCAAAAATTGTTTAGGAACTTTCTTTTTCCCCAGCCATACGCTTTTTTGCAACATCTCAAACTCAAGAGAGCGCAAAGAGCCTCTCAACCAAAATCGCTTAGAAGACATCTTTTCGGGAATATCAAACGCTACCAATATAACACCATCTTCTCTAATTTGATCTTTATAATCACCGGATGGAATAAGCTTAATTTTTTGTAATAGCAATTTACCCTTCTTAGTAAGTGTGAGACTATCGGATGATTTATCAATAAGACCATCTTTTTTAAGTCTATGCATAAAAACATGGAAACGCGCTTTATTTTTTCTTAGTTCTTCCGCTTGTAAATTGTTGAGTTTTGGTTGCACGGCTCTTAAGTTATCTCTCAAAATTTTTGTCGATCCGAAAGAAAACAAAAACGCCTCAAAAACATTAGAGTAAGTTGTTTTATTGATATTCTCCAAAAATGAAATGGTTTTATGGCTTCTATGTCGCATTGGATAAATTTTTATTTTATTACATTATACTCCGATCGGATAATAATGTAATGAGAGAAAATATTTATTTTTATTTTATTAATTTTATTAAAATAAAAAATAATGAAAAATAATGTATGAAAGATAGTAAATAAAAACTAGCAATAATTATTAACTGCAATTAATAACTATTATACAAATTTTGTATTTCGGTTGCCGAAAGAGCGCGATTGTAAATACGAACGTCATCAATTTTTCCAATGAAAAAACTCGCGGGAGAGGTGTTTCCTCTCGCTCCTATAAGCAATTCATTTCCATTAGGGACTAAACTACCGGAGGCTCCGCTGTATGTATTACCAAGAACTCCATTCTTATATGTCAATACGGAATTACCGTCGTATGTTATGACAAAATAATTCCATTGACTGGTAGGAGCGCTCAAACCAGTAGAAATCCAATTCCATCCTGGAGTGGTATTATTGATCGCCCAACGGACATTCTGCGTTGTATCGATAGCCCATTCATAAGTGTTTTCCTTATTGAATATAATATTTTCAGAGGAATAAGCCGAGGGGTTGATCCAGGCAGAAAAAGTAAAGGAACTCGTTAAATGATTAGCGCTGGCATCAGCTATCCAAGCATAATCATCCGTCCCATCAAAATTTAATCCGATTCCAACTCGCGATGGAGTAGCATTTGCCCACGCCTGTGCCACAGTCGTCTGAGTTCCGGAGGCTCCAATAGTTATAGTGCCTACGTTATTGTTTCCCGAAGCGTCATACGCCGTACCTCCACTTCCCTCGTCCATCGGCCAATACCCAACCAGTCCAGTTTCAAAAATAGTTGAAATTTTTCCCGCGCTACTTACAAAAATCGAATAAAGATTACTGCTTGAATTTTGTTTAATAACCACGACAAAAGCGCCTCCGCTAACAGGGGTTCCGGTTCTTTGATTAAACACAACATCCAAATTCATTCCGCTTGCCGGATTGGTAAAAGAATCAGTAAGTCCCAGCTGTTCCGAATCGACAACCGAAGAAGTGCTGTATGATAACCCTTGAAAAATCTGATAAGAATCAACTGTCCCGTTGGTAAACCTAACTCCCCAGGCGCTTCCCCCTTCTTGCTGAATCGCTTTGCTTTGGGCGTTGCCTAACGCAGTAGCAATTTGTTGAGCATCCAAATCAAGAGTTTTTTTGTTTTTAAAAGACGACATTTCCAAAACGGCGCCGGTAGTCATGATAATCAAAATAGCGGCAACAATAAGTGTTTCAATGAGAGTAAACGAATTATTTCTACAAAAAAATTTTCGTATTTTATGTTTTGTATTTTGTATTTTGTATAAAAAACTAATCATTGATTTTTTCATTTTTTAAAACGACGCCGTGAGCTGATAAACCGGCAAAATAACCGCCAAAGCTATTGTTCCGACAATAATTCCAATCAAAACCAACATTACCGGTTCTATAAAAGAGACCATCGACTTGACGGCATTTTCTATTTCTCCGGTATAAAATTCCGCCAATGTCGCCAAAATATTTTCAAGATGGCCGGATTTCTCGGAAACGGCAATTAAATTTGAAACGGCTTTCGGGAAAATTGGCTCTCTTCTAAATGCATCTCCAACGGTAAACCCTTTGGATATTCCCTCTCTGGCAATTCTTCGCAGAGCATCTTGAAGCTCGGGCATTCCGATTGAATCAGCGGAAATCTCAAGAGCTTCAACAATTCCGACTCCTGACGCCAAAAGAGACGACAAAGTGGAGGCAAATCTTTGAATGGCAATTTGCTTGATAACATTTTTTATTACCGGCACTCTCAGAGCTAAATCATAGGCAAATCTTTTGCCGACCAAGGTTCTAAAGAAAAAGAACGTCCCAGTCACGATTGAGATAAGTAAAAATAAAATAATCGCCAAATGGCCACCCATAAAAAGACCAACGGTAAAAACAAAATTTGAAAACGCCGGCGGTTTCATTCCTCCCTGCATAAACACACCGGCAATTTTTGGAAGCGAATAACTTACCAAAAGTATCAAAACCAAAATCGAACCGACGGCAAGAATTGCCGGATAAGTTAGAGACGACTTTATTTTGTTTTCAAGATCTTTGTCTTTTTCCAAAGAAACACTTAATTGATCAAAAACTTTTTCCAAATTTCCGGAAACCTCTCCGGACTTTATTAAGCTCACAAAAACCGGTGAAAAAAGTTTTGGATGTTGAGCAAATGTCATATAAAAAGGATTGCCCTTGCCTAAATTGGTTCTCATTTCCATCAAAAGCGATTTTACCGCCGGCTTATCAAAGTCCTCTATTAAAATATCAATCGCTTTAAAAAGATCAGTACCAACTTTAAGCATCAATGAAAGATAACGCGTCAAAAAAACTTTATCCTCTAAAGTAATTCTCTGTCCACTCAAAAGATTCAACTGAAATGCCGATTTTTTTATCGGTTTTATTGTTATTGGCTTTAAACCCATTGCGGCAATCTGCGACAAGGCGCCGTTTATTGCGTCGGCCTCTATTTCCCCTTCCGATATTCTTCCGTCCGGTTTAACCGCTTTGTAAGTGAATTTCATAGTTAATTTAAAATGTAAATATCAAAATGAAAAGTGACAATTAAAAATGTTAAAATTATTTTTTACTTTTTAAAGTCAAGCTCTCATTTTGCATTTTGATTTTTATTTTTACATTACTCCCTTATTACCCTCAGAACCTCTTCCAGCGTTGTCATTCCCAAAGATATTTTTCTTAGTCCATCTTCAAACATCGTCACCATGCCTTGCTTTCTGGCGACCATTAAAAGCACATCCAAAGAAAAGTTTGGGTCTATAATAATTTTTCTTATTTCTTCGGAAATTTCAAATGCTTCATAAATTCCCATTCTGCCCGTATAACCGGTCCCTCCGCAAACCTTACATCCTTTCCCCCTGTAGAGAGTTTTTGGAAGTTGAGCTTCGGAAATTTTTAATTGTTTAAGTTCGGAAGAAAGCGATTCTATTACTTCTTTCGGTGGAATATATGATTCTATACAACTGGTACAAATTTTTCTGACCAATCTTTGAGCGATAATTAAATTAACAACCGCCGCCACTAAAAATGGCGGGATTTTCATATCAACCATTCTGGGGATGGCCGTCGGCGCGTCATTAGTGTGCAAAGAAGACAAAAGCAAGTGTCCGGTTAAAGCGGCGTTGACCGCAATTTCCGCCGTTTCTTCATCTCTAATTTCACCAACCATAATAATGTTGGGGTCTTGCCTTAAAATAGACCTGAGTCCCGAAGCAAAAGTTATTCCGGCAAGAGGATTTATTTGAATCTGATTTATATATTTAATGTTGTATTCTATAGGATCTTCAATAGTAACAATATTTACTTCCGATTTATTAAGCATATTCAAAACCGCGTAAAGAGTGGTGGTTTTTCCGGAACCGGTAGGTCCGGTAACCAGAAGCATTCCGTAAGATTTTTTCATATTGTCTTCAACTATTTTTGCCGTATCTTCAAGCATTCCCAATTCCGTCAAAGAAAGAGGTCTTTGGGTAGCGGGCAATAAACGCATAACTATTTTTTCTCCATAAAGCGTCGGAATAATTGAAACACGAATATCCAAAACAGTCGGACCGGCAATATATCTGAAACGGCCATCTTGAGGTTTTTGGTGTTCGTCAACTTTAAGCGCTCCCAGAAGTTTTATACGAGCAATAATCGCCGAATTAACTTCTTTGGGAATTCTCATTACTTCGTGCAAAATGCCGTAAACTCTAAAACGAATTAAAATAGAGTCCTCTAAAATTTCCATATGAACATCAGAGGCGTTAAGCGAGGCGGCATAAGAAAGAATATTATTAACCAAATCAACGATTGGAATTTGAGTAGCAGCTTCTTTTTCTTCCGCCGCGCCTATTTTTTGCTCAATTGATTTTTTGACGCTTTCTTCTATAAGATTTTTAAAATCTTCCGTTAACGCTTGGCCATAAAAAGAAAATCCTCGGGATAAATCTTCGGGAGCAGCTAAAAACGGACGAATCTTTCTTTTTAATTTTTTCTCCAAAAATTCCATCGTCGGTAAATCGGTCGGGTCTTCCATCGCCACATTGATTGTTCCATCTGCGTCTTGAGAAAAAGCGATAACTCTTCTTTCGCGAGCAAATTTTTCGTCAATAATAGAAATGACATTTTTGTCTATTCCACGCGAACCCAAATTTGCCCGTTCTGTCCCAAGAAATTGAGAAAAAATAGAGTAAAGATATTCATACGTCAAATAACCCTTTGATACCAAAACATCGCCGACATCCTGTCCCATTCTATTAGCTTCGCTAAAAGCGTCGTCAAATTGCTGAGCAGTTAAAAGCCCTTGACCAACAACTATTTCTTTTAATTTTTGAGGAGGGAAAGAAATCATAATAATTTAAAATGTAAATATCAAAATGAAAAGTGAAAATTAAAAATGTTAAAATTATTTTTTGCCCTTTAATGTTAGAACGCTGGAAGCCAGAATGTTTGATATTTCAATCAATTCTTCAAGCAACCACTTCGATTCGATTTTGTTTCCCTTATTGGTATCCCGTAGCAATGCAAGCCACACCTTTGATTCATTGGCCGATTTTAATGAATATGTAAAAAAGTTAATAAAATCTTTTTTGGAACTGGCGGAATTGGCTTCTATGTAATTTGCTAAAACGCTCGTTCCACTTCTCAAAAGTTGTTTGCCAATAACAGAACAAGTGGAATCTTTCGGTAATTTATCAATGAATCCAATCAAACACAAAACCCAATCATACATCCGTCTTTTAAATTCATTTTTAAATTTTACGCTATCATTTTGCATTTTGATTTTTTAACTTTACATCAGATGATTAGCGAACTCCACCGCGATATATGAGAAAGCCAAAGCTCGCTTATTATTATAGCAATTAAAGCCGCCGGAATCCAAAAATAATATAAGGAGACACGATACGTCTCTTTTTTAATGGATGTAATTAGGGTGTTAGCAAACAAAAAAGACGCTAAAAGCAAAATAAAATAAATAATAAAAATAGGATATCCACAAGCCAAAATGATTAAACTTCCAAGCAAAATTTCTTCGTTTTCAAAAAATCTTTCGCCAAATTTTTTGTTGAGTTTCTTGGCAATAATAAAAAACAACGCCGAAAAAATCAAAGCGACAAAATTAGCCGCCCAAAATCTCCACAGAGAATAACCAATGAAATAAAAAATGCTTGTTTCCGGAGGTAAAAGATATTTAGAAAGTGACTGATGACTCCACAATTTATATTGCGCCCAAGTTAGATAAGCTGAATATCCAAAAACAGCCGCCGCTAAAAACCAATATGCCTGTTTAATTATCTTAACCAAAAAGGAGCGCTTTATTATTTGCGCTCCTTCAAGAATAAACAGAAATGCTATCTGAAAATACCAATACATTTTAATTACATAGATAGATTATTTCCGACTTGGTACAGTAAAAGCGAAGCATTAGCAGTTGGTGTCATCTTGCTTGCATATTTAGTACTCTCTAACCTTGTATCCAATTCATATTGAAGACTGGTACCATTAAAAGCTCCGGCATAAGCATAATTTCCATCATTAATGGGATCGGCCGGAAGAGCAGATAACGGAGCGCTTCCAACCGTGCTTGACATTAAGCCGAAGTTTATTGGAACCCATCCTGCTCCAGTAACCACAGTGGAGGTATTAGCCACCAAAGCTCCAGCAGCAAATATTCCTCCGGAAAAATTAGCGCCTATGGTGCTACCTGTATCAATATACTGACCAGTACTATCAAATGTCGGACTGGAAACGGTTGAAAGAAACAAATTTATAGAACCTCTCAAGGCGTCAAAGTCACTCATTCTTTGAGCGTCTCTGGATTGTCTCAAAAGTTCTGCCGGATTTAATACCACGACCACAGCGGCGGTTAATATCGCCAAAATACCGATAACGACCAACAATTCAATTAAAGTGAAACCTTTCTTTTGCATTTTATTTTATTAATTAATAATAATTTTAAGTTAATTATACAACACTCATTTTAGATGTATAGCGCTCATCTGTGGATAACTCTTTTAAGGCATATTTTGAAAAATAAATTAATTTTGAGTCGGCTGACCTTGAAGAAATCCTTTTATATTACCAATTAAATCATCAATTGAAGTTTTGGCTTTGATAAAATATTCTACTGCACCAAGTTCTTGACCTTTTTGAATATCTTCCGGTTGCCCCAAATTGGAAATAATAATGATAGGAGAGTTTGAAAGCTGAGGGTCCTGGCGAATTCCTTCCATCACTTCAAATCCTGATTTTTTGGGTAAAATCAGATCAAGCAAAATAAGATCGGGCTTATAATCTTTGAGCGCATCAAGTGCCTCTTGTCCGTCTTTGGCGTGATTGACATCTATATTTTCTTTTACTAAACGATTTTTCAAAAGCGACGACAAAAATGGGTCGTCTTCAACCAATAAAACATGCTTTTGATTTTCTTGCGCGTTTTGAATATTAGTTTGTTCCATATTTATAATTATACATCAATTATAAAATACCTCAAATATAAAAGCAAACATTAAAAATAAAACGATAAACTTAAAATGTTTTTTAAATTTTTCGGCATCATATATCATCGCTTGCGACAAAAAAATACGGCAATAAAAAACAGCCACTTTTAATGGCTGCTTTTTATCTATATTAAAAACTTTTTTGGTTAACCAATGTCTCAGCCACAACTTTAGGATCCGTGGCTAACTCCTTTTAAATCGACATTTTTTCGTAATTAATTGTTTCACGCACAGCTTCCGCTACACGTGCCTTGTTACGACTTCACCCGTGTCACCGATTTTACACTGATCCGCTAAAAGCGAACTTTGTGTATCCCCGGCTCCCCTGGTGTGACGGGCGGTGAGTACAAGACTCGAGAACGTATTCACCGCGGCGTGCTGATCCGCGATTACTAGCGATTCCGGCTTCATGAAGGCGGGTTGCAGCCTTCAATCT
>JAJXZH010000004.1 GCA_021780155.1 bacterium
GATTCTTAAAAAAGAGCAGGCGATATGCGGTTATGTTTAAAGACGGACAGGTATCCAAGCAAAGTATTCTAAACGCCTATTCTTCCTGGCGCGGATATTTTAAATTCGCCTATGCTTATAATTTAATAAAAAAGATTGTTGCAGATGATATATTTATCTCTTGCGCTTGGTATCAATATTGATACCAGATGATATTTATTTTTTTCTGTCATCCCGTTGAAAAACGGGATCCAGGAGTTATAAAAACAAACCTCTGGATTCCAAATCAAGTTTGGAATGACAAGCCGAACAAACCACTGGATTCCAAATCAAGTTTGGAATGACAAGCCGAACAAACCACTGGATTCCAAATCAAGTTTGGAATGACAAAAGGTTTACAACCGACGGCTGACGACCGACGACTGGCAACGATAAATGAGGAATAAAAAACCGGCAATAATTTGCCGGAGCTTTTACTTTTTGTCCCAGGGACAGCTGTGATTGAGAACGTGTTTTCTGAAAAGAGAAATTGTAGCCATTCCAATAAAAACCAAATTGAGAATTATAAACATTTCATGCCAAATGTGAGCATTCCAAAAACTTTTGTCGGTCAAGTAGGTAAACATTATTGGCGTTTCCAGTGCCAAAGCGCAGCCGGATGCCAAAGTGCATCTGTAATATCCACCCTTGACGGTCATATGAAACCAAATGGCGACAAGAACTATTCCCAATAGCAGGAAGTAGAACATAGCATCTCCTTTCTGAGTTATGAGTTCTGACTTCATTGTATTCGTATCTATCAAAAAGTCAAAAATATTTTTTGAATAAAAAAATCCCTTAGTTCCGTGGACAACTGTGTGGATGTAAAGCCTTCGCAAAATAGCAAAGACATTCAGAATTTTCCAGAGGATCGTCTAAGCGCGAAACCGAGACGTCCTTAGCGTAGGAGAATTCCAAGATTGCCCACGAAACTAAAGGATTGTTTTACAAGATACAAAATAGCACAAATAGCTGATTTTGTCAAGTTAGTATCAATCAGTAATTAAAATAGCGCAAAAAAATTTAAAATCCATTAGGGACTTTTAAAAGTTCTTTTTTTTTGATACAGTAAGAAATAATAATTTGAAGACCAAAATATGTCAAGTGGAAAAAATGTTAATAATTCAGTCCTTCTGTCAAGAGACGAAACCACCGATTTTGCGCTGAGACCGATAAGTTTTGGTGATTATATCGGGCAAAAGAGAGTTAAGGAAAATTTGCAGATGATGATAGAAGCGGCGCAAAAAAGAAAAGAATCAGTTGATCATCTCTTATTTTATGGACAAGCGGGATTGGGAAAAACAACTCTGGCGATGATAGTCGCCAAAGAAATGGATGCTCAAATAAAAGTGACCTCAGGTCCTGTTTTGGAAAAAACCGGAGATTTGGCGGCAATTTTATCGACCATAGAAGAAGGCGATGTGTTGTTTATAGACGAGGCGCATAGGATAAACAGAACGATTGAAGAAATGCTTTATCCGGCAATGGAATCGCGGAAACTTCATTTGATTATCGGCAAGGGACCGGCGGCAAGGATGATGACTTTGGATTTGCCTCAATTTACTTTGATTGCCGCTACTACCAGGGTGAATCTTTTGTCTTCGCCACTTCGTTCAAGGTTTGGAGGAATTTTCAGATTGGATTATTATAACCAATCGGATATAGAAAAAATAATAAAACGTTCGGCTTCTATTTTGGAAATGGAAATTGAATCAAAAGCGATTGAAATTATGGCATCGGCTTCCAGATTTACTCCGAGAATCGCCAATAGATTATTAAAGCGTGTCAGGGATTTGTCTCAAGTCAATAATAAAAAAAACATAGATGCCGATTCCGCTCAAAAAGTTTTATCAATGTTTGAAATAGACGAGCTGGGATTGGAAGAGCATGACCGAAAACTTTTAAGAACCATCGCCGAAAAATTCAAAGGGGGTCCGGTTGGAATTTCTTCTTTGGCGGCGGCGTTAGGTGAGGACAAGGGAGTAATTGAAGAAGTTTATGAGCCGTATCTTTTAAAAATCGGATTTTTATCCCGGAGCCCTCAGGGAAGGATAATCACCGAATCTGCCAAACAACATATTTATAAAAATTAATTATTAAAAAATAATATGAAAAAAAATAATAATATTTTGCCACTTGTTTTAACTTCGGTGGCCTTTTTTATGGGGTGGTCGGTCGTTTTGTTTGGAACTCTCGCCTTTTATGTGATTTTTTTGGGTCCGCTGATTGTCAATTCCGGATTTTTGGGCGATATAAGCTCTATTATTTTATTTTATGGGATAATTTCTTTTTTTGTGATTATATTGGGGGCGTGGTTTTACAATAAATTTTTTGAAATATCCAATAAAAAGTAAAATGGCCTTTTTCAATTCAAACAAAAAATTTTATATTATCGCCGGAATTTTTATTTTGGCGATATTTTTGCTTTCCATTAGCCCCATCAGCGACTACGATACCGGCTATCATTTGCAAACCGGGAAATATATAGTGGAGCACAAAGTTGTTCCTCTTTATGATATTTTTTCTTACACCGCCCAAGGAGTCAGGTGGATAGCCCATTATTGGCTTTCGGATGTTATTTTTTATTTAGTTTATTTATTTTCCGGATATTGGGGATTGATTATTTTTGTTGCTTTAATTTCGACGCTGACTTATTTTTTTGTTTTTAAAGTGACATGGCTAAGAGCCGGCAAAACAATTCTGCCGATGATTTTACTGGTATTGTTTGCTTATTTATCGCTTGAGCTTTGGGTTGTCAGACCTCAAATTTTTTCTTATTTTTTGGCGATTGTTACGGTTTACATTCTTGAAAAATGGAGAATTTCAAAAAATATAAAATATCTTTACTGGATTCCATTTTTGTTTTTGGTGTGGGCAAATTTGCATGCCGGAGTTATTTTGGGAATAGCTCTATTTGCTCTTTATTGCGCGGGGGAGGGATTGAATCAAAAAAGTTTGAAATTGATTAAGACGCCAATTGTTTTGTTTGTTATTTCTTTTTTGATGACATTTTTAAATCCTAACGGCTACAAAGTAATCGATTATCTCCAAATAATTTCGCCATCTATTCAGCGGATGAACATAATAGAGTGGCAATCTCTTTTGTATTATTCGTCTATGTGGCAGACGAAAGCAATGATTGTTTTGATGGCGATTTCTTTTATTTTTATCTGGTGGAGGGAGCTTGATAAAGAAAAGGGATTTTTCAAAACGGATTGGATTTCATTGGGATTGGTGACGGGCTCTATTATTATGCCGATTGTTTCAATGAGGCACATTATATTTTTTTCTATTTTGGCGCTACCGGTAATTTCAAGTTATTTGGTTGAATACTTATCTGAAAAAAATGTTAAGATTGAAAACATCAGGTTTGTCTTTCCCTTAGCTATCTTACTTGGAGCGGTTTTGATAGCTGCGCCGATTTTGAGATTTGGCAGAATGCCTGAAATAGCCGATCCGCGTCTTCCGGAAAATGCCTCCAATTTTATAAAAGAAAACAATCTTCCAAAGCAGATTTTTAATTCTCAATTTTTTGGTGGGTATCTGATTTGGAAATTATGGCCGGAGTATCAGGTCTTTATAGACGGACGAAGCGAGGTGTTTGAAGGAAGTGCTAATAATGATTATATCAACATTGCTTATCGTCGAGATGATTGGAAAAATTTGATTGACAACAAATATAAAATACAAACAATAATTCTTGGTTATCCTTTTTCCGGAGGAGTGGACGCTAAAAGTTTTTTGACGGATGTCACTCAAAAAGACGATTTTGTTTTGGTTTATTTTGACGATGGCTCGATGATTTTTGTAAAAAATAATCCTCAAAATCAAGACATAATAAAAAAATTCGGATATCAAATAATAAATCCTTATAATATTAATTTTGATTCCATACCCAAAGATAAACTCAATCAGGCATTTGAAGAATCAAAAAGAGCTTTGAGTGAAAGTCCTAATTCGTTGGTTGCGTTTTATATAAATAAAGCTCTATCTATAAAGCTTGGAATCAAAAATTAAATACTTTTCTGAAGTGTTTCTTTTCTGATTGATGTTGTATTTTTTTAATCGTATCGTCTAAACTTAATATTAATGAAATATATTAAATATTTTGCGGTTATTATATTTATCGTCGGTCTTATCGGTTGGGGTGGAACATCTTATGCCCAACAACTTTCTACTGCTCAAATAAAAAATATTATTCAATCACTCGTCCTTCAAGTTCAGGCACTACAAATCAAATTGAATCAACTTATTGCCTCTCAAGCTTCGACGACGACCGCTTCCTCGTCTGTTGCAATTCATTCCGCGGGAAGAGTTTATTCTTATGATGTTGTAATTGTGGGAGCTGGCACGGGAGGCACTGCTGCGGCCATTCAAGCCGCAAGAATGGGTATGAGAGTGGCACTACTGGAAGAAACTGATTGGGTTGGGGGACAAGCGACGGCTGCCGGAGTTGCAAGCACAGACGGAGGAGGATACGGAGGATCGGGTCTTTTTACGGAATTTTCAAACAACGTTACGAACTACTACCAGACACACGGGAAATCCGTAAACACTTGTTGGGGATCGCCGTGTTATGAGCCCTCTGTTGGGCAGAATATTTTTAGACAGATGATGGCGACGGCGGCCAGTTCAACTCCAACTTCGGCACTCGATTTATATACTCTGGAAAAAGTCACGAGCGTTTTGAAAAATGGGAATATGGTAACCGGAGTTAGAACTGCGACCGGCGACCAATTTAATGCCAAAATTGTAATTGATGCTACCGAGTATGGAGATGTTATGCCTTTGGCAGGTGCTTCTTATCGGTTAGGTAATGGAACCGACAGTAATCCCAGTCCTAATTCTTGCGTTCAGGATATAACTTACACGACGACGATAAAAAAATATCCCAACGGAGTACCTCAAGGATTTTTTATGACAACTCCTCCGGGTCCTGCAACCGGTCCCGAATCTTATAATGTTCGCAAGGTTGATTTTGCAAAAATCGTTTCTCTTAACGGAAACGAAACTCTCATATATCCGGTTGATTTCCCTTATCACAACACTTATAGAGGAATGCCCGACTCGTCCAATCCTGAAAATTATACAGTGCAAGAATTAAATAAAATTTCAAAAACAGGCATTAATTGGGCTAACGATTATCCAACTCCCGCTCCTTATATTTATTATGACGGGACGACGACTGTTCCTATAAATTATATTGAAAATTTAAATTTTAGAAATCAATACAATTGTCAGGCAAAATTGAAAACCTTGCAGTTTGTTTATTATGTGCAGCATGATTTAAATCAACCGTTGTGGTCGGTTGCAAATGACGAGGGTTATGGGGGAACTTACAATACTTTGGATAATAGTTGCGCCAACATCGGTTCTGCATACAAAACTCTTGAAAAAAATATGTCCGTCATGCCGTATGTGCGAGAGGGACGCAGAATTATCGGCGAGTATAC
>JAJXZH010000018.1 GCA_021780155.1 bacterium
CTCAACCAGCGGAAATTTTTCAACCGGAAGCTCTCCTTCGGGTTCAGTTTCAACTGGCGCTCTTTACAGCACTTCCGTCTTTTCAATTTCCTGTTCCAATTCTTCTGGTTCAGCCCAAGCCAGCGTTACGGTTAGCGTTAATACGCCACCCACTCCTCAGCAACCGACTGCCAATATTTATGCCAGTCCATCAACTGTTAGCAACGGAGGTTCGTCTGTCTTAAATTGGAGTTCAAACAATGCTACCGAATGTCACTCAACCAGCGGAAATTTTTCAACCGGAAGCTCTCCTTCGGGTTCAGTTTCAACTGGCGCTCTTTACAGCACTTCCGTCTTTTCAATTTCCTGTTCCAATTCTTCGGGTTCAGCCCAAGCCAGCGTTACGGTTAGCGTTAATACGCCACCTAATCCTCAGCAACCGACGGTTAGTATTTATGCTAATCCGATGTCGGTTTCTTCCGGTGGACAATCCACAATTCAATGGACTTCTTACAATGCCAGCCAATGTTCCGGTTCCGGATTTTCAACCGGCGGAACAACTTCCGGAAGTGTTTTATCTTCTCAATTAACAACTCAAACAACTTTTTCTATAACTTGTTCCAATTCGAGCGGTGGTTCGGCTTCCGCCAGTGTTACTGTTAGTGTGACCTCAAATCCTACAGGTAGCGCTCCGGTGGTTCAAACCAATTCGGCAACAAATATTTCTCAAAACTCTGGCCAATTAAACGGCTCAGTTAATCCAAATCAGGCGTTAACAAATTATTGGTTTGAATACGGCACTTCTCAATCTCTTGGAAACACAACCGCTTCTCAAATTGTCGGTTCTGGAAATTCTGCCGTTACCGTCAATTCTTTAATTAGCGGACTTTCCGCCAACACTACTTATTATTTTAGAGTGGATGCTCAAAATTCTTATGGCACTACTCAGGGTTCAATCTTGAGCTTTACCACTTCAAATGGAGGAACAAATGGAATTGCTCCGACTGTTACTACTGGAGGAGCGTCATCTATTAGCCAAAATTCGGCTCAAATTTCAGGATATGTAGATCCCAATGGATACCAATCTTTATATTGGTTTGAGTACGGGACTTCTCAAAGTTTATCAAATTCTACCGGATTCCAATCTGCCGGAGCAGGGACTGATTCTTTACCTTATAATACGAGCTTGACTGGATTAATGCCCAGCACAACTTATTATTATAGAATAGACGCTCAAAATTCTTATGGCACTACTCAGGGTTCAATTTTAAGCTTCACCACTTCCGGAGGAAATAATAATAATTGTATTGTTCCGTCGGTCCAAACTTATAGCGCCAGCAATACTTATCAAAACTCCGCTCAATTAAATGGTTCAGTTAATCCGAATAATTGCCAAACAAATTATTGGTTTGAATATGGAAATAATTATTCTTTGGGAAATACAACCGGATTTCAATCTGCCGGAGCGAGTAGTGGTTCGTCTAATGTCTCCTCTTATATTTCGGGACTTTCTTATAACCAGACATATTATTTTAGAATAGACGCTCAAAATTCGGCCGGAACTGTTTATGGAACAATTTTGAGTTTTACTACCTACAATAATAATCAATGTATTTCCGGAAATTGTAATAACGGAAGCCAGCCTTATGTCCAAACATTAAGCGCCACCAATTACAGCTATGGGAATAGTGGTGCCGTGTTTAATGGATCGGTTACCTCAAACAGCAATTATGGAGATTCGATTTATGGATGGTTCAATTATGGAACGGATCCTAACTCATTGAATCTAACAACCAATTCAACTTATGTTGGTAGTGGAAATTATCAGCAAAACTTCTCTCAAAATGTTTATAATCTAATGTCGGGAGTAACTTATTATTATCAAGCGGCTGCTAAAAACAGTTATGGCACCGGTTATGGGCAGATATTGAGTTTTACTACCGGTAATAATAACAATAACAATAATTCGGCTCCTCAAGTTGTTACCAATTCCGCTACTTACGTTTACAAAAACTCGTCTTTGCTTAATGGGCAAGTTGATGCCAATGGTTCCGTGAGTAATGCCTGGTTTGAATATGGGACAACTCAAAATCTTGGCTCTCAGACAAATTCTCAACCAGTAGGCGCCGGAACGAATTATCAGAATTACTCTTCCGCTTTAACGGGACTTTCCGCTAATACTACTTATTATTTCAGAGCAGTGGCTCAAAATAGCTACGGAACAAATTATGGCTCAATTTTGAGCTTTACTACCGGGGGTGGTGGGTCAACGGTTATTACTGTTCCAACTCAACCAACGATTATAGTTAGAACCGTAAACAATAATACCGGCGGGGGATTGTCTTGTATCGTATTGGTCCCGTCGCTTAATGTTTCTCAGCTTACTCCCGGGCAAAACTTTACTTTGACTGTAACCTACAGAAATGGATGTAACTACAATCTTTCCAATGTGTTTTTGAAAGTTATCTTGCCATCCGGAACTGATTTTGTTTCGACTAACTATCCGTTTTTCAACAGGGACATTAATGGAATTTCTTACAACCTCGGAGCTTTACCGGTTAATTTCCAATCGGCTATAAGCATCGAAGGCATTGTTGGTTCATCTATTGTCCCGGGAAGCTCTGTTATATTTAGCGCCGTTGTTAATTACAACGATCCACAAGGCAAGTTTCAATCAATAAGTTCTTATTTGACAGCCGTTGTTGGTTCGGGTCAAGCTCTTGGTGCTACGGTTTTAGACGCTTTCGGAAATCTTTTGGGAAATTGGCTTTTTGACCTTCTATTAATTGCTTTAATTATATTCTTGATTTACTGGGTTTTCTTTAAGAGAAAAGAAGACAGGGTCTTAATTGCCAGAGAAGAAGATGTTCTTGAAGCTAAACCGTTAAAAAATTCTTAAATTAAAAAATAAATTATTGAGTGAGTGTTTCGTCCGTTAAATTTTAAACCCCCGCCGATAAAAAGGCGGGGGTTTGATTTAAAAATAATAAATATATATATTTAATGTCAGTTCCATTAGGAGGGAGGATGTCTGAGTATCTTATTCAAATGATATATTCGGAGCCAAAAAACGCCAATTCAAAATCAAGAGTGATTAAAAAGGAGATAAAAGGCGTCGACGCCAAGTCGGTTATGAAAAGAGTGTTTGATATGGTCTGTCGAGAAAAGTTTCTGGACAAATCCGTTATTGCAGCCGAAATTTACCTAAAATTCAGCGCTATTGGTTTTTTTGTTTTTGTTGGTCGCATAAACGCTAAAGATTGTTAAATTTGAAAATCCGCTCTAACAGCGGATTTATATTGACTTTCTTGACAAAATAAAATAATATATTTTCAAGATCCGCAGACAGCATGCGTCCTCTATGGGGAATAAGACATGCCGAGGAAAAAGCTTTATTTATATAGCTGCGGTCTTTTTTAAAAGGTCGCATTTTAGTTTTTGAAAGAGTATTTTTATGAAAACAAAAGTCCAAAAAACGGAAGACGTCAAAAAAGCCTCTGAACTTTTTGATAAGTCAAATTCCATTGTCTTTGTTAATTTTTCAAAGACACCAACAAAGGAAATTGATGTTTTAAAAAATTCTTTGGCTTCTGCCAGTAGTTCTTATAAAGTTGTCAAAAAAAGATTACTCGGGCTGGTTTTTAAAAACAAAAAAGCCCCCATTGATATCAATCTTTTTGATTCTCAATTGGGAACCGTTTTTTCTTCAAAAGACATCGTTGATTCCGCCGGAATGGTTTATCGTTTTTTAAAGGGTAAAGAAAAAGAACTGCCGGAATTTAAGATGCTTGGCGGATATGATACCGCTTTGCTTAAGTATTATTCAGCTGAAGAAATAAACAAAATAGGAAAACTGCCATCAAAAGAGATTCTTTTGTCTCAACTTTTAGGGATGCTTTCCGCGCCTACAAGGTCACTTGCTTATGTCTTGGATCAAATAGCCAAAAAACAATCAGTAACTAAATAAATAAAAATATGGATAAAAAAATAGAAGAAATAATTTCAAAAATTGAAACTTTAACCGCTCTCGAAATATCCGAATTGGTCAAAGCTCTTGAAGAGAAATTTGGCGTTTCTGCCGCTATGCCGGTTGCCGCCGCAGGAGCTGCCGCTGGAGGAGCTGCCGCCGAAGAAAAAACATCTTTTTCCGTTGTTTTGAAATCTTCCGGAGAACAAAAAATTAACGTCATAAAGATTGTGAAAGAAATCACCGGTCTTGGTCTCAAAGAAGCCAAAGACATCGTTGATGGAGCGCCAAAAACAATCAAAGAAAACGTTAAAAAAGAAGACGCCGAAGAGATGAAAAAGAAATTAACTGAAGCGGGAGCAGTGGTTGAACTTCAATAAAATTATGTATAAAAAAACGCCTCAAGTTGAATTGGGGCGTTTTTTTGATTATTATTTATATTGTTGATCTTTATTTTTTGCGCGATTAGTTCAGTGGTAGAACGCTCCGTTCACATCGGAGAGGTCGCAGGTCCGATCCCTGCATCGCGCACATTTTATTTGATATTTTTTTTATTTTTGTTTAATCTAATTTAAGTTCATAAAAAAGTTAAAAACCGGGAGGGCGAATGGGGGATAGCTTTAGAGTGTTTTCCGTGGATTCAAATCCGGTAAACTCAAAAGCTGTCGTTTTAGCTCTTAATTCTATCGGCATTGAAGTTGATTGTTGCTCTTCTTATAGAAATGCCGCGAAAACTATAAGCAAAAATGGAAGCGATTTTTCCATGATATTTTTTGGAATGAATTTTGATTTGGACAATTCCAACGACGAAGAAATGGATGTTGTCAGGTCGTCATCTTTAATGCTCATTCCTTATCTGACTGCTTTTCAAAAAGATTCGGATTATGTAAAATTTTCTTCATTTGCCAATTGTTGGAAAGGAAAAAATTATTTTATTGACAGCTCTATCAGTTTTAATCTCAAGGGCAATATGTCCAGTCCATTGCTTTGGTATAAAATTTGGGATTATATTCTGGTAGGATTTCACACCGAATATCCGAGTGAAAGATGTGTCAATAATCAAAGAAGTTTTTTGCCGAAGGAATGGGACGAGATGATGGAAAATAAAAGAAAAATTTATTCCTCTCCTTTCAATATCGGTTTTATAACACTCATCCACAAATTGAGAAAATCATACAGAGAATATTCAGGCAAGGAATTAAACTGCGAGACGAAACGAGATAAGAAGTAATGTTTTTTAAATTAAAATCCCCAAATTTTGGGGATTTTTTATTGTCTTTATTGGTAAGGAGTTATCCACTTGATTTATTTTTCGATGTGGAACATAATTACACTCAAGTGGGGAATTGTGGATAACTGTGTGGATAACAGTAAAAACAATAGTTTTAAAGCCATAATATAATTATTTAAAAAATATGTTTTTAGGAGAATTTAGACATAATTTGGATTCAAAAAACAGATTGGCTATTCCGTCAAAATTTAGAACGGAACTTAATTCTGGAGCGGTTATTACCCGTGGGTTGGATAAATGTCTTTTTATATTTTCTCAAAAAGAATGGGAAGCACTTGCCTCAAAATTAATTAATCTTCCTCTTTCTCAGGCCGATTCCAGAGCTTTTGTTAGATTGATGCTTTCGGGAGCCGGCAATGTTGAGTTTGATTCTCAGGGGAGAATTTTGGTTCCTGAAGCTTTAAGACATTATGCCGGGCTTTCCAAAAAAACCGTTATCACCGGACTTTACAACAGAATAGAAGTTTGGAATCAAAGCGATTGGGAAAAATATAAATCCAAGACGGAGAGCGCTTCCGAAGAAATAGCCGAAAAGCTTGGACAACTGGGGATATAAATCAAAAATTAAATTTCAAATATTAAAATGACAAATAAAATAATTTAATCGGAAATATTTAATTTAGATTTTTAATTTTTGATTTTTGATTTATGCAACACATTCCCGTTCTTTTAAAAGAAACAATTGAGTCGCTCAATCTTTCTCCCGGAAAATTTATTGTAGACGGAACTTTGAATGGTGGAGGGCACGCTCGGGAAATTATAAAAGAAATTATGCCCGGCGGTAAATTTTTGGGAATTGATTTGGACGACGAAATTTTAACAAATAGTCAATCTGAGCTGGAAAAAGAATTTCATCAGTTTAGAGGGGATTTAATCTTTCGGAATGGCAATTATAAAGATGTCAGTCAAATCATTTCGGAAAATAAATTGCCGAAAGTTGATGGAATTATTTTGGATTTGGGTTTTTCTTCTTTTCACATAGAAGAATCTCAAAGAGGATTTTCCTTTAATAGAGACGAGTTGCTTGATATGAGATATGACCAATCATCGGGAATTACCGCCAGTCAAATGGTAAATGGTTTTTCGGAAAAAGATTTGGCGGATATTATTTGGGAGTTTGGGGAAGAAAGATTTTCACGAAGAATTGCTAAAGCAATTGTCACATCCAGAAGAAAGAAGAAAATATCAACTTCTATGGAATTGGCCGAAATTATAAAAAATTCTGTTCCATTATTTTATAGAAGATCAAGAATAAATCCGGCAACAAAAACTTTCCAAGCGTTAAGAATAACGATTAATGACGAACTCGGAAATCTGGATATGTTTTTGAAAAATGTCGCAAAAATTATGAATCATAACGGAAGATTGTCTATTATTTCATTTCATTCAATTGAAGATAGAATGGTAAAAAATTATTTTAATAGCTTTAAGAAAGAGGGTGTAGCAAAAATAATTTTTAAAAAGCCGGTTATCGCATCAGATCAGGAATTGAGTTCAAATGCAAAAAGTCGTTCGGCAAAATT
The DNA here is from genome assembly GCA_021780155.1 of bacterium. Classification (GTDB taxonomy): domain Bacteria; phylum Patescibacteriota; class Minisyncoccia; order UBA6257; family JAGOQP01; genus JAKAHY01. The sequence continues at coordinate 6,761 of JAJXZH010000018.1, forward strand.
AAGAGTTGTGGAATTTTTATAATTAAATAATCAAAATTTATTATGACGGTTATAGAGTTTGGAAGAAAAAAAAGAAAAGTTAATACTTATGTTGTTTTTTTAATCTCCGCTGTTGTTTTGTTGGTTATTTTAATTGTCTTTTTTTATAATAATCTTATCAGTTTGAGACACGATGTCGCTTCCAATCAGGAACTTTTAAATAATCTTCAAGTTCAAACTTCAGAGCTTAAAAATTCTCTTTTTCATATAACTGATGTTTCTTTGGGAGATTCTTTTGCTCAATCCTCCGGCCTTATTTTGGATAAAAATCCGCAATATTTTGTTTCTTCAAAAGAATTAATTTCTCAAGCGACTCAATAATATGAGATGGAAAATGTGGTCAATTAGAATATTATTTTCCATAGCTTTCATCGCTTTGGTGGTTAATTTATATTTTTTACAAGTTGATAAAAAAGGCAATTTTGTGGACAAAGCCCAAGCCCAAAATAATTCTTTGGGCTATTTAAACGCCTCAAGAGGTATCATTTTTGCCACTGATAAAAATGGAAATTACTCGGCATTGGTAGCCAACAAAGATATGCCCGTCATTTATGCGGTGCCAATAGAAATTAGCGACCCGCAACAAGCGGCAAACCTTCTTTCTCCAATAGTCGGCAAAGATGTAAATTCTCTTACCGCCGCCTTTTTAAAGCCGAAAAGCCAGTATTTTTTACTGATTCAGAAAGCAACCGACCAACAGGTCCAAGAAATAAAAAATTTGAATATAAAAGGAATTTATATAAAAGATCAAATTTTTCGTTCCTATCCTTTTGGAAATATGGCGTCTCAAGTTTTGGGTTATGTTTCCTTAAGCGCGAATGGTCAAATGTCCGGGAAGTATGGGATGGAACTTGAATTTAACAATCAGCTGGAGGGTGATCCGGGAAATATAAAATCCGGATCGGTTAAAAATCCGGTTGATGGACAAAATTTATATTTAACTATTGATAGAAACATTCAAGACGAAGCGGAACAAATTATTACTCCACTCGTTAAAAAGTGGAATGCCGCCGGAGCCACAATGATTGTCCAAGATCCAAATACCGGCAAAATTTTAGCTATGGCTAATTATCCCGACTTTGATCCTAATAATTATTCCGATTATCCGATAAAAAATTTTTTAAATCCAGCCGTTCAACTTCCTTATGAACCCGGATCTGTTTTCAAAATTATTACTATGGCTTCGGGAATAGATTCCGGAAAAATAACTCCCGATACCACTTATGTTGATACCGGCTGTGTCCAGTTGGATAAGCAATGGAAGATTTGCAATTGGGATTATGCCACTCATGGTCCATACGGGAAAATAACAATGACTAATGTTATTCAACACTCCTTAAATGTCGGGGCGGTTTTTGCGGAAAAACAGATAGGCAATTCAATTTTTACCGATTATGTCAGAAAATTTGGATTTGGAAAAAATTCGGGAATTCAACTTCCCGGAGAACTTGGTGGAAATTTAAACAATTTAAGCAGTGGAATTGGCTCCAATTATTCGACCGCTTCTTATGGTCAAGGAATTACAGCCACTCCGGTTCAATTAGTTACCGCCTTTTCGGCTGTTGCCAATGGTGGTCTTTTGATGAAGCCGCTTATTTTAGCCAATGAAACTCCTCAGGTTGTTTTGAGAGTTATTAGCCAAGATACCGCTCAAAAATTAACAAAAATGATGGTGTCTGCCGTTGACGTTAATAAGGTTGCTGCCGTTTCTCAGTATGAAGTTGCCGGAAAAACCGGAACTGCCTATACTACCGATTATGATGTAAAAGGATACAATCACGAGAAGTTAATAAATACTTTTATAGGTTATGCGCCGGCTTCAAATCCAAAATTTACCGTTTTAATAAAATTAGACAAACCGCAAAATGCTCCTCTTGCCGGAGAGACGGTTGTTCCGGAATTCAGAACGATGGTTGAATTTCTTTTAAATTATTATAATATTCCGCCAGATAGGCCAGATAATCAAAATCCGACAGGGCAATGATTTTTCAAAAATTATGAAAAAAAAACTGATATTTCTCTTACAATTTGTTTTAAAATTTTTATCCAAGGCCGTTATTAAAAAATTTAATCCGGTTGTTATTGCCGTTACCGGTAGCGTTGGTAAAACTTCATCAAAAGAAGCTATCTGGTCTGTTTTGAAGGGATATAAAAATTCAAGGAAAACTTTGGCTAATTTTAATAACGAACTTGGCGTTCCGCTGGCAATCTTGGGGGATTATCAAAAAATTTCAAAACCAGCCTGGTTTTTTTGGATTAAAATTATTTTTTTATCCCTTTTCAATATCCTGTTTAAATCAAAATATTCTTATCCCAAAATTTTAATTTTGGAATACGGAGCCGATAAACCGGGAGACATAAGCAAATTAATTGATATTGCTAAACCTCATATTGCCGTAATTTCAGCAATTGGGAAAATTCCCGTTCACGTGGAAAATTATTCGCAAGGAATAGAGTCGGTAATTAAAGAAAAATCCAAATTGATTTCTAATTTGTCCGTTGGTGATATCGCGATTTTAAATAGCGATGATCCCGCGACTCAAAATCTTATGGAAAAAACGAGAGCCAAAGTTTTAACTTTTGGTTTTTCAAAAAATTCTTTTGTAAAGATATCAAATTTTAAGCATCTTGAAGAAAACGGAAAAATTTATGGAGTTGCTTTTAAACTTGAAAATCAGGGAGCTTCAGTGCCAATAATTTTAAATGGAGCTTTTTCTGTCGCCCATGCTTATGCCGCCGCTTGCGCTTCTTGTGTGGCTTTAACTTTTGATATAAATCTTATTGGTTCGGCCAATGCCTTTTCTTCTTACTACAAACCAATTAAGGGTCGGTCCGTAATTATGGATGGCGTAAAAGAATCTCAAATTATTGACGAAAGCTACAATTCCTCTCCAACAGCTCTTGAAACAGCGTTAATTTCTATGAAAGAAATAAAAGACAAAAGAAGAATTGCTGTTTTGGGAGATATGATGGAGCTTGGAAATTATACGCTTGAAGCTCATGAATCTGTGGGAAAAATAATTCCGGAATGTTTGGATGTATTAATAACCGTTGGTCCTAGGGCTGAGTTTATTGCTCAAAGCGCTATAAAAAACGGAATGGACAAGAATTTGGTTTTTTCTTTTCAAAATACGCAAGATGCCGGATTAAAATTACAAGCAATAATAAAAAAAGGGGATTTGATTTTAATAAAGGGTTCGAGAGTTATTGGTTTGGATAGGATTGTTGAAGAAGTAAAACAAATATAAATATATGGAAATATTTATAAATATTTTATTTGGTCATTTGGTTGGGGATTATCTGCTTCAAAGCAAAAAAATGGCTTTTTTTAAATCTGAAAACACTAGCAGAGGATATTTGTGGTGTTTTATACATTCTTTAATTTACACGGCAAGTATTTGTCTTTTCTTGTGGACGCTTAACCCGGTTATTATTATTCTGGTTTTTATGAGTCACTATCCAATAGATAAGTGGTCACTTGCGAGTAAATGGCTTAAATTAATTGGCGGCAGAGATTTTATCAAAGCATATGAGTCAACTGAAAAATATAGAGAGATAGATATATCATTTTCTGCAATAGTTTATACTGTTGTAGATAATACGTTTCACTTACTATTGCTTTGGGGGATTGTTCATTGGTTTGTTTTATGAGCATTGAAGAAGTTTACTAAGTGTGGTAAAAATACAGCGTATTTTGGCCCTGTCGTCTAGTCCGGTCCAGGACGTCGCGTTCTCATCGCGAAAACTCGGGTTCGAATCCCGACGGGGTCACAAAATAAGATTATGCCTTTATGGCGTGATTTTATTTTGTGTATCACAGCGGATTTGAATCGTAAGGGGTCGGGAAACTTGTAGTTTCCCGTGTCGGAAAAAGCTCTAAAGGAGCGTCAAGAAATCGAGGGTTTCTTGGGAGGAATGAAATGACGAGGTGAGATTCCCGACGGGGTCACATAAAAAATACTGCTCTTAGGGGCAGTATTTTTTATGTGGCTCAATGAACTTTGAAATTATGTAAGTGAAATGTTTTTATTAACTCATCGTTATATACAATGTAACCAATAAAATTATGTATAGACACGGATTGTTTCAAATGAATATCGTCTGCTCGGCACTTCTTAATGGAGGCGGATTTTCATTGGAGCAATCTTTGATTTTAAATATATAAATAAATTTTCTTAACATTTGAAATCAAAAACTGCTCCGATGACCGGAGCAGTTTTTGAACATTAACAACCCAAAAAGGAGGGGAAAATGGAAAGCCAAAAAACAGTATTTATCGTCGGCAAAAAAGTAATTCTCAGGCCTCCCAATGATACCGATGCAGAAATGTTTTGCCGCTGGGTAAACGATCCGGAAGTAAGGCATTTTATTTCCGCTATATTTCCTTCTGGAATCAAGCAGGAAAGGGATTGGATAGAAAATGCCAATAAAGACGATAAAAACGTAATTCTTGTCATTGAGATAAAAGACAGCGGAATCCCTATCGGCACCATGGGCCTCCATCGTATAGACTGGATCTCTCGCACAGCTTTTACCGGAGCGCTGATTGGTGAAAAAGAATTCTGGGGCAAGGGTTTTGGAACAGATGCTAAAATAAATTTGTTAAACTATGCCTTCAACACTCTGAACTTGAGGAAAATTTGCTCTTCAGCTCTTTCGTATAATGGACGGAGTATCGGCCATAATCTTCATTGTGGTTATAAAATTGAGGGTATAAGAAAGAATCAGTTTTTCCGCAAAGGCAGATATTGGGATGAAGTTATGTTGTCGGTGATCAAGAAAGATTGGGCTCCTCTCTGGCGGAAATATGTCAATAAAGACGGCTTTTAGCCGTCTTTTTTTAAATATCGTCTTGCCACTGACAAATAAATCGTCAATTTGGATATAAAATATGAAAAAAATCTTGGTTATAATCTTGGTTTTATTTATTGTTTAATGTTCCCAACGTTCAGAGTAAGTAACTTACCCAATTGACTAAATTAAAATAAAGCGTTACATTCATATTAATGAGTAGATTTTTTATTATTTTATTGTTATTGGCATTCTTAGCCGTCGGCATCATCGGAGTTTCGATGATGAGTTCGCATAGCGATTGTTTTTTTGGAAAAATAAGTTTATGTACTTCCGACATTCTAACGATGATAAGCGCTCATTTTAATGCACTCAACTTGCTTTCGGCGGCTGTTTTTCCAGTTTCAATCATTTCTTTGATATTTTTTATTGTATTGTTACTATCTTATTCTATTTCAGTAAATTTATTTAATTTTTGTATTTTTTTATGCAGACGCTACAGCCTTTTCTTAAAAGAAATACCCCCTTGTTTTAAAAGAGAATTTTATCGCTGGCTGTCATTGCACGAAAATAGCCCCTCATTTTATATTGTGCGATCTTAACCTCATTATCTAAATGAGGTAGTTCGCGCATCTCAAATCCTGAATAAGGGTTTTTTTGCATGCAAAATTAATAATTCAGACTTATGAATAAAAAAAATAATCTATCTTTGTGTGTAGTAATTATCGCCCTTTTTATTGCTACTATAACATATCTATTTTATAGCAATAACAAGAGCGGAGCGGGTCAATCTGATTTGAAGAAAAATACCGTTGTTAATAATTTTGTAGGGGACAAGGCACCCGACTTTTCTCTCCAAGATATTAATGGCAAGACAGTAACATTACATAGTTTTGATGGTAAAAACGTTATTTTATTTTTCAACGAAGGCCAAATGTGTTATCCGGCCTGTTGGAATCAAATCGATAAATTAGGAAATGATCCAAGGTTTAACAGTACGGATACGGTTGCTTTTTCGATAGTTGTCGATACGCCCGCTCAATGGAAAGAGATTGAAAGTGAGATGCCTCAATTCAAGAGTGCCAATATTCTGTTTGATGTTGATAGGGCGGTATCTTCGCAATATGGTGTTCTATCCATGGCATCCTCAATGCATCCCGGAAGTTTCCCTGGTCATACTTATTTTGTGATTGATAAAAAAGGAATTATTCGGTTCTTTCTTGATGATCCCAATATGGCCATTCGAAATGACCAACTGGCAGATGAAATTAATAAATTAAAATAAAATGAACATTTTAATAGGATCTTCTCTTATAACCGCTTTTATAGCGGGGATAGCCGCACTTTTTGCTCCATGTTGTGTAACGGTACTTTTGCCGGCATATCTTGCTTCTATTTTTAAGCAGAAACGTACGGTATTTTTGATGACTTTTGTTTTTTTTATCGGTATATTAACTGTCTTTTTGCCGCTGGGATTGGGGATTGCCGCTATAAGTCAGTTTTTTAGGCAATATCATAATCAGTTGTATATCGTCGGTAGTTTGTTTCTTATGGTTCTTGGTACTTCAATTCTAATAGGCAGGCATATATCTATGCCATTCTCAACTCATTCTAGGATGAGTAATTTAAAAATTGAAGGCGCTGGTTCGATTTATGTTTTGGGAATTTTCTCCGGATTCGCCACTCTTTGTTGTGCGCCGGTATTGGCGGGCATTATGGCTCTTTCTGTGTTACCAGGATCACTATTCTGGGGAGGCATGTATTCATTAATTTATGCGTTGGGCATGGTAATGCCGTTATTCTTTGTGGCTTATTTTCTTGATCGGGCCAATTTCACTGGAAAATTTTCTGGATTTAAAAAACGGATTAGCTATTCAATTTTCGGAAAAGAAATAAGCATTACAGTTTCGGAGTTAATTGCCGGATTGATGTATTTGTTGATGGGTGTCCTTACTCTTTATCTTGACTGGACTAATAAATTGGCAATGGGTGGTAGTGGATATCAAATAACCATAAATCTTTATTTGGCAAAACTTACTCAGTATCTGAATCAATTTATGGAAAATATTTCATGGATTGTATGGCCCATAATTATTCTGGTACTTTTGGCATTCATAGTTAGTATTGTTTTCAAAACAATCAAAAAAGAAAACAAATCTGATTCTTCAGAATAAATAAAATAAATAAACAATAATAAAATGATTAACAGAAAATTATACACCGGCTTTATTATCTCAACATTGATAATCTTCGGAATATTATTTTATTGGAAAAATATCTCCGTGTCTAATAAGGGATTGATTTTTTCTGATATAGAACAACCGAATGTAATAAAGCCTAAAGGCGTTGATCAGGATGAAACTATTTTACCTGTTATTTGGGGCAATTTGGGAGCTCAAATGGTTACCGATGGAGTCATTGATGCAAAAAAATTTGAAGCCGTATATCAAAGTCAGGGTGGCCTAAGTTCAGAAGAAAAAAGTATATTATATGGCTCAAAGAATGAGTATTTAAAAATAAATTCTCAGGATTCCGGATTTATTTTAAATGTTCTTTGGGCATTGGGACTTGGAAATAAAAATGAAATTTTGGATAAGGGTCAAATGACTGATGTGCGTTATGGAGGAGCTGAAAACTTTGCTTCTACAGCCGGATGGACTATCTCTAATGGTGAAGCGATGCAGCATTATTCTCGGCATGTTTTTGTAGCCTTGACATCGGAACAGCAAAATTTGGTATATAGCGTGGCAAAAAATATCTATCGCCCCTGCTGCGGAAATAATACTTGTTTCCCGGATTGCAATCATGGAATGGCAATGTTGGGATTATTGGAAATTATGGCTTCTCAGGGTGTTAGTGAAAACGACATGTATAAATATGCGTTAAAGGTTAATGAATTTTGGTTTCCTAACAATTATGCGACTATTGACTCATATCTGAAAACTAAAGGTTTTTCATTGGCCACTGCCGATCCCAGAGAAATTTTGAGTATAAATTACTCAAGCCAAATGGGATATCAGAACATTGTTAAACAAATGGCACCTGTAATAAATAGAAACATTGGAAGTTGTGGAGTATAATTAAATAAATACAAAATGAAAAAGATATACAAAATTAATAACATGGATTGTCCTTCGTGTGCCAAATCTATTGAGGTGGCAGTTAAAAAAATAGAGGGGGTATCTGATGCCAATATTAATTATGCATCAGAAAAGATGTTTGTTGAGAGCGAAAACGAGATTGATGACAAAAAAATAATTGAAAGTGTTAAAAATATCGGCTATGAAGCTATTCCTAACGAGTCTGTTATGGAAATGAGCCATAATATGGAACATTCTCAAACGATGGAGCACGGACATCATTCTGAACATGACCATGCCAAAATGGAAAGTGGGTTGGAAATCAGAATTCTTAAAAATAAACTCATTTTTGGCATTATTGCTTCCGTAATAACTTTAATTTTAAGCTTTGGTGGGGGTTACGTTGTGGCCATTCCAAAAAATATAAGTTTAATCGTATTGTTGATTTTGGCTACACCGGTTGAATTTTGGGTAGGCAGGCAATTTTGGAGAGGAGCTTATTATGAGTTAAAGAGTTTTAGTCCTGGTATGGATAGTCTTGTTGCTATAGGTACCGGAGCCGCATATTTTTTTAGTTTGATTTTGGTTATAGCAAATTTAGTGCCGGCATTTGAGGGTTCGCCTATAATAAAATTTTATCCGTATTTTGACGCGGCTGTTTTGGTTACTACGTTTATTATTCTTGGAAAATTTTTGGAGGCCAAAGCCAAAGGTTCGGCATCGGACGCGATAAAAAAATTATTAAAACTTCAGGCAAAAACCGCTCACCTGGTTGATGTAAACGGACAGATAAAAGATACGGATATTAACTTTATAAAAATAGGGGACGTATTATTAGTTAAGCAAGGTGAAAAGATTCCTGTTGATGGCATTATTATTGATGGCGAAGTATCGGTGGATGAATCTATGGTTACCGGCGAATCATTACCTGTTGATAAAAAAATAAATGATAAAGTTATAGGATCGACCATTAACAAAAGTGGTCTGTTTAAAATGAAAGCCGAGAAAATTGGTAAAGATACATTTCTTGCTCAAATAATTAAAATCGTTGAAGAAGCTCAGGCGTCCAAAGCTCCGATTCAAAAACTTGCCGATAAAATAACTCGAATTTTTGTTCCTATCGTAATTATTATTGCTATTGCGACATTTTTGATTTGGATGTTATTTGGTCCTCAGCCTTGGTTTGTGTATTCTTTCGTGAATATGGTGGCGGTACTTGTCGTGGCCTGTCCATGTGCTTTGGGGTTGGCTACTCCAGTGTCGGTTATTACAGGAACAGGAAAGGGTGCGGAGAATGGAATTATTATCCGTAATGCTCAATCCTTGGAACGCGCAGGAAATATAGATACTATCGTTCTGGATAAAACGGGAACAATAACGAAAGGTGAGCCATCCGTAACAAATATTGTTTTGTTTTCGGACATTACCGAAGACAAACTTTTATCAATAGCTGCTTCGTTGTCGGTTAATACTACTCATCCTTTGGACAAAGCTGTTGTATTTAAAGCAAAATCTCAAGAAATTCCTTTGAGTCAGATTGATGATTTTAAACAAATCATAGGCAAAGGGATTAAAGGGAAAATCAACGGGACTGAATATCTATTTGGAAATAAACAGTTTATAAAAGAAAACGACATTGTCTTGGATGAAAAAATTGATAATAAAACCGAAGCTTTTGAAAACCTTGGAGAAACGACGTTATTATTATCCGATACAAAAAAAGTTATTGGAATAATCTCTCTAGCTGATACGTTAAAGAAATCTGCTGAGGATACGGTTGAAAAACTGAAAAAACTTGGGATAGAAATATGGATGATAACGGGTGACAATGAAAAAACCGCGCAGGCTATCGCTGACAAAGTCGGAATTAAAAATATTTTGTCGTCGGTTTTACCCGAACAAAAATCTAAAAAAATAAAAGAATTACAGAAAACTGGTAAGGTTGTGGCAATGGTAGGGGATGGAATTAATGATGCGCCAGCCCTTACTCAGGCAGATGTAGGAATTGCTATAGGGACCGGAACCGATATCGCTATTGAATCTTCGGGAATAACTTTAGTTTCAGGAGATCCTCTGGGAATTTATAAGTCGGTATTGCTTTCAAGGAGCACTCTAAAAAACATAAGACAGAATCTTTTTTGGGCTTATGCCTACAACATAATCCTTATACCTATTGCCGCTGGAGTGCTCTACCCTCTGTATGGAATTTTGTTAAATCCCATATTGGCGGGAGCTGCTATGGCTTTCAGTTCTTTATCGGTCGTGTTGAATTCGTTAAGATTAAAAGCTTTAAGGCTTTAATACAAAAATCCCGCCTTTCATGAGCGGGGAATATACATAGCGTCTTTTGAATTAAAGATTAAGTAGGGGAAAACATATGTTATTTTTTGTGTGACGTCGTAGGTTATTTGGCGAGAATCAAGGTTTTTTGTATCAATCCTGATTTTTACAAGAATACTTCCTTCGTCATGAATAACAACTTCCATATTTGACGATTCAAATTTGTGACGCTCGTCGGTGCTGGTATGTGTTGAAATCAAAACATAAATATTATGGTCATCAGCTAAGGATATTCCTACAAACCACAAAAATGAGATTGGTAATTTATTTCTGACTATTTGAATGCCCTTTCCTGAAGCGATTGCCTTGGGTATTGGCAACCAGGCCATAGCCGAAGAAACAAACAACATAAAAATAGCGACAAATATTGATTTTCGCACGCTCACCTCCTTAATTTATATGATCTAGATTAAAACTATAGGATAATAACCTTCTGGTCAATTGATAATTACTGTTTGTATCTTGCGAATATTCCGGCAGGAAGGTTTCTTTCCGTGCCCTTTTCTTTTATCTCAAGCTCTCCGGCCTCTATTTTTTCAGTGGGTAGTATTTCGGATAACATATTTTTTATTACCGTAGATGAGTATCCGGTGGCATAACTGTTAAATAAAACAAATATCGGGCTCGGGGATAAAATTTGTTTTATTAATTTCAATAAGTCGGGAACATCTTTTTCAAATTTAAATATTTTGCCTTTTGGATCTCTACCAAAAGATGGCGGATCTAAAATAATGGCATCATATTTATGACCTCTTTTGATTTCTCTGGCGACAAATTTTTTTGCGTCATCAACTATCCATCTGATGGACGCCGATTCCAGGCCGCTTAATTTTTGATTTTCTATTGCCCAAGCTATTGACGGCTTTGAAGCGTCAACGTGGGTGATAGAAGCTCCTTTTGATGCGGCGTAAAGAGTGGCGCCGCCCGTGTATCCAAACAAATTCAGAATATTTGGCTTGGAGTTTGATTTTTTTATTATTTCTCCAAACCACTCCCAATTTAAAATTTGTTCGGGGAAAACTCCGGTGTGTTTAAATGGCGTCAATTTGAGTCGCATTAATATATTCTCAAAAGAAAAAGTCCACGGTTCTTTGATATTTTTATTTTCCCAATGACTGCCAAAGTTTATCTTCAACGATGGAGATGCATGAAAAATAGCATCTGCTTTTTGCCATTCAACTAATCCCATTCTCTTATTCCAAATGGCGTTTGGATCCGGGCGTGAGATAATATAATTTCCGAATTTTTCTAATTTTTCTCCATTACCCGAATCAATAAGTTCGTAATTTTCAATTGGTCCCAAAATGCGAGTTTCCATAAGAAAATGTTAACACAGGAGTTTAAAATCATCAATTTTTAAATAGAATTATTTTGTTTTTTCTTTTTTTTGATATACAATTAAGTCAAATTATGCAATCAAATTTTATTCAAAAAACCAAGTTTTTTTTGAAGGACAAAAACATTTTTTGGCCCATAATTGCCGGAATCATTTTTTGGGCAGTAGCTTTTGGTATAGCTTATGTTCAAATATTTCCTTTGGAAAAAAATTTAATTTTGCATTTTAATTTTAATCGTCAGGTTGACGCCATTGGTTCGGCGGCGGATGTTTTTTGGATAATTTTTGGCATGACCATAATTTTTCTGATGGATCAATTATTCGCGCTGGCGCTTTATTTTAAAGAAAAAATAATTTCTTATCTGGTTTCTTATTTGGGAGCATTTTTTATGTTATTGGGACTTTTTGTCATTTACTATCTTTCACTTGCAAATTAATATATTTTTTGTTAATCTTTTTTTATGTTTGCTGTTATTAAAACCGGAGGAAAGCAGTATTTGGTTTCTTCGGATCAAAAACTTAAAATAGAAAAAATAGAAGGCAAAGAAGGGGACAAAGTTAATTTTAAAGAAGTTCTACTTTTGGCCGAAAAAAACAACGTTAAAATTGGAAATCCAATCGTGGCTGGAGTTTCGGTTAGTGGAGAAATTATCAGACAAGCGAGAAATAAAAAAGTTATTGTTTTTAAATATCACTCAAAAGCCAGAGTCAGAAAAACGAAAGGACATCGCCAATATTTCACCGAAGTTAAAATAAACGAGATAAAATAAAACGCCTCAAAAGGCGTTTTATTATTCTCTTCTTGTTAAAGAATGGGACAAAGTTTCCGCGTCGGCAAATTCAATTTCTCCTCCGGTAGGAATGCCTCTTCCCAGGCGAGATATTTTTTGGGAATAATCTTTTAACTCTTTTTCTATAATAGATGTATTGAGGTCTCCATAAGTTGTCGGATTTAAAGCGATAATAATTTCTTTGGCTTTTTTATTTTCCATTTCGTTGGAAATTATTTTTTTTAAGGCATTTAATCTTAGTTTTTGCCAACTTTCCAAAATTCCGCTTTTTGTTAATTCTCCAATTACCAAATATTTTCCGTTATATTTTTTGGTTCTTTCAATGCTCATTAAATCGGTTTCTTTTTCAATAATCATAAAAGTGTCATTAAATCTGTTTTTGTCGGAGCAAATAGGACAAACAACCGAAGTTCCAGAATGAACAAAAAAACATCTTGGGCAAATTTTTACTTTTTTTAATCCGGAAACGGCAGTTGATAAATCGGAGAGTTTTGATTGCCCCGAGGATATTAATTTGAAAGCAAGTCTGGTTGCTTGACGAGGGCCGATTGACGGCAGTTTTTCAAATTCTTCTATAAATTTTTTTATTTCTTCCGGAAGCACAAAATTGATAAATTAAAAATAATGAATAAATATTCTCCCCTTATTGTTCAAAAGATGAATGAGTTTTTGAAATTGGTCTGAAGGTGACTTTGTCGCCGTCAAATTTAAGGTCTACTGTCCCTAGTGGTCCGTTTCTGTGTTTGGCGATAATAATATTTGCCGTTCCTTCGTCTTCAAGGGACGGTTCCAGTTTATCTCTGTCTTTTCTGTAAATCAAAAGAACAACATCGGCATCTTGTTCCCATGACCCGGTTTCTCTTAAATCCGACAATCTCGGAACTTTTATTTCTCGGGCATCAACTTGACGATTGAGCTGAGATACAGCCAGTACCGGAACATTTAATTCTCTTGCCAATGCCTTTATGCCGTGAGAAATTTCCGTGAATTGTTGGACGGTGTTTTCGCTCTGAATCATCGGTTGTATTAACTGAACGTAGTCTATCATTATCAAATCGAGTCCATTTTCCGATTGCAATCTTCGAGCGATGGATCTTATTTGCATTATGGTCGGAGACGGAGTGTCGTCTATAAAAATTTTCATTCTGGATAATCTATCCAACGCTTCCTGAATCAATCCGAAGTCGGATTCATTGCTTAATTGTCCGGTTCTTAATCTCCAAAATGGGACTTGAGCTTCTGCGGCAATCAAGCGGTCAACCAATTGTTCTCGTGACATTTCCAAAGAAAATATTCCAACCGAAGCTCCTCCCTTTAATGCCGCTCCTCGCGCCATATCCAAAGCCAAAGTCGTTTTTCCCAAAGATGGACGAGCTCCTAAAATAACCATATCGGACCTTTGTAATCCAGAAAGCAATTTGTCTAGATCGTCAAATCCGGTAGTGATTCCGCGCAATCCTTTTTCTCCTTGGTGGAGCTTTTCTA
>JAJXZH010000003.1 GCA_021780155.1 bacterium
ACGCGACGGCGCAGAAGTGAGGGGGGGCTGAACCCCTCTCCGGAATAAACCAAGTTTAAAAAATAATTTTAATCATTGAAGTCGACAATTTTAGTATTGGAATTGAAAATTTGAATTGATATATTAAGATAAATATAAAAAATGATGGAAACATTAAAAGAAGCTCTCCCCCCAAAAGAATTATCTGAGTTCGTTCTTTCTTCTGAGCTTGAATCAAAAATCAAACTTATTGACGAATCTATTTTTCCTGATAAACCATTGGATGTTCGTTTGGATAAGGATACAGAATCTGGAGCAGAAGCATCGCATCATTTTGATGAAAGTGATTCAGATAATGGGAAAGAACATTTTTATACTGTTTGGGGAAAGGGCGTGCAAGATAAATTAGGCGGGAAAGACAACTCCAAAAAGGAGGTCTTACGAATTGCTCTGCACGAAGTAAGACATCGAGTGCAGCACGATTTAAATGTCCAAATGTTGAACATCAATGATTTAAAGCAATTTATGGTTGAGAATCCTAAAACTTTGCTTGAAACATATTTTTCAAGCCCAGATTATAGAGATTTTATTAATTATGCCACTAGCAAAAGTGATAATGATTTTGATGCAATGGTTGTAGAAAATATTGCGATGAAATTGCTCAGAGGAAATTATAGCGATGAAAATATTAAAAAAATCACAAATGATATCGTTAAACAGCCTGCAGATGTTATTTTAGATTATCTTAAAAAATTGGGAAATTAAAATAGATGATTTGGCGCCGAAAAAATTTTTTGACACCGATGCGAGGGCGCGATGTTTGCTGAGCGACTGGCGAGGCAAAACTTGTGGGCGAATTCTTCATTCTCCGCAAAATAAATACCAGTTATTTATGATTTTCTGTCAAATTGTTTTTTAGAGATTTAGATTGTAGAATTAGTTTGTGTTAGATAATTCCAAAAAAAATAAAAAGAGAACTTTATTTATTTTGACTTTTTTCCTTTTAATTGCCATTGGGGCTGGATTTTATTTTTGGCAAATACGTGGTCAATTTCAAAATGTTGCGTCTATTTCAATAATTTCTCCTTCGGCTCAAGATGTTTGGGCTATGGGTTCTACTCATGTGATTTCTTGGAATACCAAAAACATTCCTTCGGAAAACAAAATTTCAATAACAATAAGAAGAATTCCGCCCCCGCCTCTTCCTCTGGATGGTCAGGAATTTGATCCGATATTGTTTATTAATTTACCCGACACGGGAAGTGTCAATTGGACAATCCCAACGGCATATCCTGCGGGAACTTATATTATTGCCGTAAATAGTTATAAAAAAGTTCCAATAACAAATGTAATTGCGGTTGAAAGTCAGCCATTTAAAATACAACCGCTGCCTCTTTCTCAAGATATTTACCCGCTTTACAATTCCGACTCAATAAATTGGAGCGCTCCTCATACTTATTCTTTGGAGGTTCCAAACGGGGGAATTTTCGGTTCGGCAGTCGACGCGACGGTGGCAACTGGCACAATGAACCCTTCAAAATTTTTTTCGCCTTTTGATAAATATTATAAAAACAAACTAACCGCTCTTGGGTGGAAAGTAGACAATTCTCTTTTAGCCAATGGTCCGGCAAGCGGGCAAGTCGTTTATCGCAAAGGAGATGCCGTTATCGCCGTCAATTTTTTGACTATTTTCCACGATATTTCAAATACAAGACCGGAGCAATGCCCGTGCGATGTTGATTTGTCGCTTTTTTCATCGAATTTTTCCTCATCTTCCCCAATATTAACCGCTCCGAATTTAAGCCAGTGATTTTTGTTTATTAAAAAAACTTAGCCTTTTTGCTATTATTAAAAATAGTTAAAATAACAAAAATAAAACCAATCCGTATATTTATAAGCAAAAGATTAAATTAAACAAAGGTCGGAAAAAAATAATTATAAAAATTAAAAATGAATAAAAAAATATTAGCAGGAATTACAGCGATTATAACGGTATTCGCTTTGTTTGCCGGTTTTATGGCAAACGCTCAAACTTCAACCAGCACTACTTCAACAACCACGGCAATGCCGCCGGTTTCGCAAAAATTTGTTTTGCAAATTGGACCCAAAGGAGAAACTCTTTTGAGAGGAACGATTGATTCTGTGGCGAGCGGAGTTTTGACGGTAAAAAGTTGGGGAGGAGTTTGGACGATAAATGTTCCTTCTTCATCGGAAGTTCTTCCGGTTGCGGCAGGAAAAGATTTGACCCAATTTAAAGTGGGCGACTTTGTTGGTATTTCCGGAATTGCTTCTCAATCTGCCGGATGGACAATTGATGCAAAAGTGGTTCGCGATTGGAACTATCGCCAAGAAGTTAATCAAGAAAGAAAACAAAACCTCAATGAGGCGCATCAGACAATTAAAAATGGGACGCCGAGAAATTTTGTCGGAACAGCCGGCGATGTTAGCACTTCTTCATTAACTTTAACCGAGAGCAATGGAACGGCCTACACTATTAACGTTGCTTCCAATGCAGAAATCGTAAATAGAAACTGGGTTAAAATCCAGCTCTCCGGAATTAATAGCGGAGACACTGTCCGTGTTTGGGGAGTTAATGCCAGTGGAACAGTTAGCGCTCAAATCGTTCGCGATGTGACGCTTCCTTCTTCAAAAAAGACTCAATAATTAAAATTATTTTTTAATTTATCAAAAGCCGTCGATCATTTTAATAATTTGATTGGCGGTTTTTTGATATTTTAATTTTTAATTATCAACTTATCCACACTCATTTTTTATTTTTATGTTATAATAAACTCAAATTAATTAAATAATTTATGGATAAAAAAACAATTTATGAGATAGCCGTTCTGGTCGTCGTCGGAGTTATTATTGGTTTGTATTTTGGATTTTATAATAAAAACTCAAAAAGTAATCAAAGCAGCTCTTCAAATGCATCGCCGATTCAAAAATTATCTATTGACCAAGCGTCAAAATTTTTTACTGATAGACAAATTATTTTTGACTCAAATTGCAAACCGACCCCGGAAAAGCTGACGGTTAAAGACAACGCGGCGATTATGATTGTTAATCAGGGTAAAGACGATAACACTTTTTCTTTGGGGCAAACATCTTTTAAAATTTCTGCCGGACAATATAAATTAACCACGGTTAATTCAAAGATGTTGTCTAATAATATAATTGTAGGTTGTGGAGCTAATAAATCGGCGGCTTCGATAACCATTCAATAAATTATTTTTTTAAAACTTGAAACCATTAATATTTAAAAACAAGGGGTTTACTCTGGTTGAGCTCATAGTAGTGGTGGGTGTGATTTCTATTTTGTCGGCGGCGACCCTGGTGTATTTAAATCCGGTTCAATATCTTAAACAATCAAGAGATTCGGTTAGGTCTCAAGATCTAACTACTTTAAACAATGATATTAATTTTGGAGAATCTCAAGGAGCAATTACTTATCCCGATGTCACTTCGACGCTTTACGTTTCTTTAATTGACCCAGCTTCGTCCTCTTGTGCCGACTTGGGACTTCCGGCATTAAGCGGAGGATGGCAGTATCATTGTGTTACCAGCACCGACGATTTGGACAAAACTGACGGCACAGGATGGATTCCAATAAATCTTTCCAACTTGTCCGGAAGTTTTTATTTGACCAATTTGCCGGTTGATCCGATAAACACAACTTCTTCTTGTGAATATACGATGTTTGCCTATCAAGATTCTCAGAATTGGGAATTGGCGACAAGATTTGAATCGGATAAATTTAATATTTCTTTTCCGACTAGTGATGGCGGTTCCAGTGATATTTTGTATGAAAAGGGAAAAAATCTTTCAATAATGCCTTCTTTTACCTGCACTCCGACAAGTGGCGGGGGAGGAATAACCAATCCAACCGTAACAATATCTCCATCATTGTCGATTGTTGATCCATATAGTGGTCCATCCATTCCTGCCGATGGAGGAAGTTTTGGAGCGGTATATTTTCACATAAAAGATACCAATAATAATCCTGTTTCGGGAGCGACGATAACTTGTTCTGCTATTCCTTCTACTGGGACTTCGTTTAATTATTATGGTCCCAATAGTCCAACTTCCGGAACAACCGATAGTAATGGAAACGGATGGTGTTCTATTGCTTCAACTGTGGTTGAAACAAAAACGGTTTCTGTTACTGCACAACTTGGCTCAGATACGCCCGTGCCTTTGAGTCAAACAGCTAATGTTCCTTTTATAGATCCGGCAGTTATTACTAATTCAAATTTGAATTTTCCAAATGGAACCTCTGTGGTGGCAGATGGAATAACTCTTATTAATGCCGTTCTTACGGCTAACAATGCCAATAATCAGCCGGTTCCAAATGTTAAAACGTCTTGCAATATCGTGGGGCTAAATGGAGCAACACTAACAGGGGTGACGGTTATTGGAGATGGAGCGCTCACCGATTCAAATGGTCAGGTGACTTGTGGTTTTGCTTCGACTCAAGTTGGTGATTATTCCGTTTCAATTACTATGGGAAATACCATCGTGGGACCACAAACAATTTCTTTTACTAATTTTTCCGGCATACAAATATCTCCATCACTTTCAACGGTTTATGTTTATGATGCTCAAAAAATATTGCCGGCAGGCGGAGGCAAGGGACAAGCGTATATTCAAATTAAAGATACCAACGGAAATAGTATTCAAAACGTCGAAGTTCAACTCATAACCGACAGGCCAACTGTTGATATTCTTGAACAGCCCAATAATCTTACTGATCCCGGTGGTTCTGTTGTTGGTACTTTTAGTTCCACACAATCCGGGACCAGCAATATTTCCGCTCGGGCCAGACTTGGCTCAGGAGGAACTTGAATTTTGTTGAATCAGACGGTGTTGATTACATATACCAATGGTGTCGACCATACTACTCTTACTTATTCTCCCGTGAGTTTACAGGCTCCGGCTGATGGAGTATCCATGATAAAATTTACCTTAACGGCTTATGATATAAATAATGTTCCTGTTTCGGGAGCGTTTATGGATTGTGGCGCCAGCAACAACAATGACAACAGTATACAAATTTTTGGAGCGGGAGCATCGACCGATGTTAATGGACAGGTAAAATGTATGTTTGCGTCAAGTGTTGCTAAAATATCCCAAGCTTATTTTATTGATATAAAAAATGTCACGGTTCAGTCAAAAGATATGACATTTGTTACTCCGACCGGAGAAGCGACAAAAACATTTACTATAAATAAATCACAAGCTTTGCCTGATGGAAACGATTCCATAATCGGAACACTGACTATTATAGATAGCAATGGAGTTCCTCAAACGGGAGTGCATATAGATTGTTTGGCGAATCCAAATACCGATACCTGGGTGAATTTCTATAATGATGTATTTACCGATTCTAACGGACAAGCTCAATGCTGGTTGTATGCTATAACTGCAGGAGTTAGAGATTTTTCGGCTTATACATCGCCTTCCAACTATGACTTCAAAGTTCAAATAGGAAATACTAAAAGTGTTAATTTTACAAACACGCCAACGGGAGGAGCGGTCTCCCCTTCGGTTTCGGTTGTTACGGCATCACCTACTTTGCTTTCGGCCGATGGTATACATCTGGTAACTGTTACCATTCTTCTCAAAGATGATTTAGGCAATCCAATTTCTGGGGTGGTTCCTAGTGTTTCCGTCAGTGGAAGTGGAAATGTCGTGACACTTTCTCCTTTGGCGTCAGATGCTAATGGTTCTTCCACTATGCAATTTAATTCCAATGTTGCTGAGACGAAAACCGTAACTGTCGTGGCAAATGGAATTACTCTCAGTAATCAGCCGACTATTATTTTTACCTCTGCCTCTAATCCATCATTGTCGGCATCCAATTCAACCGTGACCGTAGATAAAACTTCGGCGTTAGCTGATGGCGTTGATGCAATTACGGCAACAATTACTCTAAAAAATACTTTAAATAATCCAATTTCAGGAGTTCAATCAACATGTAATGTGACCGGGACCAATAATGCCGTTTCTACTCCAAGCTTAACCGATTCAAATGGTCAGGCAGTTTGTGTGATTACTTCAACAACGGCGGAAAGTAAAACAATTTCGGTTTCTGCAGGAAATAGTTCCACTTTGTTTAGTGATAGTTTTGAATTAAATCCATTAACCGGATGGACATCCGCCTCAATTAGTGGGACTAGCGCTAATTGGAATCAAACAGATAGAACCGATTTTGGTGGACCGCAACAAGGAACATATATGATGGATTTTAATTCTTATTATGCCAGCGGTGGTGATTCCGCCAGACTTTATTCTTCATCGGGGTTTGCGTTTCCTGACGCCTATACTCCAATAACTCTTTCATTCTGGATGTATCACGAAACAAGTTGGAATACCAGCAGAGACAATGTTCAAGTCCAAGTTTCTACCGATGGAGGAAGCACTTGGCAAAATGTCGGCTCTCCAGTTTATCGCTACGATGGAACAACTCAGTGGACACAACATACGGTTAGTCTCAGTGGAATTTCTGGACCGACCAGTAATGTATTAATCGGATTTTTAGGAACCGCGGATGGTGGAAATGATGAATTTATAGATAATGTTCAAGTAATGGCATCTCCAGTCATTTTAAATAGCAAACCAGTTGTGGGTTTTGTTTCTAATACCGCAGTCGTATCGGCCGTCAATTCGACCGTGACCGTAGATAAAACTTCGGCGTTAGCTGATGGCGTTGATGCAATTACGGCACTAATCACTCTTTTGGATGATTCGAGCGCTCCAATTTCCGGGGTTGTCCCAACTTGTAATGTAACCGGAAGCAATAATGTCGTTTCAACTCCCAATCTAACTGACGCAAGTGGTCAAACTGTTTGTGTGATTACTTCAACGACAGCAGAGGATAAAACAATTACCGTAACTGCCAACGGAACAACATTAAATAATGCTCCGGTTGTGACCTTTGCAAATGCTCCGATTATTACTGCCGGTCCTAGTGCTGCGACCACTCAAACGACAGCAATTATTACTTGGTCAACCGATCAGCTTTCTGACTCCCAGGTTAATTATGGAATTGCAACTTCCAGTTACTCGAATTCATCCGCATTAGATTCTAATCTGGTTAATAGCCATTCGGTTACTATTTCCAACCTCACTCCTTATACTACATATCATTTTCAGGTCACTTCAAAAAATTCGTTGGGATTACAATTATTATCCGGTGATTATATATTTACTACAAATTATTTTGGAGTAACAATGAATAGTTTGTATAGTCCAGAGGCCATTTCCGTTAGTCAATCAACAGATGGATCATATACGATCCTTGGAAAAGGTGGCTACTTATCTTCGCTTGGTTATAGTGTGTCGAGCACTGTTTTCAAATTGACCTCTGGTGGTATTTTGGATACTAGTTTTGGCACTGGAGGTTCTACTAATTTAAACTATGACCCAATTTTTATAAAGCAACTTTCGGATGGAAGTTATGTTGTTGGTAGTGGATATGATTGGCCAATGATTGGTAAATATCCCGCAACCGGAATTATAAAAATAAATTCGAATGGTTCGTTGGATTCTAGTTTTGGTAATGGCGGCTATTCGCCATCGCTTATGGCGAGTACTGGTTATTCTCCCGATGGGCAGGTAGAACAAACTTCAGATGGCGGATATATTATTGCAATGGGTTATGCTAGTAAAATATTATCAAACGGATCTATTGATCAATCGTTTGGTGTTAATGGTAGCTCTACTATGCTATGTGATGGAGATTTAGGTATTCTTTATGTTCAAACTCCTATGTGCGCATCGCATATGCCCAATGATATACATCAGCTTTCTGGAGGGGGATATGTATATGTCGGAAATGAGTATTTAAACTCTATTCCAGGATACCCGTACGGTAATAGAATTATGATTGCAAAATTTCTTTCAGATGGAAAAACTCTTGATGCATCATTTGGAATCAATGGATCATCAACAGATTTACTGCCTAGTCAATTTGGGGTGCACAGCGTTGGATCTTTTGTTCAATCGTCAGATGGTGGCTATGTCATAGGCGGTTACAATGATAATTATAGTATATTTTTAACCAAGTTTACTTCAAGTGGTCAATTGGATGCAGGTTTTGGAGTTAATGGTAGTACAACCTCTATCGGTGCCGGTACTGCAAAATCATTTGTAAGAAACACTTCCGATGGAGGGTACTTACTCTTTGCTGGTCTGGGGAAAGTTTATAAATATAATTCCAGTGGTTCGCTTGATACATCCTTCGGAATCAATGGAGTTGATGATTTGGGTAATACACAAGGGAGTTTGTTTACAAAAGTAGATGATATAAGACAAACGCTTGATGGCGGATACATTGCCGTAGGGACAGATAAATCTTACAGCCATATGTATATATTAAAGTTGAATAGTAGTGGGAGCCCAACTAATTTTTAAAAAACGAACATTTACAATTGGACGGTAATCTTTTAGTGCCTTGGGTAAAAAAATTAAAATAAAAATAAATAAAATCAAAAGAAAAGACGCCTCTTGCGGGCGTCTTTTGCGAGTGTGCTGATATTGGGAAAAACCCAAAAATAAAAGTGCTAATTGCCAGGAAAGCTCCCGGCGAGCGTGTGGTTTGGCAAAGCCATATTTACCACATATTCATTATAGCACACTTTTTTATTTTGCTGTGGATAACTTCTCTGACTATTTTTCTATTGTTACTAAGCTGTTGCCAAGCGTCATTTTTTCTGTTATTCTTTTAATCAATTATGTCTTCAAATAAATCCCAAAACGCGGGAAAAACCTCGCTTAATAATTCAACTCAAAAATCTCTACCCGCCACCGAAGAGAGCGAGGTTCGTGACCGTAAGGCGCGGCCGCCAATAGTGGTGGTTATGGGACACGTTGATCATGGAAAAACGACTCTCTTGGATTACATTAGAAAAACAAAAGTTGCCGAACGAGAAGCGGGAGGAATTACTCAATCCATCGGTGCTTACGAGATAGAAAAAAATGGCCAAAAGATGACATTTATTGACACCCCCGGACACGAGGCGTTTATGAAAATGCGTCAGCGAGGAGCTCATATCGCCGACATCGGTATTTTAGTTGTTGCCGCCGATGATGGAGTTAAACCACAAACAGAAGAGTCAATTGCTATTTTGCAAAATTCAAAGACGCCCTTTGTAGTTGCTATAAACAAGACCGACAAAAACAATGCCGACATAGAAAGAACAAAAAATGACTTGCTCAAACATGGAGTTTTTTTGGAAGGATTTGGAGGAAATATTTCTTGGCAGGCGATTTCGGCAAAACAAGGCGAAGGAGTGGATGAACTTTTGGATTTGATTTTGTTGATGTGGCAATTAGAAAATCCGACTTATAGTCCATCGGGGCTGGCAAAAGGATTTGTTATTGAGGCCGAATTGGATAGTCGAAGGGGAATTATGGTCTCCGTGGTGGTAACCGATGGGATTTTAAAAATTGGAGATGATATTGCCACTCCAACAGCTTGCGGAAAAATAAAAGTTTTGGAAAATTTTTTAGGAAAAAGAGTGGATGAGCTTTATCCTTCAAGTCCGGCGTTGATTGTTGGTTTTGAATCACTGCCTTCAGTGGGTCAATCTTTTACTGCCGGCAAATTAGAGCTGGAAACGGCGCCAAATTCTCAAATAGAAGAAAAGAAAAAAAATCCGATAATTCAAAAAGAAAGTAATGAAGGCGCGATGAATGTAATTATCAAAGCCGATGTTTCCGGATCGCTTGAAGCGCTTTCACAAATTATCGGCAGTTTGGAAATTGATGGCAAAAAATTCAAAATCGTTTCCGAAAGCATCGGGGAAATAAATGATAGCGATGTAAAGCTGGCGGCAACTACCGGTTCTTTGATTGTCGGCTTTAACACAAAAATTGTTAAATCTGCGGATAATTTAGCGAGAGGACAAAACATCCAAATTGTTTCTTCCGATATTATTTACAGATTGATCGAATCTCTGGAAAAAATTGTTAAGGGTGAAAGCGATATTCAAGGAGAGCCAACGATGGAGATTTTGGCGTTTTTTAGTCAAAAAAATAAAAAACAGCTTATTGGAGGGAAGATTATTTCCGGAACTTTCACTTTAAATCAAAAAATAAATATAAAAAGAGGACAAGAAGCAATTGGTTCGGGAAGGATAGTGAGTTTGCAACAAAATAAATTGTCCGTAAAAAAAGTTTCCGAAGGAGAATTTGGAATGATGATAGAATCTCCTCATGTGGTTCAGGTTGGGGATTTAATCTCAATTGAATACGCAAAATAAATTGCGATTGGAAAATAAAATTATTTAATTTATTTTAAAATGTCTCTTTATAGAAAACCGCGTTTGGAAAGTTTGATTCAAGAATTGATTTCGGAACAAATCAAAAAAACAATTGAAATCAATGATGTTTTGATAACCATAATGGGAGTTGAAGTGGATGAGGAACACAACAAAACGATAATTCATGTATCTGTTTTTCCGGACGAAAAGAAAAAAGATGTTTTGATAAAATTAAGCAATCGAGCACCGGCATTGGCATGGTTTCTTTTGAAAAAAATAAGAATAAAAAAAATTCCGGAATTGATATTCAAATAAAATTGGATTGGACATCAAACCCGCATTGTTGTTAAAATAAAAACAGCGATTTTAAAAATTAGGGCGCGGTAGCCAAGTGGTAAGGCGAGGGTCTGCAAAACCCTTATACGCGGGTTCAATTCCCGCCCGCGCCTCAAAATGGTATATGCTAAATTATATTTTGACTTAGCGTTTGCCGTTTATTATAATTAATTAATGCATAGAAAAAGATCTTGGGACGAAACTCAATTCAAAAATGCTGTCAAAAACTCCACTAGTTTTAGGCAGGTGTTATTAAAGATTGGATTGCGTGAGGCTGGAGGTAACTATGAGCAAGTGAAAAAATATATAAAGGAATATAATCTAAAAACCAGTCATTTTAAAGGAATGGCTTGGAATAAAGGATTAATAGGAATTGGAAAGCCAAGAATTTCATTAGAGGACATACTAAAAAAGGATAATTATTTTCAAAGTTTCAAACTCAAAAAAAGATTGTTTTTAGCCAACTTAAAACCTCAATATTGTGAAAAATGTGGTTGGGCTGAAAGAAACAAAGATGGTTATTTACCTCTAGAGCTGGATCATATAAATGGAGATAGACACGATAATAGATTAAAAAATCTTAGAATATTGTGTCCTAATTGCCACAGCTTGGAGTCGACTCATAGAGGTAGAAATATAAAAATTAAATAAAGCCCAGGTGGAGAAATGGTATACTCGCAACACTTAAAATGTTGTGGCTAAAAGCCATGCCGGTTCGAGTCCGGCCCTGGGCACAATAAATAAAACAACAATAAAATTAAAAATAAATAAATTATGCAAAATTTTTGGATGTATATGATATATTTTGGAGCCGGCGTCTTACAGGATATCGTAATAACTTTTTATTATCGTTTTGTTGCCGACAAGAAAGCGGGACTTTCGGCGACACTTTCTTTTATAACTACGTTGATTAATTTAACCATTCTTTACGGAATATTAACCAACCTTACTCCCGATTCGGGATTTTGGTTGATTATTACTTATGCTTTTGGAAATGGCGTGGGCGCTTATTTGGCGGTTAGATTCTCAAGATTATCAAAAAATTAAAAAATAAAATTTGTTTTTTAAAGACCTTTATTTGATTATGGGTCTTTTTTTTGTTATTTTTTGAGCAGAACTCAAAAAAGGAGAACAAAATGCACGAAGTGGAACCGAAGGTATTTTTAATTGGAGAATCTAAAGTTGTAGAAAGCGGACTTTATGATTATCTTTGCCACATTGGCGCCGGCGACTGGACTTCCAACGCGCCGACCGATTCTGAAAAATTGGTTGAGTTTTATGGGCGTCTTTGCTACAGAAGTTTTAAGCCGGGAATGAATCTGAATGTCAAAAAAATTAGAAACAGCAACGATCAATACCTGGCCAATCTTGAAAAAACTCATCACGGTTCGGTTCTGGAGCATGTGAATTTTAATTTCGTTTTTGCCGACGTGTCGCGAGTTTTCACTCACGAACTTGTCCGCCATCGGGCAGGAGTGGCTATTTCTCAAGAAAGTTTGCGGTATGTCAGATTGGACGATTTGGGACAATGGCTTCCGACTGTGATTAAGGAAGATAACGAAGCGATGACTATTTTTGTAAAAACTTTTGAATCGCTTGAATTGATTCAAAAAACATTGGCTACGTTGTATGAATTGGATAAGACCGATGAGTCCGGAAAAGAAAAAAATTTTGAATTTAAGAAAAAAATCACTTCGGCAATGCGCAGAGTTGCTCCTATCGGATTAGCAACAACAATCGGCTGGTCGGCTAATGCCCGCGCGTTGCGCTGGGTATTGGAAATGAGAACCGACCCAAGCGCCGAAGAAGAAATTCGCCTTGTTTTCGGAAAAGTCGGAGAAATTATGGTCAAAAATTATCCGAACCTTTTTGGAGATTTTAAAAAGGAAATAGTTGACGGACTTCCTTGTTATAAACCAACTAACAGCAAAGTTTAAAAAATTTTAGACTCCCAAAAATGGGAGTCTTTTTCTTGATTTATTGTTTCTTTGGGAATATATTTTTTGTGGCACTTAAAGAGGGAGGGAGAAATGGCTTCTGAAAAAAAGATTTTTACCGAAGAGTATTTCTATAAATTTGAACAACCGGCAAGGCAGATTTTGGAAATCGCTCATAAGGCGGTGTTAAATGAACAGTCCCCAAATTTCATTGAAATTGGGAGAATTGAAAAACTAATGAAAATGTCGGCGGCACTTTTGGCTGATATGGGTTTTATCCGTAAATCATTTGAATCGATTGAGGTTTATTTTATCACCGATAAGGGCGAAGAATTTTATAAGAAATGGATTGAAGAAAACGAAAAGGATGGAGTCCAAAAAAATCTTTTTCCCTCAAATGGATGTTGAATTTTTTAATTTATAAATCCACCCAAAATGGTGGATTTTATTTTAGGATTTATCCCGTTAGAGATAGAAGGCATACTTCATTAGAGAATTTTATATCCGAAGTCCACCGCTCATAAATGTGGAAGTTTGTATATCGTCTCTATTTTTCCAACGGGGACGCTACGAGCCATCTCTATCCCTAACGGGATTGATTATCCCTCTTTTTAGTTGTAAATTATTAATTGTTGGATTTGATAAGTATTACAAAAATATAAATGGCCCTATCGTCTAGCCTGGTCTAGGACACAGGATTTTCATTCCTGGAACTCGGGTTCAAATCCCGATGGGGTCACAAAAAACAAATCACCGCTTTTGGCGGTGATTTGTTTTGATCCCTCGTGATTTGAACGGCGAACCCTCACATTTTCGCATTGACTTAATATCTAATACATTATATTTTGTTTTCAGAACCATAACATCTACAAAAAAAGGAGGAGAAGATGTCCGTTTTCATCTCTTGGTATGAATACCAAGGCAAGCTTTATTATCTGACGGATGCAGAAGTGTTTTCATCCAAAGGAAAAAAAGTTTTCGATGGTTTTCAAGGTAATGACCTTTTGGGTCATAAAGCTATCGCAAGATATTTTTTTGAGGCGGAAGGAATTGATATAACCGGAGGATATAGGCATGAGCAGATTAATTTTTGGAACACAGATAAAATTCCCAAAGAAATATCCGATAAGATCAAAGATTTTGACACTTACTGGGGCAGGATGTTTTCATCGGGATGTTTTGCAAATGATAATCTTGCTTACATTGTTTGTTATGCTGCAAATAAATGGAAAATCAAGGCCTCGGCCCGGCTTCTCAAACAGCATCCTTATAATGACGAGCTTGAGGATATTATTTGTGATGCTCCGGGAAGATTGGGAGATAGGGCTTGGAAGCAACTTTTAAAGCAGAATCCTTCCGATTATGAGCTCGTGGACATTATCTGTGGTGACAATACTCCGGATAAATTAAAAGCTAATGCCTGGGAACTGCTTTTAAAACAAGATCCTTCCGACGGCGTTCTTGAAGATATTGTCTATGACGGCTCAGACGAGTGGAAGGCCAAAGCCAGAGCCGAACTAAACAAGAGAGGTTATAATTACTGATCTTTTTGACTTATATATTGAGGGGCAATACCCTCAATTTTTTGTTTAAACATTCTTAATTTTTATTTTTATATTGTAGCGGATTTGAATGTAGATCGGTCTGAGGGGGCTACAAACTCATCGCATAGGAAAGTAGTGAAGTGTTAGAATCCGATAGCGTCTTGAGAGGAATAAAGCGAACGACGTGAAATTCCCGATGGGGTCACAAAAACAAAACATTCCCGTGTAAATGGGATGTTTTGTTTTTGCCCTCGGGATTTGAATCAGAGGGGGTCGGGGAACCAGTGGTTCCCCGTGTAGGAAAAAGCCCCAAGAGGGGCGTCAAGAAACCGAGGGTGTCTTGGGAGGAGCGTGAGCGACGACGTGAAATTCCCGATGGGGTCATCCAAAAACAAATCACCGCTTTTGGCGGTGATTAAAAAATATTTTTATTCAAACTCACTTTTTTGACTGAGGAGTAGCAATACAAGTTAAACGGTTGGATGTTTCATTCAAACTGATTTCAATAGTTCCGCTGTCGCATCCAAAATCTTCAAAACATTTTTCCATCTCTTCTTTGATGGTTTTCATTTCTGAAATGTTAAATCCGCCTTTTATAGTAATGACCAATTTATCTCCCCAATATCTTACATCCATCAAAACTTTGCGGTTGAGGAAATTAAGCTCTTTCATTGCTTGTCTCCTTCTTTGGTTCTAAAACAATTATCTCTCACAAATCAAACAAAAACAATTGGAAGATATTTTTTGTAGCTGTTTCAATCTCAAATGTGTTTTTTTGGATATAACGTGCATTTCATTGAGTTTTATTATTGGTCTTATTTAACTTGCAATTTACTGCTATAATGGGCTAAAAGTATAACATAATCAATCAACAAAAATGGATCCGGTTCAAGAAATAAAAAATAAATTGGATATAGTGGATATTGTAAAAGAAAGAGTTTCTTTAATTCCGGCTGGAAAAAATTTTAAAGCCATATGCCCGTTTCATAAAGAAAAAACCCCCTCTTTTATTGTTTCTCCAGAAAGGCAAACTTGGCATTGTTTTGGATCGTGCAATGAAGGCGGAGATATTTTTAGTTTTATAATGAAATATGAACATGTTGAATTTTATGAGGCGCTTTCAATGTTGGCTCAAATGGCGGGAGTGGAACTTAAAAAAATCAGTCCGCAAAATCAGAAAGAATTTGGAGTGCTTTATGACTTGAATAAATCGGCGGAGGATTTTTTCTTCGGGCAACTTTCAGACGAGGACAAGGCGGAAAAATATCTGACCGATAGAGGACTAAAGAAAGAAACCATTGAAGAGTTTAAGGTGGGATTTTCTCCAGCGCAAAAGGACGCCTTGATCTTACATCTGGTTAATGCCGGATATGACATTGCCGATATTGAAAGAGCCGGGTTGGTTTTTAAAACCGAAAGAGGAACTTATATGGACAGATTTCGGGGAAGAATAATGTTTCCGATAAAAAATACATTTGGGAAAATTGTCGGGTTTTCAGGAAGAATTTTGCCCGAATACGACGATGGAAATTCGGGAAAATATATAAATAGTCCAGAAACGCCGGTTTTTAACAAGTCAAGAATTCTTTACGGATTTGACGCGTCAAAACAATATATTAGAGAAACAGGAGTGGCGATGCTGGTGGAGGGGCAAATGGATTTTTTGATGCTTTATCAAGACGGAGTTCATAATGTTTGCGCCACATCCGGAACGGCTTTGACTCAGCACCATTTGGAAATTTTAAAAAAAATATCGGAAAGATTGATTCTGGCTTTTGATGGCGACAGCGCCGGAATAATTGCTACCGAACGAGCAATCGATATGGCGCACGCAATGGATTTTTCGGTTAATGTTTTTATTTTAAGTGACGCCAAAGATTCGGCCGAGTATATCCAAAAAAACCCCGGCAAGATAAAAAGATTAATAGAATCGTCTTCAATTTCCGCTCTTGAATTTTATTTAAGTCGTTATGTTGACAATATTCCCGAATATCAAATCAAGACAAAAATCCGTCATATTTTGCAAAAAGTTATTTTAATTTACAGCCCATTGGAGCAGGGACGATGGCTTAAGAAGATATCCGAACATTCTAAAATATCCGAGCAGTCGTTGATTGAGGAGCTTAATTTATTAAAGAGAAAGTTTGTTAAAAAAGAAGAAGAAAAAATACAATCCGATTTGTCCGGCGAATTTGAGTTTAAAAACAGAACAGAAAGAATTGCTATGGAGCTTTTGATTTTGGGAGCGATGAGTCAGCCGTCAATTTCAAAAATAGACGAAGCAAGAGCTTTTTTGCCGGAGAAATTTATTATTGCTCTTGATTATTTAAAAGGAGTCAGGCAGGAAACGGAAGAAAATTTAAAAAACATTGATTTGGGACGCTACGCCGAGATGAAAGCATCTTTGAGATATGGGGAAATTGATTTAGATAAAATCCCTTTTGAAATAAATGTTCTAATCCAGGAGTTAAAAAAAGAATATTATAAAGAAAAGAAAGAAGAAATGCTTGCCAAAATAAAAGTTTTGGAAAAAAGCGGGAAAAATGAGGAATTATCCAAGGTTTTGAAGGAATTTGACGAAATCGCAAAATTGGTTAATAATTAGGTTAATTAATGTCGCTTTCCAAACCGGTGCAATCAAATCGCAAGTCAGTTTGCTAAAGCTGTTTTTGCGATAGCCGGCAAATTATTTTTTATGAAGAAAAAAAACAAAAAAACAAAAAAATTAAAGAAGTCAAAAAAAATTTCAAAAAAGCGCCAACTCAAAAAACCCCACGCCAGAAAATCAATAATCTCCAAAAAAACAAAAAAATCAAAAACGACAAAAAAGAAAAAATCATCTTTCAAAAAATCATCGGCAAAAAATAAAAGCAAGAAAATAATTTTTGACGAGAAATCAATTGCCGAACTCATTGAGAGGGGTAAGGGGAGGGGTTTTGTTACTGATTCGGAAATATTGTCCGTTTTTCCCAACATTGAATTGAGTGTTGATTTTTTGGATGAGATTTATTCTCAATTGGATGAAAGAAATATAAAAGTTGTTGAAGTGAGTCAGCTTATAGATACCAAAGACACAATAA
The DNA here is from genome assembly GCA_021780155.1 of bacterium. Classification (GTDB taxonomy): domain Bacteria; phylum Patescibacteriota; class Minisyncoccia; order UBA6257; family JAGOQP01; genus JAKAHY01. The sequence continues at coordinate 17,142 of JAJXZH010000003.1, forward strand.
AAGAACCAACAGTAAAAGAGGTGAGCTCGCTTGAGAGTTCCGATTTGCCGGATGCCGTTCAACTTTATTTAAAAACAATCGGTAGAACTCCTTTGCTTACGGCTCAAGACGAAAAGGATTTAGCAAAACGTTCCGAAAGGGGAGATGAAGAAGCTAGACATAAATTGATTCAAGCTAATTTGCGCTTAGTAGTTTCAATTGCCAAACATTATGTTAATCGTAGCTCTCATTTGGGAATCTTGGATCTTATTCAGGAGGGGAACATCGGACTTTCTCGCGCCGTTGATAAATTTGATTACAGAAAGGGATTTAAATTTTCCACTTATGCCACATGGTGGATTCGCCAGGCAATAACTCGCGCTTTAGCCGATCAATCACGCACCATTCGCATTCCGGTTCACATGGTGGAAACAATTTCAAAATACACTCAAATAAAAAGACGTTTAGCTCAAGAATTGGGGAGAGACCCTTTAGCCGAAGAGATTGCCATTGAAATGGGAATCGCGGTTGATAAAATTCGTCACATTCAGGAAATCTCCCAAGAAGTTTTATCTCTTGAATCTCCGGTTGGAGACGACGAGGACAATTCAACTTTGGCGGAGTTTGTCAAAGACGAAAAAGGGCTGGCGCCCGATCAGGTTACGGCACATTCTTTACTTAAAGAAAAAATATCGGAAATTATGAATGATTTAACTCCGCGCGAAAGAGAAATAATCGGGATGCGTTTTGGACTGGACGACGGCGTTACTCATACTCTTGAAGAAGTTGGCCAGAAATTTGGAGTTACCAGAGAGCGTATTAGACAAATTGAAGCTAAAGCCCTTGAGAAAATGAAAGATCATGAAAAATCAAAAGCGCTTGAGGAGTATTAAAGTTGATTGTTTTGTATTTTTAAAAAATTAAATACTCTCGGCTATAGCTCGGACAGACTTAAATTTGGCGGTTGAATAGTTTTTTGCGCAAAACTTTAAATTTGGAATGTTTTATCTTATACTTGGATAATGGCTGAAATAAACGAGAAATCATTGGAGCACCTTCTTTCTTTGGCAAGAATAGAAGAGGCCGACCCAAAAAGAAGAGAAAAATTGCTTAAGGATTTATCCAAAATTTTGGATTATTTTAACGAACTCAACGAAGTGAATACTCAAGATGTAGAACCGCTAAGCGGGGGAACATTTTTATCCGATATTATTAGAAATGACAAGGAGAAATACAGAAATGCTGACGAACACAAAAAACAAAGAGATATTTCAATCAACCAATTTCCCAAAAAAGAAAACGACTATTTAAAAATTCCGCCGGTATTTACCGATCAATAATTTAAAAATTATATGGATTTTTTTAAACAAGATTTTACAATTGAAAAATATCACTTGGGATTGAAAGAAAAAAAATATTCCGTTGTTGAGGCGATCGGCGAATTTTTAAATTATGCCAAAAAAGAAAATGAAAAAATTGGGGCGTTTTTGAGATTTAACGAAAAAGAGTCTTTGCAAAGAGCCTCTGAGTTGGATAAAAATTTGGATGAAGGATTAAAAAAAGATTCTCTCTTTGGGATTCCGATGGGAATTAAGGATAATATTTTAATTTCGGAACAAAAAGCAACCGCCGCTTCAAAAATTTTGGAAAATTATATCGCCTCTTATGATGCAACGGTTATTTCAAAATTAAAATCAAGCGGAGCTTTATTTTTAGGGAAAACAAATTTGGATGAATTCGCTATGGGTTCTTCCACGGAAAACTCGGCATTTCAGTTAACGCGAAACCCTCGTGATTTAAGCAGGGTTTCTGGGGGTTCTTCGGGTGGTTCGGCGGCGGCAGTGGCGGCAAATATGGTATTGGGTTCTCTGGGAACTGATACCGGCGGGTCTATCAGGCAGCCGGCTGGATTTTGTGGAGTAGTCGGACTCAAGCCGACTTATGGAGCGGTATCAAGATATGGAGCGGTTGCATTGGCTTCCAGCTTAGATCAAATTGGGCCGTTTGCCAAAACAGTCAAAGACGCGGCTAAAATTTTTAAGACAATATCGGGACATGATAATCTGGATTCAACCAGCTCTGATATAAATTATAGCGAAGTTGATGATTTTAAGAATGTTGATGTTAAAAAAATGGTCATTGGGATACCTAAAGAATATATGATTGATGGAATGTCTGAAGAGGTAAAAAAATCTTTTGACGATGCCGTAGGAAAAATGAAAAGAGACGGATTTAATATTAAAGAAATAAGTTTGCCGAATACAAAATATGCTCTTTCGTGTTATTACATAATTTTGCCGGCTGAAGCCAGCGCCAATCTTGCTCGCTATGACGGATTGAGATATTCAAAGCCGGAAGATTTGAAAAATGAAGATTTTAAATTGATTGAAACTTATTTTAAAAACAGAGGAGCGGCAATCGGAGACGAACCAAGAAGAAGAATTCTTTTGGGAACGTTTGTCCTTTCTTCGGGATATTATGATGCTTATTATGCCAAAGCTCAAAAAGTTAGGCGTCTTATCTTGGATGACTTTTTGAAATCTTTTGATAAATCGTCTGGTGGAGTTGACGCTATTATTGCTCCGGTTACGCCAACGACGGCATTTAAGATTGGAGAAAAAACCGATGATCCGCTTTCTATGTATTTGTCGGACATTTTCACTATTCCGGTTAATTTGGCGGGATTGCCGGCGTTGTCTTTGCCGACAAAAAAATATTCGGACAAAAATCTGCCGGTGAATTTTCAAATAATCGGAAAACATTTCGACGAAAAAAACATCTTGGCTTTGGGAAATTATTACGAAAATAATTTATCCGAAAATTAAAATATATAAAATATGTTTAATTGGTTTTCTCAAAACTTTATTTGGATTCAAATCACTTCGATGATTATTTCGGCCATATTACTGGTCTTAATTGTCAGATTGATGATTAAAATAGATTTTTTTGCCGAAAGACGACAATATGGAAGTGAAATCAGGCATTTATCGGATTTGAGAAAAAGGAAGCTTGCTCAGTTGTGGAAAAAAACTTTAAAAAGAATCATTCAACCGGTGCCGTCTTTGTGGAAAGAATCCGTTATTGAAGTAGATGTTTTTTTTGACGATACGCTTAAAGCATATG
>JAJXZH010000013.1 GCA_021780155.1 bacterium
CGTAACCAAAAAACACGCATCTCAATTGGCTTATTATCTGAACCAAGAATTTCCTGAGCACAATGGAAGATTTGCCGAAGTTATTACATCTGACACCCAAGATCCTCAAGGAATGATTAGGAAGTTCAAGCTCGAAGAATACCCAATTGTTGCAGTTTCGGTGGGCATGATGGATACGGGAGTAGATGCTCCTATGGTTGAAAATATTATTTTAGCACGTCCAACGCGATCCGCTGTTTTATATCAACAGATGCGTGGTCGTGGAAGTAGATTATATCCAAAAATTGGAAAGACGTCTTTTAGAATTTACGACTTTGCTGGTGTTACAAAATATTTTAACGACCAGGAATTTAATCCATACTCGGATATTATTAAGGCAAGGAAGGGAATTCCTTGGGGTACTGAGATAGACGATACTAAAGATCTAACGCCAGATGAAATCAGTGCGATACAACAACTTTTTGTTCAGATGCCGGAAAATGCTCCGGAAAATGTTGATGTTGTGGTTAGGCGAGCTTATGTGGAGGTTGGCAGTCAGGGAGAAAGAATTGATGTTGACGATTATAGAGATGCGTGGGAGCGTCAAATTCAGGAATTGGCCAAGACAGAACCAATTGTCCAGAAAGTTCAAAGTGGAGAAATATTGTCTGATGACGAAATGAAATACTTAGGAGAGAAGCTTAATTCTCCCAAGTTCTATTTCAATGAAGCTAACTTGAAAGAGGCTTATGCGTATCCGGTCGGTACGCTTAATGAATTTGTCCAAACCGCGTTGCATCTTAGCCAGCTTCCGACAGAAGAAAATCTTTATGAAGAAAGGATAAATAATCTTTTTGAGTCATGGGTCGTTGAAAAAAATTTTTCATCAGAGCAGGTTAAAATATTAAGATTACTCAAATCTCAGTATATAGCCCGCAAAAAACCAATAGATGCATCAATTTTTGAAGAGCCGATATTTAAAGCAATGGGCGGATTAAATAGAGTACTGCAACTCTTCGGAGAAAAAATGTTGGTGGAAACATTAAGCGATCTCAATCAGCAAGTATTTATTAAATAATATGTCTCAAAATATAGAACAACTTAGAGAAGATTTTAAATCTAAACTTAAACGTTTAGATGATTATCTATGGACTGCCGGCCTCCCTGATCCCATGACCAGGATTCAGCAAGTCAGCTTCTTCTTTTTCTTAAAGATGCTTGAAGAGCAGGATATTGCTATGGAGCATAGAGAACGGTTAACTGGAATTAAACATAATTCAGTTTTTTCCGGTAATAACGAAAAATTTCGTTGGTCAAGATGGAAAATAAAAACCGGAAAGGATTTATACAAATTTGTTCACGACGAGGTGTTTCCTTTTGTCGAAGAGCTCCATAATGGCCATGCAAATATAGGACAAATTTTTAATGGTGCAAAACTAATGATCCCCGATGAAGCTGTTTTGCAGCGCACTGTCGATATTATAGATACAATTGATTTTTCCAGTTTAGACACTGATGTTAAAGGAGATTTGTATGAGACTCTTTTATCAAAAATAAAATCAGCAGGAGAATTGGGCCAGTTTTTAACACCTAGGTATATAATTAGGCCTATCGTTGAAATGGTCAATCCTAAAATAGGCGAGAAGATACTTGATCCTGCCTGCGGAACTGCTGGATTTTTGATAGCGGCCTATGAATTTTTAAAACTTAGGTATAGTGATCTAAAAAATACCGAGGAGCATAATGGTAAAAAAATTGGTTATGGAGACAAGTTGAATAAAGAGCAACAACAATTCTTAGAAAGACAGACGTTTTATGGCTATGATATCGGTACAGAAATGGTTCGTCTTGCTTTGATGAATCTTATTTTACACGGCGTGGAAGGCGCACATATTCGACACAAAGATACTGTCGCTGGAGCTGAAGACGAAGAAGATTTGCAACATTTTGATATTGTACTAACGAATCCTCCGTTTGCTGGAAAAATTGATAGGGAACGGATTAAGCCAACGTTACCGGTAAAATCAAAGAAGACGCAGGTGTTATTTTTGGGTTATGTCATAAACTCACTTAAATCTGGCGGTCGCGCTGGTGTAATTTTGCCAGAAGGATCTCTTTTTGGAACAAACAAAGACGATAAAGAAATTCGCAGATATCTTTTAGAAAATACAAAGTTAGAGGCAGTAGTTTCAATGCCAGCTGGAGTATTTCAGCCATATGCTGGAGTCAAAACAAGCTTTTTAATTTTTAAAAAACGCGCTAATCCAATCATATTAGGTGGAAAAGGTTCTGCGCACTCCGAAGCCTTGCGCGAAGGGGTGTGGTTTTTTGATATAAAAGGCGATGGCTCATCCCTCTCGGCAGCCAAGAAATTTGGACCACAATACAAAAATGACATTCCGAAATTATTAGAGTTATGGGGCACTGATAAAAAGGTAGAAAAGCCATATTCATGGGAAACCTCAGTTAAAGAAATTGTTGAAAATGATTATATCTTATCTGCAAATACTTATAATCCTTACAGTGGAGAAGAAGAGACTAGTCATCGCGATCCGAAGGAGATTTTGGGGGAGATCGAAAAATTAGAAAAAAAAAGTAAGAAAAACCTGTGCGAAATCAGTAATGGTCTTAAATAGGGTCATTAGCTATTTGGTGTCTTTTTAACAGCCTTCCTCTAAATACGGCATTTATTTTAATCAATTGCTAAATTGGTAATTTAGCATATAGCACTTGACATCCATTTTGTGCAGAGTATAATGGACTTATTATTGTCGAATAATTAAATTAACTACTTACATAAATATGGACAAAGAAACAAGAGAACTCATATTGGAATTGGGCCAAAAGATAGACCTTGTGTCTGCTCTTATTTTGAAATTACTACCCAAGAAGGAGGGGCTTCAGTTTAAAGACCAGGTTCGATTGTTAAATGATTTAAAGGTGCGCCCAGTGGATATGTCAAAGTTAACTGGTCGAACACAAGGGCACGTTGGTAAAGAATTAGTTGCAATTCGTAAAGAAAAATAATTATGGAAACAACAAAATTACTGGAATCAATATCTAAAAAATTAGGCGTTCTTATAGCCCTGGATCTACTTTCAATGAATAGCAAGGCAACGGTTACCGAGAATATAGAAATGCTTGATCGTTTCGGATTGACGCCGGTTGAGATCGCGGAAATACTGAATACTTCTGCAAATACAGTAAATGTGACAAGGAGTCGTATTAAAAGTAATAAGAATAAAAAATAATATGGAAAATAAGATTATTGAGGAATTGCAGAAGCTAAATGATACGACGAAGGATTTATTCATATTCCTTTTATGCAAAGAAGGATTTGGCCAAAAAGAAATTAGATCAGTATTCGGAAAGATAGACAACTCTAGAATAACGAAAATTATGTCCGGAATTAAGAAAAATGATAAAAATAAATTAAAAAATAATAAGAAATCATAATATGGAAAAAGAATTGATCAGATTACTTGAAGATATAAAGAAACTTACGATTCTTGATTTGATTGAAAGAGGCGTGCAGGCGAACATGATTGCAGATATACTCGGAGTTGATAAGGGTACAATTAGCAGACTCGTGCCCGCAAGAAAAATTAAGAGTCAAAATCAGTATGGCAATCGAAAACGTTGAAACTCTGAAAACTAATTGTAGAGAATTTGCCCGAATTGGGAAAAGTATTGATGTACTAAAGAAAGCAAATGGCGAAAATCACTACATTGAAATTGCTAAACTCACTGGTCTTCATAAGACTAAAGTAAGTGGATTACTCAAGAAAGCAGAAAAACTTGGTTTAGCTAAAAAAATAAAAACAGGAATTTACAAAAAAATTCCAGGTGTTTTAGGTTTTATGCCCAAGAAAATTGATTTCAAAGCAATTACGCATAAAACGATTAGAGATTTGACTCGGAAAATTGATTGTGCAAAAAATATACCAAGGACCGAATTCCCAGCCAGTCTCACAATCAAGTCCGAGATAAATGCTAGCCTTAATAAAATGGTTATGGCATATCAATTTTTGTATGCAGTTGAAAACTCATTGAGAGAGTTGGTTAGAAAAGTGTTTAACAATGAGAATGATTGGTGGGAAAAACGTGTTCCTGATGGAGTACAGACTACAGTTCAGAAAAATATCGATGAAATGCCGTATCATGCATCAAAGCGAAGAGATGAACTCGAGTATACACACCTTGGGCAGTTAAAAGAAATTATTATAAATGGGAAAAATTGGACTTCTTTTCTGCCTTATTTAAAAACAAGTGATAAGAGTGATTTTTCTGCCACAATAAACAAAGCGATTGCATCGCGCAATGCCATTGGACATTGTATACCTCTCAAGCCAAAAGATTTAAAAATCATTGACGTTAGGCTACGTGATATTTTGGAGATGATAAAATAAATTAATGCCTTATCCAACAAAAAAATTAACAGACTTACTTGAAACTTGCGACGCTGGCGTTTGGGGTAAGCCGGCAACAAAAAATAGTGGTATTTTTGTGCTGAGATCGACTAATTTGACCAATGATGGTCATCTTAACTTTTCTAATATTGCCGAGAGGCACATTGAAGGTAATGTTGATAAATTAAAATTATCAGACGGAGATATTTTGGTAGAAAAGTCGGGGGGTGGTCCGGGACAGCCAGTCGGACGAGTAGCATACTTTAAAGCACCAGACAACAATATTTACTCGTTTGCGAATTTTATTCAACGGCTTCGAACTAAATCTTACCTTATTAATAGTCGTTTTCTCTTTTATCGTCTACTCTTTTTGCATAAAACCGGTTTTACAAAGAAATTACAAAGTCAAACTACAGGAATACAAAACCTGAAAATGAGTCTATATCTCAAGGCCGAGATTCCTCTCCCACCTCTTTCAATCCAAAAACAAATCGTTGAGCGGTTGGATAAAATTACTGAAGCGCAGAAATTGAACGATGGGCTTATCTCAAAAACTGACGAGCTTTTTCAGTCGCTTTTGCATAAAGAATTAGATCCGACTGGTAAGAATTGGGAGGCTAAAAAATTGGGGGATATTGCTAAAACTTCTTCTGGTGGGACGCCTCTGAAAGGAAATTCGGAATATTATAATGATGGCAATATCCCATGGTTGAGAAGTGGAGAAATATCACAGGGATTAATTTATAAATCAGAATTGTTTATAACTGAGAGGGGATTGAAACATAGTTCGGTAAAGATTTTCCCGATAGATACTGTTTTGGTTGCAATGTATGGAGCCACCGTGGGTCAGATTGGATTATTAAAATTTGAATCCTCTACAAATCAAGCCGTCTGCGGTATTTTCCCAAGCAATAAATTTATATCGGAATATCTATATTATTTTTTAAAAACAAAAACTAAATATTTAATTCAAATCAGTGCAGGCGGAGCACAGCCTAACATTTCACAGACGATTATTCGAAATTTGAACATTCCACTCCCATCTCTAAAAATCCAAAAACAAATAGTTGCCAAACTTTCCGCAGTTCAGGATTATAAAAAACAGCTTCTTGAGCAAAGAACAAAACTCAAAGAACTTTTTGACAGTGTTTTGCACAAATCGATGAGTGGGGAAATGGATAAATAATTTATAAATGATAAACTAATTAAATGAATTTAAATTTTCATAAACTGGATACTAAATCAAAAAGTCCACTTTGGGTTTTTTCTCAACCTGCCGCCAACAGCGTTGCTTTTGGAGTTCTTATTTTTGCCGGTACTAGAGATGAGAACTGGCCCAAAGAAGCCGGCATTGCTCATGCTTTGGAACACATGCATTCTCAAAATTATCGAAGTTGAACTTCAATAATTATATTCGCAGAAACATTTTGTGATATAAATTTAATTATGTTAATATTTATATTATTTATCCAAAATATTAATTCATGATTTTTTATCAATCGGAGAAGGGATTTTCTGTGGTTTCTGAATTATTGATTATTACCTTAATTGCGATTATTATTGTTGCCGTATTTAACGATTATTACGGTAAGATATTTTATGCATATAAATTAGCTAGCACGACGATTCAAATAAATCATGAGATATCCAGAAAGCCAAGACCTCAATTATCTCCAGTTTATACAAGATATGATATTTCTCCCAATAATATCGAAGGCGACAAATATTATAAATCAGTTATTATTCATAATGGAGACAAGCTACCGCTTGAGTTAAAATTTGATAATACTATTTTGGAAATAGATAACATCACCGTTGCAACCACAAGCGCGGATACTTTTGAAGTTAAATTGGATGCAAAATTAAATAATACAGAGACTAACTCCATGATAATTTATTGTTCTAAAGAACCCGGTCCGCAATCTTGCCATACGGATACTGACAAGCTTTCTATAATTTTGGGAAGAAATTGGAGTTTTGAATTTAAAAATACTAACAGATGCGAAGAGTCTGAGTACGATGATATTCATGAATTTTTTGCGCCACTGTCTGAAGATTTTGATTTTTCAACCGGAAAATGGAGTTATATAGAGATTGGGCAATTAATATATAGTAGAATATTTGGTGGGGGCCCTTGTTTAGGACCAGCATAAGGATAAAAATGGAAATTAAATTTATTAGTGATATAGAACTGGATGCATCCAATTGGCAAAAATCGCTTCAAGCTTCTAGTTATGGGATAAAGTGGTCCGATTTTTTGCCCAAAGATATTTCAATAGAAGAAGCAAGAGATTCAAAATATCTAAAGGAATATTTGAAAAAGAAATATTATAATTCGGGGAAAATAGAAGAATTCAAAAATTGGCTTAAAGATAACCTCAACAAAGAATCCACTGTTAACGATTTAGAGTCGCTGATGGGGAAGAGATTTGATATTAATTCCATTGATATAAGAATAACAACATTTCCGAGAGCTCCTTATAATTATAAAAATGGATGGTTTTTTGTGATATTTAAAAATTCTAAAAGAGAAATAATAATTTCTGAAATATATCATGAGATGATGCATATCTTATTTCATGAACATTATTGGGCTGAGTGTGAGAGTCTCGGACTTAATGATTCTCAGATTAGCAATCTTAAAGAATCTTTAACCGTTGTTTTGAATCCGATTTTGGAAAATAGAGATTTGCCATTGGATGAGGGGTATCCAAAACACAGAGAAGTGAGGGAGAAAATAATGAAAATTTGGAAAGAAAAAAATTGGAAATTTGAAGATTTTTTAAAAAATATTTTGAAACAAAAAATTGTTTAAAATCCCGACTTTGTCTGGATTTTGTTATAATTGAATTATGCGAAGTAAGGTTGTTGTAGTGAATGATAAAATGCAGAAAGGGTATAAATATACCTTAACCGAACCGACCGGAAGAAACTTTGATCCAAGATTCAAACCGGAACTAACGCCAAAGCAAATGTTGGAACTTGGGGTTTTTGGCGGGAAGTATATGACTGATTGCAAAAAAGAATTTCCAAAAAGCTGGTTTGCCAGAGCTAAACTCTCTCCGGAACATCATGATGATTCTTTAAATTTTTTTCATAAGCACGCGAGTCAGCCGCTTAAGGTTTGGAGGGAAAAGGGATGGATTTATCCGATGGACCCGAGGGGCTGGTTTCAGTGGTATTGTCGTTATTATATGGGCCGCCGAATTCCCGCAGAAGACGGCCGGCAGATAAAACGGTGGCTGGCGATAAGGCGCCATATCATCCAATTGAAAATAAATTGTAAAAAGGGGGATTTAAAATGCCGTCCGCGGCAAAGGCAGGCTCTGCTCCACTGGGCGTATGATTCTCGCCGTTACTAATTCCTATTTTTAATCATTTATTATTCTTTAGTGCAAAAGAAAACGGTTTTGATATAATAAAAAAATAATGAGCAAATCTAAAATTTTAATAATTTGTATCGTAACTGCGGCAATTCTTTTGGGGGTATTTTTCTTTATCGGGCGATATGTAAAAGCGCCGGTTCCGCCCCAACCGGGACAACTTCAGACTAAGTTTGATCCGATGAATGCGACATATGTTATTGACGGAAAATCTTACACTCTGGCAAACGGAGTTTCTCAAGTTCCGATAGCGCCGGATTTGGCGACAAAAATTACTACCCGTTATTTTGGCGATGAGTCTGCCGGAGATTTGAACGGTGACGGTACTCAGGATTATGGATTTTTGATTACTCAGGATGGCGGAGGCAGTGGAACTTTCTTTTATGCGGTTGCGGCAATAAAAACCAATAGCGGATATAAAATAACCAATGCTTATTTTTTAGGGGATAGAATCGCTCCTCAATCCACTCAAATTGTGGGGCAGGAGTTTGTGGTTAATTATGCCGACAGAAAACCGGGAGAACCAATGTCCGCCCCTCCTTCGGTGGGAGTCTCAAAATATTTTAAAGTTACTCCCGACTTTCAGCTTTTGGAGATAACGATGTAAAAATACAGATTTCTTTTCCGAAGCAATGGCAGAACTCCTTTCTTTTCCGGATAAACTAAGAATCTTTTAACAGATCCCGACTTTGTCGGGATTTTTTAACTGGTTAATTTGTGATAAACTAATTAAATGAATTTAAATTTTCATAAACTGGATACTAAATCAAAAAGTCCACTTTGGGTTTTTTCTCAACCTGCCGCCAACAGCGTTGCTTTTGGAGTTCTTATTTTTGCCGGTACCAGAGATGAGAACTGGCCCAAAGAAGCCGGCATTGCTCATGCTTTGGAACACATGCATTTTCAGGGAACAGAGAAGTTTCCTTCGAGCGCAAAAATTTCCGGATTTGTGGAAGAAGTGGGCGGAAGATTAAACGCCTGGACTTGGAAAGAGATGACCTTTCATCATGTTTATTTGCCGGCGGAACATGCCAGGAGGGGTGTTGAAATTTTAAGTCAGCAGATGTTGGCCTCCATTTTTCCTGAAGAAAAGATAGAAATTGAAATGAAAAATATTATCCAAGAGATGAGAAGGAGAAATGATAATCCCGGAAATTATGTTTATAAAATAAACGACGAACTTATATATGGAAAACATCCCTTAGGAAAAGATACTTTGGGGACCGAGGAATCGGTTGCTGCTTTTAAAAGAGAAGATTTTTTGAATTTTAAAAGCCGATATTACAATTCCAATAATATGGTTTTTGTTGCTGCCGGAAATATAGATGATAAAAGCGCGATGGATTTATTTGACGAGTCCTTTCCGTTTGTGTCTGGAGAGAAAAACGAAAGAAAAGTGGAAGAATTAGGCGATTTTTCGGCAAAATTGAGCATTAATAAAAAAGAAATAGAGCAAGTCCATTTAATATTAAGCGCCGTTGCCGGTTCTGCCATATCTCAAGACGCATCCAACTTGGAACTTTTTGGTTATATGATATCGGGAGGGATGTCATTTCCGCTATTTCAAGAGGTCAGAGACAAGAGAGGATTGTGTTATGAAATTCACGGAGGGCTTAACAAATGGAGCGATTTAAGCAACTTTAATATTTATATAGGAACAGATCCCAAAAGATACAAAGAAGCTATTAAGGCAACTCTGGAAGTTTTGGAGAAATCAAAATTGGATAAAGATTTATTAGAAAAAGCAAAAGCGTTAAGGATTGGAAGATTGGCGCTTGATTTTGAGAATATGTCCAATGTTATACGCATTGCGGCATCGGATATAACCTTTTTGGGTTCCCCGCGAGGTTATGAACAAATAAAATCCGAAATAGAAAAAGTTAAAATAGACGAAATAGAAAAATCGGTAAATAAATATCTCTCAAAAGAAAATATTTCCAAATCAATGCTTGTTCCGCAAAAATTTGAAGAATAAAATTTTATTGACATTTTTTTGAAACAATGTTTAACTGCCTTTTGGTAAATTCAAACGAAAGGAGAAAAAATGCTAAGACGGCGCTGGATGCTTAGGGCTGTGGCGCACTGCTGCAACGGTAGCTGTACCAAGGGCGACGAGATAATTCTCGTCGCCCGTTTCTTTTTATTGATATAAATTTGCTATAATAATTTTATGAATAAGGAAAATATTCAAAGACAAGAAGGGGAAAAGGTTGTAAAAATAAGAATTCCCGACAGAGATATGTCCGGATGGATTGAGACATTGAGAAATGGCGGATTAAACGATGGGCAAATAGATTTAATATTGGCGCATCTAAATAAAACTTATGCCGAACAAAAAGGGGTGTTTAATGAAGATATTGTTGATGAAGAAATGAAAAAATTAGAAAGGCATATTTTTGAAATTGAAGGAAGAGGACTCACTAAGGAACAGCGTGATTATCTGAGAAAGGGAATAGAAGATAGATTCAGAAATAAAAAATAATTTAATATATTAACAACTGTAAAGATGAATATAAAAAAGGACCGGAGTGTTTCGTTTTGAATAAACGAGTTCTTCGGTCCTTTAACTTTTTACTAATGAACAACGTACCTTGTTGCTATGCAACTGATTGCCTGCAATTCAAACAATCCCAAAATAATCAGAATGATTGCCAAAATTCGATGGTGAGACCCGGAAGTGCTGGTGTCAGGCTTCCTGAGTTCTCGGATAACATACCAAATCGCCAAAGCTCCCATAAGCGCAAACAGTGGCGACAAAAACCAAGCAATAATCAGTGAGAAGAAAAATACGCCGAAAATGGCTGGCCAACCACCAGCGGCCAAACAACCACTCAGAAGTCCAGTCGAAACGACTGTCTTGGCGCCAACCGAATGGCTACGATTGTAAGAAATCGGTGTGGGGATATTTTCCCTCTCTTCTTCTTCCAATGACCCAAAGAGTTCGTCCCGTTCCGGTCCGTCCTCGAAAGCGCTCACAATGGAACCATCATAACCGCGACAAATGATTCTGTCGCCTTTCTTTTCGTAATATCCGTCGATTGCTCCATTGGTGCCTCGAAAAAGAATTCGTTCTCCTTCGTGGCACAACCATCCTTGAAGGTTGCCTTCCTTATCGCGATACGGAATTTTTTCGGGTGTTTGTCCCGAGCCGAGAGTGTCGGCGGTCGAATCACCAAATTGACCAATGGACTCTTCACCTTGAGGACTCAACATCAATATTCTATCACCTCTTTTTTCCAGATATCCGACAACGTTTCCGTTTGCGTCCCGAATCTTTGTTGGCATCTTTCCTCCTTTTTAAACTGCTGAAATGACAATAATATAATATTGAAATAATGTCAATATAGTAAAAATATTTTTTATTAGTTGTTTAATATGAATCCTTCAATGATTTATTAATTTAGCGTATAATTTATCTATGGCAAAAAATATATTAAAAAAAGACAATACCGAAGGAATGCTAAAAGGACGGATGGCGGAAATGTTGGTTGAAGAATTGCTTAAAAAATCCGGCAACAAGGTCTATAGTTTTGGATATGAAGCGATAACTCAAAACTTGGTCCAGCCGGACGAAATTTTTAACGGTAATACCGAGGTTGGTCAGAAAATCAGAACTATTCCCGATTTTATTGTAGTCAACAAAAAGGGAATTCCGGAATTTGTAGAAGTTAAATTTAGATGGAACGCCGAACCGAACGAAAAAGATTTGATTCCTTTTCAAACGACAGCCAAGCATTGGAAAGCTCCAATTGTTTTAGTCAATTGCAATGAAAGGCCGTATTTCAGGGTATTGATGCCCCCATATTTTGACGCTAAGGGAAATTTTAAATTTATTCCTTTAGAAAGGGTATTCGAATGGAATATAGACAAAGATGCTTTGGCTAAAAGTGAAGAAATGGTTGCAAGATATCTTGGCTCCACGATGTTGCATAGAGCGGGACTTTTAGGAAAGACGTTTAAGATATAAAATAGAAATAAATAAAAAATAATTAATAAAATAAAAATATGAAAGGATTTGTTGATTTTATTCGTGAGCAAGGGGTAATAGGCCTTGCGGTCGGATTTATTTTAGGTGGCGCAGTGTCCAAGGTGGTAACCGCCATCATCACCGACATTATCAATCCAATTTTGGGAATTATATTGGGCATGGCGGGGGATTTGAAAGCGGCATCTTTTGGCATCGGTTCGGCGCAGGTTATGTATGGAGATTTAATCAGCGTACTGATAGATTTCATCGTGATTGCGCTGGTTGTTTATTTTGGGGTAAAAATTATGGGGCTTGATAGATTGGACAAGAAAAAAGAATAATAAAACCGACGAAGATCGGTTTTTGCAATATATAAAAAGAGGAGTAATATCAAAGCAAATAAAAAGGTCGAGAAGACGTAAATTATACATTATGAAAAAGACACTAATTATTTCATTTATTGCGTTGTTTTTGGCGGGAGCAGGATTGACGTTTGCAGCCGGATTCGATCAATACGGCTATAATTACCAGGCCAGAATTTTTTCCGGAAAAGCCGATGGAGTAGATAAGGATCTTGACGGAACAGTTTGGGGCAACCCGACTTATGCCAATGACCATTTGGTTATGAAATGGAATGCCCAATGGGATAACTGCAATGCCAATGGTAACAATGATCCGAAATATTGTTTGGGGGCTTGGGTTGATAACGAGTGGAATGGAAACGTTCCGGGAGGTTCGGGAGTTAGCGAACATTACAAAATAGTCTGGGTTGGCTCAGAGGGACAAAATAGTCCATACTGGGTTGATGGCGGATCTTTAGTTTGGGGGAATTACGAAACAATAATGGATCAAGGCACTGATGCCGGTCATTTCTGGTCTGTGCACGGAATCCCGAGCGGTTATGGAGTTAAATAAATTTTGAATCACAAAAATCCGCTTTAGGCGGATTTTTGCTATAATAATATAATGAAAAAAATTTTAAAACTGGCGTTTGGGGTAGTGGTGATTGCCGCGCTGATTTATATATTTAAGCAACAGCTATCCACTACTTTTTTAAAACTTCAAAATCAATTACTTCCTTGTCAACAGCCGATTACATATTCTCTGGGAACTTTTGATACCAGGTTTGGAATATCAAAGCAGGCCTTTCTTAATGATATTAATCAGGCGGTTCAAATTTGGGAAAGTCCGATAAATAAAAAATTGTTTGAATATTCTGATACCGGAAGCTTAAAAATAAATTTGATATATGACTATCGTCAGGAAGCGACGTTAAAATTGCAACAGCTTGGGATAGTCGTCGGCAATACAAAAAGTTCTTATGATGCGATAAAAGTCCAATACAATACAATGTTGGCAAATTATAACAGTCAGAAATCGGCTTTGGATGCAGAAATTGCCGACTTTCAAACTCGGCAGAATGCTTATAATGCGCAAGTAAATTCTTGGAATCAAAAAGGTGGAGCTCCCGAAAATATTTATAATCAATTGAATCAGGAGGGGGATGCCTTAAATGTTGAAATGGCGACTATCAACCAAGAAGAAAAAGATTTGAATGCGGCGGCGGCCAATATCAATGCCGTGGTGGTGGCTCTTAACCAGTTGGTAAATTATTTGAATTTGAATGTCAATCAATACAACGCCATAGGAAGTCAGCAGGGAAGTGAATTTGAAGAGGGAAATTATCAGAGCGGACCCGATGGGCAATCAATTGATATTTATCAGTTTGATGACCAAAATAAATTAATTAGAGTTTTAGCTCATGAGTTGGGACATGCTTTGGGACTGGCGCATGTAGATGATCCCAAGGCGATTATGTATCGGCTGAATAATGGTATAAACGAAAAGGTTACTGCGGCGGATTTGGCGGAGCTGAAAGCCAAGTGTGGTATAAAATGATTTTTATAATATAATTATGAACAATATAGCAAGATTAATTATTTCTATTCTTATTTGTGAAGGAGCTGGAATAATCGGCTCACTTTTCACGATGAGTCAAATTAAAAGTTGGTATGCGGGAATTAAAAAACCCTCGTTTAATCCTCCCGGCTGGATTTTTGGTCCGGTTTGGTCAATCTTATTTTTGCTTATGGGAGTTTCATTATATTTAGTTTGGAGTGGCGGAATTTCCGGAATTCCGATTGAAACAGAAATTACAATTTTTGGAATTCAATTGGCGTTAAATATTTTGTGGTCAATTTTGTTTTTTGGCATTCATTCTCCAAGATTGGCATTTGTGGATATTATTTTTTTATGGGCGATGATTCTTTTAACCGTTTTTGAATTTTATTCTATAAATAATACCGCCGGATTGCTTTTGGTTCCTTATTTTTTGTGGGTTTCTT
The DNA here is from genome assembly GCA_021780155.1 of bacterium. Classification (GTDB taxonomy): domain Bacteria; phylum Patescibacteriota; class Minisyncoccia; order UBA6257; family JAGOQP01; genus JAKAHY01. The sequence continues at coordinate 14,084 of JAJXZH010000013.1, forward strand.
TCGCTTTGATTTTGAATTTTGAAATTTGGAAATTGAATTAGTTTATTTCTGTTAATCGTGTTAAAATAAAATATGAGTAAAAATAAATTAAAAGGAATGCTCGAAATCATTTTTGCTTTAATAGTGCTGTTTTTGTCTATGTGGAATCCGGAGGTCTCCGTTTTTTTGTCGGTGGCGGCGCTGGTTATTTTTGGAGCAATTGAACTTTCAAAAGGTCAAAATATAAAAAAAGTCGAAAATAAAGATAATATTTAATTAAGCTCTAAAATGAGCAAATAAAAATATGAAAGGATTTGTAGATAATATAGAAAAATTGACCGAAGAAAATGAAAATTTTCGTAAGGTCCTTTATACGGCAAAAAATAGCCAATTGGTCGTGATGAGTTTAAAGCCACTTGAGGATATTGGAATGGAAGTCCACCAACTGGATCAATTTTTGAGAGTAGAAAAGGGAATTGGCAAGGCGATTTTGGATGGAGTTGATCACGAAATAGGCGATGGGTTTGCCATAGTCGTTCCGGCAGGGACAAATCACAACATCGTTAATACTTCGGCAACCGAGCCGATGAAGCTTTACACCGTTTATTCTCCGCCAAATCATGTTGACGGAAAAATTCACGTTACCAAAGCCGATGCGGAAGCCGATGAGAGCGAACACTTTGACGGAGTGACAACCGAGTAATTTTTATTAATGTTCAAAAAATCCCGCAAATTAGCGGGATTTTTGGTTTTAACGCAAATAGTGGTATTATTATCGGATGATTTTAAGATTTATTTTATTGATTGCAGTGGCAGTTTTGGTTTTGGGTGGCGCCAATTGGTTTGTTTTGTTTTCTTTGGGGCGTCTTTTTTTGATTAGGTCTTTTTCGACCAAAGTTGTTATTGCTGTGTTGATTTTATCAATCACTTTTGGATTTCTGATAATTTCCGCTATTTCGCGAATAACCGAAAATCAAATTGTTAAATATCTTTATATAATTTCTTCTATTTTGATTGGTGTTTGGGTGTTCGTTTTGTTTTCTTTGATAATTGCCTGGATAATTGTCGGCGCCCTGCATTTATTTGGAATTTATACCGGCCGAAAGATAATAACTTGGGCAATGCTTTTTTTGGCATTAGTTTATTCGGCTTACAATATTTATAACGCTTATAACATAAAAATAAAAAATATTTCGATTCCCATGAAAAATCTTCCGGATTTTTGGAAGGGTAAAAAAATAATTCAACTTTCGGATGTTCATCTTGGAAATATTAATGGGGCGGATTTTATGCAAAAAGTTGCCGATTTAACCAACGCTCAAAAACCGGATGCGATAGTCATTACCGGGGATTTATTTGATGGAATGGATGGGAACTTAACTCCGCTTATTGCTCCGCTTAATTCCTTGAAAGCGCCGGAGGGGATATATTATGTCACGGGAAATCATGAAATTTATTTGGGTTTGGATAAAGTTTTGCAAATAATAAGCCAAACCGATATTCAATTTATTGATGATAGAGTCGTTCATAAAGACGGACTTCAATTTGCGGGGATTTCTTATGGCCAGGATTTACAACCGCAAGACATAAAAAGTATTTTGGAAGCGGATAAAAATTATGACAAAAATATGCCCACCGTTCTTTTGTATCACATTCCGTTGCCGTCAAAAATTGAGGAAGCCCAACAAATGGGGGTAGATTTACAACTTTCGGGGCATACCCACGTTGGTCAGTTGCTTCCTTTTAAGCTCATAACGGAAATTGTTTATAAGGGATATGATTACGGATTGCATAAAATAGGAGATTTTTATGAATATACTTCAAGTGGTGTTGGAACTTGGGGTCCGCCAATGAGAAGTGGAAATAACCCGGAGATTGTCTCAATCACTTTGGAATAATTGATAATATTCAGAATTAAATTTAGCCGGTTTTTTGGCGGTATTTTTTATGCTATTATTTATTTTAGTTCGTTAATAAGGAGGAATTCGTGAAACTCAAAATCATCGCTCTGATGTTTTTGGTGATTCTTTTGAGCTCTACTACTTTTGCCCAAAAAAGATTGGTTGCTTTGACTTTTGATGACGGTCCCAATCAAATTTTTTTGAAAAAAGCTCTGCCTTATTTTGAAAAAGAGGGTATAAAAGTCACCTTCTTTGTTATTGGTTGTGAGGCGGTGGCGCATCCTGAGATGATTGCTTTGGAAAATAACGATGGCCATGAAATAGAAAATCACACCTATGGTCATGTTTGTCTGGTTAAGCCGAATTTGAAATGGAATCTTTGTCAAAACATATCAATTGAAAAAGCCGTCTGGCAAATAGAAAGGACCGATGAGATTATTTTTAAAATCACACATCGCCACTCTCATTTTGTGAGACCTCCATTTTTTGCGATGACCGGCGAAAGGAAAGCCGAACTTCAAAAGATGACGGGGATGACAATATTAAGTCACGGAGGAAACTCCGTCGGATCTCTGGATTGGGTTTATAATAATCCCAGCCCGGTTATATCAACGGTGGAAAAAACAATTGAAAAAAGAAAATTTAATTCTTGTATTATTGTTTTTCATGAGCGTCTCAATACTCTCTCGGCGTTGCCGGAAATTATCCGTTTTTTGAGAAATAACGGGTATGTCTTTGTTCGTTTGGATGAGTTCGAAAAAGCGAAAGGAGGGGACAGGTGAAAAACAAATTTGTTTTGGCAGTCCTGATATTTTTTGTTTTTTCGGTTGGCGCAAAAGCGCAAAGCCATTTATCAACTCCAAAAATAGTAAAAGGACTTTATATAACCATAGACACTTTTGAAAATGACCGATTGATGGAAAATATCCAAAAAATTTACCAAGAGACATCAATCAATACTCTTGTAATTGATGTTCGTTCCAATGGCATTAATGCTTTTGTTATTAAAAACAAAAAAGCCAAAGAGAAATTGGACAAGCTTCATTCGTTAAATTTATATCTTGTCGCAAGGATTATTGTTTTTTGGAAACCAAACGGATGGTTTGACCCCGAATCTGAAATTCGTTGGAAACAAGTGGCGCAAGCTTCTCGATTGGCGATTGATTTGGGATTTGATGAAATCAATTATGATTATGTTCGCTATGGCGGACCGCGAGAACCAAAGAGTCGGACGCCGATAGAAAAAAGACAGCCGGTCATTAAATCGTTTTTTGATTATTTGGACAAAGAAGTCGCTCAAAAAAATAGCAAGCCCATTTCGGTAGATATTTTTGGAACTACATTCCTTCGTCCGGAAATGAGTATCGGCCAGAAAGTGCAGGATGCCGCAGAGCATTTTGACTTTATAATGCCGATGGTTTATCCGTCTCATTGGGCGCCGGGAACTTTTGGAATCAAAGACCCCGGACGAGCTTCTTATGAAATCATTTATAAGTCGTTGTCCGAAGGCTGGAAAACAATCTCAAAGGATAAAAAAAATAAATCCAAACTTCGTCCATGGCTTCAGGCATTTGGTTTGGATTCAATTTTTCCATTTAGGACAATGGCTTATGGAGCTAATGAAGTTAAAGATCAAATTCGCGCCTGTTATGACGCGGGATGTTCCGGGTGGGTTTTGTGGAATCCTTCAAGTAAATATGAGCGTTATATTGACGCATTAAAATAAAAAAACCCTAAAAGTTAGGGTTTTTATTTTTTACATTTTTGCGACAGGGGAGTCACTTAATACGGACAGCAAATCATTTTTGTCGGATTCTTTTTCCGGGAGAATATCCATTTCAAATAATACTAATTCGTTTTTGACGAAAATGGCGGCATTTTCGGATTCCAATTCTTCTTCGTATTTTTCAAGAACTTTAACCACTCCCAAAATCAAAAAAGACAAAAGCAAACACTCTTCATCGGTAAGCATATCAATATTGTCGTTTATGGAACTATGGCGGATTTTTCTGTAAAAAAATACATCTCCGTTTTTAAAAAAATGTATTTGAATTGAATTTTCACTAAAAATTCTCCATTCAAAATTAAAGACAATATTTTTTCCTTCAAAATTTATTAAAGTTCTACCGATAATTCCTTTAGGGTGAGATGTGAGTCTATCAATAATGGTCCTTGAGATTATCTGTTTTGGGCCGTCCATTTCTTGACTCCTTGTTCTAAAATTGATTATATATTTAACTATGTATCGGGTCAATCGGGAGACAAAAGCTCAATACCCCAAAGTTTTAGGTGTGTTATTGACTTTTTTAAATAAATATGATAGAATATAAAAAATAAAATAAAATAAAAATGAATAAAATTATAAAGTTTTCAACAATTTTGGTCGTTGTTTTTAGCGCTATGGCGTCATTGTTTTTGCCGTCTATTGCGTCCGCTTCAGGTCAGGCGTCGTTTTCTTCATCGGGAATGTTTTTGGTGGGAAATCACGCCAATGCCGGCACTCAAAACTGGACTTCCAGTTTGAGCAATATGCAGCCGGGAGACCAAGTGGCTTTCAAATTCACTTTTTTAAATACATCTTCGGTTACTGCTATTGACGCTAAGAATAGTTTTAGCGCCACAAATAGCGGCAATTGTATTCAAGTAACCGGAACTATTTGGGCTCAGAATGTATCGCCTATTTCTCAATCGGTAAGTATCTGCGGAGCTTCAGGATATACAATCTCTCTTTCTCAAATGAGCGCCAGCTTTGGCGGAGTAGGAGATGTTCTTCCGGGTAGTGGTGGAATAGAATATTATGCTACCGGACTTTATGGTATTACCGGACAAGCGATTCAGCAAAATCCGACCGCAAATCTTTGGGCGGAATATCCAGATGGCGTTAGAGTTACACAAGTTCCTTTAGGGACTGCTCCTTATTTGCACTGGAATTCGACCAATGCGTCGGAATGTCATGTTTTGGCTGGAGCCGGATTTTCAACCGGCGGAACGACTTCAGGAGAAGATCAGGTAAGCGCTTTGGCTGGAACGACAACTTTTTCAATTCAATGTACTAATGGCACCAGTGGTTCTGTTCAGGCTAATTATACAGTCAGCACGACAAACTCTACCCCTCAGCAACCGACTGCCAATATTTATGCCAGTCCATCAACTGTTAGCAACGGAGGTTCGTCCGTCTTAAATTGGAGTTCAAACAATGCTACCGAATGTCACTCAACCAGCGGAAATTTTTCAACCGGAAGCTCTCCTTCGGGTTCAGTTTCAACTGGCGCTCT